>JAJDNP010000103.1 GCA_022340645.1 Gammaproteobacteria bacterium | reverse complement strand
ATATTTGGCTCGATCAAGATTTATGGCAGGTTAGATGTTCTAAGACAACATAATTATAAAGTAGCATTATTCGTAGCACACAAAGACAGTGATGATGTTTGGTCTTTTTATATGAATATTAATAATGAAATACCTGTTGTTCTTGGGCAGCTTATTGATGTCAAACCTAATGGTATTCGTGTAGATAGATTACTGACCAATCAAGATCAAAGCACGACTATACAATATGATATTGAGTTTGATGACCTACAGCGCGCCTACAGTTACATGGCTGACTTACTATATTATGGCCATTGGGAGTTTTCACCAATATTAGATCAAAAGCTGCCAGAGGAAGTAAAAAGGTTAGTAAAAGAGCATATGTAGAAAGAGTTAGATGAAGAGCACAATATCACATAACAACACGCCCTGAGGTGGACAGCAAGTAAAAAATCAGTTTTCTGCTAAAAACATAGACACCCATATATTGGGAAAACGCATAATATCAATTAATGAGAGGGGACGAAGGGGATTACTGTAAATTTCTCCGCCCTCTTTTTGATAAAATAAGAAAAATGTACGATGTGCAAAATAATTCACGTTATTCTGATAAATTTAATACTGCTAACGGGGTGTTCAGGGACCATGCCAAATCTGGGGGTGAATAATAATAAGTTGGCGCCATGCCCGAAAACACCAAACTGTGTGAGCAGTCAGGCGCACGATGAAGAACATTACATCGACCCTGTAAAATATGCAGGAACACAGCAACAGGCGCATGACCGTCTGTTGCGGATAATCGAATCCGAAAAGCGAACAAAAATTCTGACAAACCAGAAGAATTATATTCGAGTTGAGTTCACCTCCGCTTTGTTTCGATTTGTTGATGACGTTGAGTTCTATTTCCCGAATGAGAAACCTGACGAGAAGATCATTCATGTTCGATCCGCCTCCCGTGTCGGTAGCTCCGATCTTGGTGTCAACCGAAAACGAATTGAACGTATTCGAAGTAAATTTCATAGCTGAAGCAAATCAATTTAATTTATGGGTGTCCTTTTTATTGCTTTTTATTGTTTTATTGCTTGAGGCGTTAGCTGTAAAAAAATACTGGAACTAAAATTCATGAAAGAAATTAGCAAAATTGGGCATAAAGCGATTACCTGGATCGAGGAGATTGGTTTAATCGTTATTGCTATTTCTACTGTAATTGCGGTTGGAATAGAAATTACATCAATGTTTGAAGCACGGACAGTGACTTTAGCGGATCTGCTGCTCCTCTTTATCTATCTCGAGGTGCTCGCCATGGTGGCGATGTATCTTGATTCTGGTAAGTTGCCGGTTCGAATACCTCTATATATAGCAATAGTGGCTTTGGCGCGTTATATGATACTGGACATGAAAAGCCTGGATACCTGGAGAATGCTGGGTGTTGCTGGTGCGATGTTGCTTGTCTCGTTAGCTGTCCTTGTGATCAGGTATGGCCATACTCGATTCCCTTACAGCAAAGAGGATAAAAGCTAACAACCTCATCGCGCAGCGACGGCCTGCTTTGTCGGCCGCGATTCATGGGGAAGGTTGTGCTGTTTAAAATAAAATGAAACTCATATACAAGGCGAGCGATATAAACGAAGCTAATATCGTTTCTGGTATGCTGCGTGCTAATGGCATAGAGGCCCATGTCGGCGGTTTTTATCTACAGGGCGGTGTGGGTGATTTGGCGGCAATGGATTTCGCTACCATTCACGTTCCTGACGAAGATGTTGAACTGGCCAGATCTTTAATAGCGGAGTACGAAAGCGTGCCTGTAATCAAAGATGCAAGTGCTGTAAAAAGAAAAAGAGCGAATTTCTTATCAAGTATCATTTTATTCGTAATAATTATTATTGTTATATATTATTATTCCGTCGGTTAACGATTGCTATACAAGCATCAAAGAATAGGAGGCAATCTGCCCCCAATTTTAATCCTCATACATGAAACGGTGAATCAATATTGATATAGCAATTCTATGGCTTGTAACTCTGCTGCCAATAGTTATCAGCCCCGGCCCGGCAAATATTTTATATGCGGCATCTGGAAGTTCCTTCGGAGTCAGGAAGACCATCCCGTTCTGGCTGGGGACAAATATAACGAGCATCTTTCAGACACTGTCGGTCGGTTTCGGTCTCGACCTGGTGATTACCGCTTATCCCGGAATAACTGACATAATAAAATATCTTGGCATTGCTTTCCTGCTCTACCTGGCCTTTAAATTCTTCAGCTTCTCGTGCAATGCTAATAAGACGCTCAGGCCGCTAACTTTTAAAGATGGCGTCATCGTCGAGGCGCTGAACATGAAGTATCTGCTGATTCCGACGATCATGTTCTCCCAGTTTTATTCGCCTGATTCCGGCGGCTATGGGCAGATACTGTTTTTAACATTTTCCCTGCTTTGCCTGACATTAACCACGAGTATGATCTGGATCATTGGTGGTAACACGCTGGCCTCATTCGTATTAAACGAGCGCAGACAGAAGGCAGAGGGTATCCTGTTTGGCTCACTGTTATGTGCAACAGCCCTCTGGCTTCTTTATATGTGATACCAGTCAAACGGCTATGCTATGCGCAACCCAGTGACACCAGGAACTGCGGGCGTCGGTCAAGGGTGATGAACACGGCTAAATGTTTTGTTATAAAACTTGCCTTTTGACTGGCTGAATTGCGATACTCTACACTGCTTTTCAACAGTCACTAATCTATCAAATGGTAATACTATGAAACTTGAATCACTCGCCTTACACCACGGTTATGAATCTGAAGCGACCACCAAAGCTGCAGCGGTGCCGATCTACCAGACAACCTCCTATACTTTCGATGACACGCAGCATGGCGCCGACCTGTTTGACCTGAAAGTCCCCGGTAATATCTATACCCGTATCATGAACCCTACCACGGCAGTACTCGAACAGCGTCTCGCCGAGATGGAAGGTGGTATTGCCGGCCTGGTAGTGGCCTCCGGCATGGCAGCGATTACCTACGCGGTTCAGTGTATCAGTGACGTTGGTTGTAACATCGTGAGCACCAGCCAGTTATATGGCGGTACTTATAATCTGTTTGCGCATACGCTGCCGAAACAGGGCATCGCAGTGCGCATGGTGTCAGCTGATGATTTTGACGGTTTTGAAAAAGCGATCGATGAGAATACCCGCGCGATATTCTGCGAATCTATCGGTAATCCGGCTGGCAACATCGTCGATATCAAAAAACTGGCAGAGATCGCACACAAACATGGCGTTCCCCTTATGGTCGACAACACGGTCGCCACGCCTTACTTATGCCGTCCCATCGACTTTGGTGCAGATATCGTTATCCATTCATTGACCAAGTACATCGGTGGTCACGGCAACTCGATCGGCGGCATCATCATCGACTCCGGAAAATTTGACTGGGTCGCCAACAAGGCGCGGTTCCCCATGTTGAATGAACCTGACCCTTCATATCATGGTGTTGTCTATACAGAAGCACTTGGACCTGCTGCATACATCGGTCGTTGTCGCGTGGTACCGCTGCGTAACACCGGCGCTGCGATTTCACCGCATAACTCTTTTTTGATCTTGCAGGGTCTGGAAACACTGGGGCTGCGCATGGAGCGCCATTGTGAAAATGCAGAAAAACTCGCCAGGTTCCTGCTGGCTCACGACAAGGTTGAGTGGGTGAACTACGCCGCGCTGGACAACAGCCCGCATAAATCGGCCTGTGACATGATTACCGGTGGTAAGGCATCGGGCATTCTGAGCTTTGGCATCGCTGGTGGCGCATCTTCCGGGGCTCAGTTCATCGACGCATTGCAGATGATCTTGCGGCTGGTTAATATCGGTGATGCAAAATCACTTGCCTGTCATCCTGCATCAACAACACACAGACAGCTTAACGAAGATGAACTTGCAGCAGCCGGAGTAAGCTCCGACCTGGTTAGAATCTCAGTGGGTATCGAGCACATCGACGACATTATCGCAGACGTCAGCCAGGCACTTGATGCGGTTGGTTAAAAAAAAGTCACCCATAAGTTAAGAAAATTTAAATTATGGGTAGCTTTCTTAATTGATGGGTGCCCTAATTTATTCTGTACTTTGAAAATAATTTAATAGATAAATGGGGCTTCGTTTGGCATCGATCAATTCAATTCCATCGTTTCGATATTGGTTTGTGCTATAGTAAATTTAGTTTATTAAATGTTTAAACCAATAATAATGGCTCCTGAGTTTCAAATAAGTTACTTCGAAGACAGTTGTTTCAGCAGGGCTTTGCTTCCTATTCGGGTTCGCCTCATTACATCGCAATTTATACGGACCAATTTTGTCGCTGAGCGCGAAAATGATTTGGCTATTTGCAGGGTTGCGCGAATTACAAACTTACCGCCTTGTGATGCCGAACACAGGATGCCGTATTGAAAAAGCCAGAGATTGCACAAGACGAACAGGTCAGGCTTGAGACACTACGCTCACTCAGTATCCTGGATACCCCGCCTGAGGAGCGATTTGATCGCCTTACACGTATGGCAAAACGGCTGTTCGGTGTGCCTATAGCGCTTGTTAGCCTTGTCGATCAGAACCGTCAGTGGTTTAAATCCTGTGTGGGCCTTGAGCTCAGTGAAACATCACGCGATATTTCGTTTTGCGGGCACGCGATCCTCGGTAACGAGATATTTATCATTCCTAATGCAATAGAAGATACACGTTTCGCGGACAACCCATTGGTTATGGATGAACCTCACATCCGTTTCTATGCCGGCTGTCCACTCACGGCCCCTGATGGGAGCAAGCTGGGAACTCTGTGCATTATTGACCAGCAGCCCAGAAGTTTTGGCAATGAAGATCTCGATGTGTTGAAAGACCTTGCGTCAATGGTGGAACGTGAACTTGCGGCAGTTCAATTGGCAACGTTGGATGAGCTTACCAACATATCAAACCGGCGAGGTTTTATGCTTCTTGCTCAACACAGTTTGAAAACCTGTGCCCGGCAGAAAATTCCCGCCGCGCTGGTCTTTCTGGACCTGGACAAATTCAAACCCATCAACGACAAATTTGGGCACGCGGAAGGAGATCGGGCATTAATTACCTTTGCCAGTCAGATGAAGAGTATTTTCCGTGATTCTGACGTTTTCGCACGAGTGGGGGGGTGACGAATTTGTCGTATTGCTTACCGATACATTGAAGCAACAAGCAGAAAAAATCATCGGAAGATTCGGGCGCTCACTGAAGAAATACAATCAAGAAGTGAACTGTGGTTACGATATTGCATTCTCTTATGGCATCGTGGAATACAATCCGGAGAAAGATCCCACAATCGATGAGCTGCTGGCAAAAGGCGACTCGCTGATGTACCAGGTAAAAAAAGCAAAGAGATAAAATCGCAAGCCCGAATATTTCATGAGAACTGCTCAATAACTCGTATACAGGTACAGCCATTGATTAACTATGGTGTCAATTATTTATGTGTGTCTGAAAATTCTGTTGGGCTCGTCGGCAATATAATTGTTGGTGTTGTTGGAGCAGTAGCCGGTGGTTTTGTGTTTGGCCTGCAGGTTTTGTGCAGGTGGAGTAATTGGTTCAATCATAACAGCAACCGCTGGTGCTGCCATACTGCTATTCATTATCGGTATTATTAAAAAGGCATATTAATCTGGCAAGGCAATTCACCTGGACACGGCAAAAAAACGCCGCTGCCGTTATTTGTGACGTTAAAAAATAATTTCTCTGTTCTCTCTAATAAATGACATAAAAAATGGCGACCCCGGTCAGAAAGAGTTTTTCAGGAAAAGGCGTGTTTCCGCCCAGGTATGCCTTTACCTTGCTGATTCCTTTTAGAAATATCTTCCTCTCTCCAAAAAAGCTGATTCAAAGACTGGATCTGAAAGAGCACCATAATGTGCTGGAGATAGGTCCGGGCCCCGGCTATTTCAGTACACATGTGGCGAAGAAGTTAACAAATGGCAGGCTGGTTTTGCTCGATATTCAACAAGAAATGTTAGATTTCTCCCGAAAACGGCTTGAGAAAAGGGGTATCAAAAACGTTGATTACAAATTAACCGATGGCAATAGCCTTGAACTTGAAAGTAGCTTTTTCGATAGAGTATTTATGGTAACCGTCATCGGTGAAGTTGAAAACAAGGATAACTACTTAAAAGAAATTTACAGAATTTTGAAGCAAGATGGGATTTTGTCCATCTCGGAGTTGGCGGGTGATCCTGACAAACTTGGCCTTGATGACCTTAAATCCCTGGTTACAGCATACGATTTTGAAGTAAAGGAGGTTTTTGGCAACAGGCTAAATTTCACTGTCAATTTCAAAAAGACAATAAAGTAAGGCTACCGCAAAACCTTCCGCCGGTTTTGCCGAAGCTCGCCGGTGACCTCCTCGTTAGCTAGCAATAAGATGAAAAAACTACTTTTCCTGGTCCTTGTTTCCGCCATTGTCTATGGCTTTGTTCATCACCAGGACATTTCATCGATAACTGCATTTTCGCCATGGTCCCGGGGATCAGAAGGCACTCTGCAGACCGCATTTCAAAACAGACAAAGCGGTCTTCAGGTACAGGGCAAAGGTGTTATAACCTGCAGAAGGAAAGCGTTACTACCATACCCGAGCAACTTCGCGCCTTTATCGAGCAGCGTACCAGCGAATCCGAGTATGCAGGCAAGTTGCTGAACCTGCGTGTCGAGTTCGAACGCGCCAACACCTCGTCGCTGGATATTGTGGTGATTGCCGATTTTGACGGCTCGGTGGCCGACCTTTATAACCGCTTACGGCGTACCTTGCAGTCATGGTGTGTAGCCGCCTGTAACGAGTACGGCTGGGAGATACCATTTACGCAGATCACGCTGCACCAGGCGAACTAATATAACGAAACAATAAATGGGACAGGTTTATTTTTCTGGCGAATGACATGAGTAAGCAAAATATATCTGTCGCAATTGATTTATATTAGTTGATAACATGAACAGGCTGATGCGGTTGCAGTTCATGCAGCATTCTTATCTACTTTCATACAAATTGCTATTCTGGATATTTTTTTTCACTGGATTCGGTAATTACTGCCGTGGGACTTGTAGCACACGTTTCCATAATGATAATAGCAATCTTAATGTCCGTTACGGTAATGTTGTTTTCTGCCAGGCCGATTGCTCGCTTCGTGGATGAAAACCCAACCATTAAAATGCTTGCGCTTTCTTTCATCTTGCTGATTGGCTTTACATTGATTGCTGAAGGTTTCGATATCTATGTCCCCAGGGGATATATTTATTTTGCCATGGCGTTTTCAATCGGGGTCGAATTACTTAATATGAGAGCACGCAAAAAAAGAGCGACTGCTGCGATTCTATTATCAAAAAGGATTACGGAAGTTAACCTTACAAAGGCACGGCGGAATTATTTGTTAACCACCTGCCGTTACCAGATTGCCGGTTTTGCTGATTCGGTTAGCTGGCTTCTGCCCTGAGCATGAAGCGGGATATGTCGGCCTGGTTGCTGGCGTCGTTCAGGCCCATCTTGATGAACACCAGGATCTTGTGTGCCATTTCGCTGCCGGGATTCAGTACGTAGGCGCTGTTTTTTACGTCCGATAGAAACACTTCGTTCTGAATCAGCATGGCCATCAGCGTTTTCATTTCCCGATTGTCGTCGACCACGGCGAACGGTATGCCGACGCCACGCGGGTCATTTTCCAGCTTTAATGGTTCGATATGCCTGATCAGGTTTTGCAGCGGCGCGATAGCATCCTGGTTCTCGTCGGCACTGAACATGCTGCCCGCCATGACATAGGTGGCGAATGACTGCATATCCGAAGAATTGAGTGGCGTGCCGTGACTCTGGTGCTGCAGTTCCTGGTTGAATTTCTGACGCGCATCTTTCCTGATATATCCGAGGCGCATGATAAAGGTCACAAACGCGGCGATGACATCGTAGATGCCCGACAGGATGGAATAGTCAGGACGCAGGATATAGTAACGAATGATGCCGAGGAAAAGTGCGAGCAGATCGAATACGGCCGCCCACACAATGCTGACGACCAGTTGTACGGAATAGGAACCGCGATCCAGGATCACGTTCATCGCCGTTTCCACCGGGCTCAGGATCACGGCAAGTTTGCCCTGGCTGATCTCGGTAACGGTTTGCCTCGCGGCATCGGTGTTGAGCACCGGCTTGAGACTGGACAGCAGCAGGATCAGCTTTTCGCGCTGGTTTTCGGATTTGAGCTTTAACACGCCGATCATTTCCGCGTAGATCGCATCCGCTTTATCGTGTTTCTGCTGTTCCGTCTCGAAGCGGACCCGGTCCGCGGCCAGCGCTTCCATCTTCTTGTAGTATTCGGGACCCTTGCCTGCGCCCAGGCCGGATCGGTAACCGCGAGCAGCTTCTTCATCGGCCTGGCGCTGGAGAAACGCGAGGCGTTCCTTCTGCTCATCGACGTACTGCTGCTCCGCGCGCATTGCCTCGCTGAGCTGGTCGGCCACGCGCGCCTTCAAATGGGTATTGACGGATGTGGTGTCGGCCATGGTACCAGGCAGCCCGGCATTATAAATAAACGTGTAGGCCGAAAGGGTCGACAGGGTGAGCGCCGCCGTATAGACCACCAGCAACACCAGCTTGCCCAGGCCCCTGACATACGGCAGCGCAATCAGGCTGACTGCGATGGAAAATTGCACTGCAACCGCGAACAGTGCCGCGAACAGCATCTCCTTGATAAACAGATGGGCGCCGGAAAAGGTAAATATACCGTTGATAGATGCGAGCACGAAAATGACGACACTGATGATTTTCGCAATTCGCATGCCGGACTTGTTTGCAGCGTGGCTTGACATGTCGATGAACTCGTTGGGAGTATTCAAAACCCACCAAGTGTATTAGAAAAAACTAATATAGTCAAGCCGAATAACTGGTGAGGTTCAGTCTGACCGCAATGCCAGTAAGTTAAGCTCATTTTTCTGTTGTAGGTGCGAATTCATTCGCACGATGCGCGCATAAGTTGGCACCGCTGTGCGAATAAATTCGCACCTACATTCTTAACTTACTGGCATTGAGCCTGACCGCATTTATTGTGAGTGAAATTTTATATGTATCTGGAAAATGGTAATCTTTTAACACACAGAATATTACTAAAATTCAATACTGTGGTTAGGTTGTGAAGCGTCATTTGTCGTATATTGAGGCAAAAATCAAAGGGTAATGCGTTGATAAAAACAAAGACACCCAATGATTAAAAAATAATAAACGATGATTCGTGTCTATCTGTTCTTATGTTTTGATGTTTTCAGTTAAAACACATAAAGGGGAAGGAGAGGTTAAATAATGATCAATTCTGCCGAGAGGTTAAAAAAATAATCCCTCCATCCACTTTAAGTCCTTGCTCCTTATAAGAATATCTCTTTAAGTTTTGACATCTAATAAAGTTCCGATCGCCTTGTCGGTTGCCTCAACTACTTTCGCAGAAGCATCTACCTGGAGCGTGTAAACTTTAAAATCGATCAAAGATTTGGACAAATCATGAAGGTTGCCACCCTCCATCGTGTCCTTACTCGCTATTTCACCGGCGGCTTTCTGGATCCCCGCAATGCCAATTCGTATACCGGATAAACCGTTGTCAAATTTAATAGGCCCACTCATGTGACACCTCCGAAGAAAGAGTTACTCTAAGTTTATCGGCATACAGACATTAAACTTAAAACAAAAAAACAAAAACAAAAACAAAAACAAAAGAACAAAAAAAAGACACCCAATGATTAAAAAATAATTAACGTTGATTCGCGTCTATGTGTTGTTATGTTTTGATGTTTTCAGTTAAAAGAACTTACTGCTATTTAGTAAAATAATTTTTCTGCTTCACGACTGTAAATAAATTAAATGCAGGCAAAAGAAACACCTGAACTGGTATTAACAGGCTCATAATAATTTCTTTGTAGAACAGGGATTACCGGCTTGAGAATATCTGCTCACATTGACGAATGCCATGTGTCCAGTTTTTACCCAGATATTCGCAGGCTTTGCGAACATGAAAGGCCGCAGCCATTAGATTCTTGAATGGCCGCTCAAAATCCCTGTTAATATAAAGCCAGTGCCTGGCGTCGAAATTGGATTGTTGGATGTCCATAAAAACCGACACGATTACCCAGGCGGGATAAACTATGCAACGTTATAAAATCCTTCATCGCACTTATTACAATTTCTCCGGGAAGGTGTGGCTGGAACCGCATACGTTACGCCTGCGTCCGCGAGAAGGTCATGAGCTGCGTATTGAATCCTCCGATTTGAAGATCACGCCTTCTGCTTCCCTGCGCTGGTACCGCGATGTCGAGGATAATTCTGTTGCGATAGCAACCTTCGACTCGCACACCGAGCAGCTCGTCATCGAGAGTGAAGTCATTATCCAGCAATATAATGAAGCACCGCTCGATTTTCTGGTGGCCGATTACGCCATCGACTACCCGTTTATCTATAAAGCTGAGGATATGGCAGTACTGTCACCTTATATGATGACCGCCGGGCAGACGGGCAAAGACCCACTGATCGACTGGATTGCAAACATATGGCAGCCTGGCGAACGGATTCAGACCTACGCCCTGCTGCAGCGCCTTGGTGTTTACATCCAGCAGACAATCGTTTATCAATTGCGCGAGGAACCCGGTGTGCAGTCGGTTGCAGATACCCTGTCTCGGGGTAGCGGTTCCTGCCGTGATTCGGCATTTCTATTTATGGAAGCAGCTCGCCGCCTGGGACTGGCTGCGCGTTTTGTCAGTGGTTACCTGCACGCTGAACCATCAGCATTCAATTACGGTTCGACCCACGCCTGGGCTGAAGTGTTTCTGCCCGGCGCTGGCTGGAAGGGCTTCGACCCTAACATCGGGCAGGTCGTGGGTAGCGAGCACACCGCTGTTGCGGTGGCAAGACTGCCCGAGTCAGTACCGCCGGTAGCCGGTTCGTTTATCGGACCGCCGGCAACCAGCCTCGATGTCGGTGTCTGGGTCACTGAGTTGAAGTAAGAAATCAATGGTAAATAATGACCGACTTTATAAAGCGGGACAACAGGGTCGCCAGATATAATATGAAAATAATAGTAATACTAATCGCTATAGTATTTTCACTATATGGTTACCTGCAAAATAATACCGATTTCATACAATCATATGCTGAACAAAGCACAACGAGTGATCATGCCCTTGCCAGTGCATTTGAAAATCGTAAAAGTAATGTTCAGGTTGGCGGTTCTGGCGTTGTCATTCGTAATCTGGCAGATGATACAAATGGGAGTAGACATCAAAAATTTATTTTAAAACTTTCATCTGGCCAAACCTTACTTGTTTCTCATAACATTGATTTGGCTCCCCGTATAAACTCACTACAAAAAGGAGACACCGTTAATTTTTACGGAGAGTATGAGTGGAATTCAAAAGGCGGTGTAATACACTGGACTCATCATGATCCAAAGGGTAATCACGTTAGTGGGTGGCTAAAACATAATGGTGTTACATATCAGTAACCATATAATACGTCGTTTGAGCAAAAACAGAGACACCCATAGATTAGTAAAAGGATTAGCAGGCGATCGAAGGATTAAATTTTTATCAATCCAGTAAGCTTGCAAGTAAAGAATTTATCCGTCACCGTGTTACACAACAAGCCTGAGCAATTAACGTTATTTATGAGTTAACACTCGTTATTCTGTTTGCCCGGGCTCTGCAAACACCTCGTCCAGAAACCGCGTTTCACCATGCTGATAGACTTCAAAAGCTGACTGTGGAATATTGTATTTTCTTAATGCCTCGGTAAGCTTGAGCGGGGGTTCGTCGAGCGGTTCGTCGGTTAATATGAACGTGCCCCAGTGCATGGCAACCGAGTACCTGGATCGAATGTCCATGTGTATCCTGACCGCCTCCTCGGGGTTGACATGGTAGGACTTCATGAACCACCTGGGTTCGTAAGCGCCAATAGGCAGCAGTGCCAGATCGAACTGTCCATACTTGCTGCCGATATCCCTGAAGTGATTTGCATAGCCCGTGTCGCCGGCAAAGAATATACGATTGCCATTCGCTTCAATGACCCACGAGGCCCAAAGC
>JAJDNP010000144.1 GCA_022340645.1 Gammaproteobacteria bacterium | reverse complement strand
CATTCGAGCGTACAAGGAAGTATTCACAGCGTGTCTCGGGCGACCGTTGCCAGTTCATGTTTCGGATGACATAAACAGTTATCTCTTTCATGTATAACAGTGAGTTATGTGTACGCCTGTAATTTAAATGGGACAGCAATGGGGACATAACTATTTTTCCTGGTGCTACCCGAGGTATATATTATAAATATAATATCGTTTGTTGTTAAAAACAAGAGACGTTGAAATAGCAGTCAATGATCCGGGGTCGGCCGCTGAAACTCTGCGTTGTAAGTTTGGAACCTGAGACTTGTGTAGATGAGCAACTCCTTTTCTGCTTCTGCGATGTTTTGTTCAGGCAGTGCAAGCTTGAATTTTTTTCTACTCTGGAAATCACTTCAATGCGGGTCAGGCTGTCCACACCAGGATCTTTTTCAAAACTTGTATCCAGGGTTATTGCCTTTGAGGGGCGATGTGGCTGGACTTCTGAGACATGACTATTGATTACCAGCATAATTATCATTCTATTTTATAAAACAATAACATACAGGCTGTGTTAAATATAATGGCATTTATTCAAAGTTTTCTTAACCAGGATCAAGTTTTTAAAGATGATTAAAGACACATTAATAATAAGAACGGGTATTATATAAATGTAATTCAATATTAATGGGGGTTTAATTAATGAAACAGCCATTACAAATCAACTTCAGAGACATTCCACAATCTGATGCAATCGAAGCCAGGGTTCGCGAAAAAGCTGCCGGCTTAGATAAATTTTATGATCAGATCATGTCCTGTCGTGTCATGATAGAAGCACCACATAGTCATCACCATAAAGGCTACCTGTACCATATACGAATTGATTTAACAGTACCAAATGGTGAAATTGTTGTTAACCGTGATCCGAAAGAAAACCATGCACATGAAGATGTCTATGTCGCAATCCGAGATGCCTTCGATGCTGCGCGTAGAAAGTTGCAGGATTATGCAAGAAAACAGCGTGGCGACGTTAAAAGTCACGAAGTCCCGTCACACGGTACTATTGTTGAACTGGTTCCATACGAGGATTTCGGCAAGATACAAACATCAGACGGAAGAGAGATTTATTTCCATCGCAATAGTTTTGTCGATGGTGATTTTGATGCCCTGGAAATTGGCAACAAAGTGAGATTTGTCGAAGAGGCAGGAGAGAGAGGGCCGCAGGCAAGTACTGTACATTTAATTGGCAAACACAATATCGTTGGCTAAAACTACATGACTGGAAAAATGAGGAAATCTCATGACAGCTGGTGAATACTGTAACCGTGAAATAGTCATTACCGAGCAGGATGCTTCTGTGACTGAAGCCGCTATGCTTATGCGGCAATATCATGTTGGCGATCTTGTCGTGATCGAGAAACAGGGAGAAAAAGCCCTGCCGATTGGCATCATAACCGACCGGGATATTGTAATTGAAGTAATTGCACAAAAAGCCAATCCCGACTCATTAATCATAAAAGATATTATGAGCACAGGCCTTATTACAGTTGAAGAAAAAGAGTCGATGATGGATACCCTGGAGCTTATGCAACACCGGGGTGTACGACGAATAATTGTTGTTGATAATCAGGGGAGTTTGCAAGGATTATTGTCTGCGGATGATGCTATTGAGTTAATTGCAGAAGCAATGAATAATCTAACTAAACTTGTAAAGCATGAAATAACTCATGAAGAAAAAGAACATTCATAGCGGATATTGTTGTGTCACTTTTAAGGAATCAATAAAACCAGCTCTGCACCTCCCCTTACTAAAACCCTGTGCAACAGATTTGAAATATTGTTTATTTGATCCAACAGGCACACAGCTGCATAGCCACACTTATCAGGCGGACAATAATTTATATTAGCAAAACCATGGAAGCTGTTACAACAGGGGGATCTTCGCCTCGACGATCAAAAACATCAACATTGATCATTGCTGACCCGTTAACGATTAGAGGTATGAACTGGAATCCATTGCCTGAGACACGCTGTAAATATGTCCAGCTCTATACATGTCCATGGGCTCGAATGCCGCGTCCATGCGGCATACGGTCCAGGCAACGGATTCCAGTTTAGGTCTCGGATAGTATAAATACAGGCTCATCCGGGCAGAACAATGATATACATTTCCCGGTTTACTAAAACACCTTATAATGAATAACTTGTCACTTAACTTACTGGCATTGCCTCTTGCCCGGTTTTTTAATGCAGTAAATTAAAAGATAAAAAACCATTACTAAAATGGATTGAGATAAATCATCGATGCCAAACAAACAGAACAAACTCACCCGCATCATAATAATGGGTGCAGCTGGACGTGATTTTCATAATTTCAACACGGTGTATCGTGATGATCCGGATAGCCATGTGGTTGCTTTCACTGCAACTCAGATCCCGGAAATCGCCGGACGCCGCTACCCTGCTTCACTTGCAGGCGAACATTATCCTGATGGTATTCCGATTGAAGATGAAAGCGAGTTGCAGAAACTGTGTCAAAAAGATCATATCGATCAGGTAGTCTTTGCTTATAGTGATATCAGTCATGCGCTTGTCATGCATAAAGCCTCCATCGCCCTTTCGGCCGGCGCTGACTTTCTTATGCTTGGCCCTGAACGCACCATGTTGAAGGCAAAGATACCCGTCATCGCAGTATGTGCAGTACGCACCGGTTGCGGCAAATCACAGACCACTCGCTGGCTGTCCAGTGAATTGAAACAGCATGGTCTAAAAGTGGCAGTGATACGTCACCCCATGCCTTATGGCGATCTTGAACGTCAGGCCGTGCAACGTTTTGAAAGCAAAGCTGATCTGGATAGCGCTGAATGCACCATAGAAGAACGTGAGGAGTATGAACCACATCTGGCGCTCGGCAACATTGTCTATGCCGGTGTCGATTATAAAGAGATCGTAGCACGTGCAGAAGCCGAGGCCGATATCATATTATGGGATGGTGGCAATAATGATTTTTCTTTTATTCATCCCGACCTGCATATCGTTATGGTCGATCCCCTGCGGCCCGGCCATGAAACCACTCATCATCCTGGCGAGACGGTATTACGCATGGCAGATGTTGTTCTGATCGGTAAAGTGAATTCAGCCTCCGATGCAGATATACAGTGCGTAACGGAAAATGTTCAACGC
>JAJDNP010000143.1 GCA_022340645.1 Gammaproteobacteria bacterium | reverse complement strand
CATTCGAGCGTACAAGGAGGTATTTACAGCGTGTCTCGGGCGACCGTTGCCAGTTCATGTTTCGGATGACATAAACAGTTATCTCTTTCATGTATAACAGTGAGTTATGTGTACGTCTGTAATTTAAATGGGACAGCAATGACCCAGCCGCCATTGAACTCGGAAAAATCCAGTGGGCGGGTTTTGTCAATACTTAGTTCACCGCTGTGCATACAACCTGTGATATTCATAGCTACAGCCAGTGTAATAGCATTAAATTTCATCTGTTATTTCTATTAGATATTATTAACCCGGCGACAATATATGTCGCCGGGTTAATATGTTAGCGTTTTGCGACAGCCAGTGCCTTGAAAATTCGATGTTACGGTATTTAAGAACCGTTTCATATGAAACTTTTGTTAAGCAGAAAATGATATGGAGACGGGATGAAAATCTGTGTACAACGCAAGGATACATGAAAAAGCGCTTGATCAATGAGCAAGTGCTTTGACATTTAATGTCAGCTTTAATTAACCAACAGATGGTCGGGGTGAGAGGATTTGAACCTCCGACTTCTTCGTCCCGAACGAAGCGCGCTACCAGGCTGCGCTACACCCCGATATACATACTGGATGAACAGTCAGATTTCCCGGTATTGTATAGCTTTATTTTGCAGATAACAAAATATTGATAAAAGAAAAATTATAAATATTATCACTGCTGTCTGGTGCGGATCAGTTCCGCTAACCATTATTGAATCGTTTTGGGTGTGCTAATGAGTGACCGTTGTTATAAATATTTTGTACTTTCAGGTACAAATAGTATTATTTTGTCTATTGACAGATACTGGCTAATGGGTGTCCCGTTAACATAGTAATCCATTGTCGATAAAGATTCATAGTCATAGCTTTTTGCTGAATTTGACTGAGTATGAGACATGGACCGGGTGCACGGACAATAACCATCACCCTATGTATGTGGGTGTTGAGCCATCATGGATGTTTTCACAGCGCGATATTGTCCGGTGCACCCGGTTCATGCCAGTTTTCTTAACGGGAGGGATCGCAATGAAATTTTATGTAAGCCTTTCCCATCATTTCACGGAACTCAGGATGAGGAAACCATATCAGGAAGCAATGCTATAAGGTCATGCACCTTGCTGGATAAGGAATGATTATCAGGCTTATTGTTGTTGGCACTCTGTAAACAGCTTCACGGTACACTGGTCACATATATCTCTATTCAGGTGGTTTTTATAGATATCGCGGATAGCATGTGATTTTGTATCATAAAAGTGATCATTTCCAATCTTTTTAATAAAACCTGATTTAGCGGCAAACTCATATACTGAAGATTTCAAACCAACAAAGTACAGACCACCGCCCTGTTTTACCAGGCGCTGATTTTCGGCTATTAAAACATCACCGCCCGCAAGATCAATGAAGTTTATGCCGCTGGCGACAATAAGAATATGCTTGATGTTTTCTCTCTCTATAAACCTGGTAAGGCGCTTTTGAATATGATTCACTGAGCCGAAATAGACAGACATATCAATCCTGATAACTTTTAATTGCGGACACTGCTTAAGCGGCATTTTATCAATATTGGTAAATTTACGTAGACTGCCGGGACTGTTGTCAATTGATAAAACCGGTATATTGGGCGTGGATGTTTTTGCTAAAAATAGAATAAGTGACAGCAAGACACCCAGGTAGATGGCAAACTCGAGCTCAAGGAACAAGGTTGCAAAAAATGTCGTTAGCAGTATAGACGACTCGGCCTTGCTAAATGACAGGGTTTCCTTGATATGGTGAAAGTCGATTAAGTTATAAGCCACCAGCAGAATGACGCCGCCCATCGCTGCAATTGGAAGATAGGCGGTTAACGGCGCGATCAACAATACGATAATGACAAGAAATCCCGCCGCGAAGATAGCAGATAGCGGTGTCTTGGCGCCTGCCGAATAATTAATACCTGAACGGGTAAACGAGCCGGAACCTGCATAGCTGGAGAAGAAGCTGCCGAACATATTCGACATCCCCTGGCCAATAAATTCCTGGTTGGAATCAATCCTCTGGTTCGATTTTGTCGCCACGGCCCGGCTGATGGACACCGCTTCAATCAGGCCCAGAAGGGCCACAGCGAAAGCTTCAGGCGCGAGCATCTTGATGGACGGTATAGAAAAATCCGGTGTTGATAATGGCGGCAGATGCGCGGGTATTTCACCAACCAGCGCAATACCGGTTGTATAGTTTTTAAAATAAATGGCGGCAACACTGCCAGCGACCATACCGATAAGAAGATTGGGAAGTTTTGGGAAAAATTTCTTGCTTAAAATCGCCGTTAATAATGTTATTACCGCGATTAAAACAAGATAACCATTTATAGAACCCATTCCCTTATAAAGCTCAACCCATGTATGAAGAAATGTTTCGCCTTTAGCGATATAAATACCTGTAATATGTTTCATTTGACTGGTTGCAATCAAAATAGCGGCGCCGGCTGTAAAACCGATAACAACCGTATGGGAAACAAAGTTGACCAGGGACCCAAGCCTGGCCACACCAAAGGCGAACTGATAAACACCGGCAAGAAAAGTGAGTGTCAGCGCCAGCGAGATAAATTCAGGTGAGCCTGGTACTGCGTGATGACTGACTGCAGAGAATACAACAATAGAAATAGCCGTTGTCGGGCCGGATACCAGGTGAAGAGATGAGCCGAACAGCGCGGCTATCACCGGTGTGACCATTGCCGTATATAGACCATACTCCGGCGGCAACCCGGCGATGGTAGCAAAGGCGACGCCCTGGGGCAGGACGATCACTGCGCCTGTTAGCCCTGCGAACAGATCATCCTTGACTGTCTGTTTTGTTATTATTTTGAACCAGGCTAAAAAAGGAAAAATCGCTTCAAGTTTCATTGATTAGGACAGATGTGGAGTATGTTGCTAAATTTATAAATGTTACTCCACTCTAATATGAATAGATAGACATACATCCTGAATGGGATAAGAAAGCCTGGATTGGGCAATACTTTTCATCTAACACTAATAATCATTTAGTGATAGAAAACTGATAATTTATTTCCAAACCGTGCAATTCGTGCGATACATTTCCAGCCTGCGAACATTGGCTTACGGAAATAAATAAAATTTATCGAACGTATGTCTCATAAACGTTGATTCTCGGGCGTTTGCCTGATTAGCCTGTCGATGTTTTTCCTTGTTCTGAACTGACACTTAAGTTATGTTATGAAAGCAAATATCATAGGCATGGGCGTGATCTCTCCCATCACCAGTGTTGTTCCGTGCTGGGCCGATTTAACGGAACGTGATTTCACGCCCCGGATAAAGTTCTGTACTGGTGTTTTTTATTTTTTTTGCATTATCTTCAGTTTTCCACCATGTGCGTATTCCAGGAATAGCACATGTAAATATATAAATTCCCGGGTTAACATGAAGCACAGCGAGTCCTTGCAGGTTGGGCTAATTGGTGGTAACGTAAATCGTTTATGAACGAAATAACATTTGGCCAGTAAAGCTTATTCACGCTTATAACAGAAAGCGGCCTGTTAATGTCATCGCCGAATATTTTTTCTAACGACACTTTCAAGTAAAGTATGAAAAAAAATGTGAAAGACAAGTTTTGCGCAAGTTGCAAGCTAAGAAAAACCTGTGGTGATGTGCCGGGGTTATGTGTGATATTGCACTATAGCCTGATTGCTACCGTCGTTGTCGGACTACTGTATTTGTTCGTGACCACAACGCTGTAAAAAATGCCAGAATCAGGCCTTTCCCAGGCCGCCTTAATACTCACGATCAATCACGCGTTGCAGAAATA
Organism: Gammaproteobacteria bacterium; assembly: GCA_022340645.1. GTDB lineage: Bacteria > Pseudomonadota > Gammaproteobacteria > SZUA-229 > SZUA-229. The sequence continues at coordinate 6,373 of JAJDNP010000143.1, read as the reverse complement.
AACCAGCCTGAAATACGAGGTTATCACTAGATATAAAACCGTAGCAATCACACATGACAGCCAGGTTCCAGCAAAAGTCCCCGTGCTTTACAATTTAGTAGATTCTATCGAAATTATGAATCCCGATAACTTGCCAGATTGTGGATAGCTGGAGAGTTTGTAAGCGCATGCAATTTAACTGCTCACCTGTTTGTGACATCTTCTGGATTTATAAGTGCTGAGTGGTCGAAGATGTAAATGCAGTAACAGCATGCCTGCCAGCATGCGGCTACTCAGAGTGCAGTGAAGCATTGGTGAAGGCAGTGAATTTTCTTTGGCTCGCCGACTGACTACTGTAACTAAAAATTCACCAGCCCCTTCAGCACCATATCAGTATAACTAATAATCCCTATTACCTGCCTGTCTTCTACAACTGGCGCACGCGACAGATTAAAATTTTCAAAATAACGTGCGCAATAACGAATATCCATACCTGGATCAACGAACAACAGTGGCTTTGTCATGATTTCATAAACATTTACCCGGTCAGGCGACCTGTCTTTTGCCAATACCTTTTTGGCAATATCAGAAATCAGTACCATGCCGTACTCATCATCGTCATTTCTTTTATTTACAATCAGTGATTTCGTCTCAACATGCTTCATAGTGCGCAGTGCATCCATCACGGTCATACGGCCATCAATTATGTCAAACTCCTTTTTCATTACATCTCGCACACGAATAATTTTTCTTTCTACATCGTTCATAACTCTGCCTCCACGACATCAACTAATTTTTCTATCTGGTTCGCCACACCCACGGCATCTTCAACATCAATCTGGATCGCAATACCTGATCCCGGGAGTTTTTCAAAATCACCGGCCTCTGCAATTTTTTCCAGTATCTGGCGGCTTAAGTGTTCTTCCACTAAAAAAAGTATCACATCTCGCTGTGTTTCCAGCGACAGGCCAAAGAAAGTTTTCTTTAGCGCCAGACCTTCGCCCCGCGCATTATTAATAACCGTCGCCCCTGTCGCCCCTGCCGCTCTTGCCTCATCCATCACCGCATTTGTTTTTGAATCATCAACAAAGGCGATTATCAATTTAAAATGCATGATATGTTCTCCTGCAAGTTACATATTTATTAATAAGCTGTATAAACATTTAGAATCTTTCCTGTTGGTTTCTTTTTGAATAATATTAAACCTGGTCAGTGTTATTTATCGGCACGTTTATTTTTATATGCCGATAATTGCGCATATGCCATCACGGAAATTATCGGGCACAGGCTGGCAAACGCAATTAAACCAAAGCCGTCAATCAAGGCGCTTCTTCCAGGAACTGTTTCTGCCAGACCCAGACCCAGGGCGGTCACCAGCGGCACGGTAACGGTCGAGGTTGTTACACCGCCGGAATCATAAGCCAGGGGTATGATCAGCTTCGGTGAAAAAAATGTCTGTACAACGACTATGGCATAGCCAACGATAATAAAATAATGCAGCGGCGCGCCGGTGACTATTCGATAGGTTCCTAACGAGATGCCAATCGCCACACCGATAGCCACTGCCATGCGCAATCCCCATACGCCAATCGCGCCACCAGACACTTCATTGGCTTTCATTGCAACTGCGATTAATGCCGGCTCGGCAATCGTCGTTCCCCAGCCGACCGCGAAAGCGAAAATATATACCCAGTAATAATCCCTCCAGTGCAACGTTCCGGTGGTGATACGTACGCTTTGTAAAAACTCGGGATTAGTCAGCTGCGCAGCCATGTTTCGACCGATTGGGAACAGTGCCTCTTCCAGCCCCAGGAGAAAAAAAGTAATGCCAATCAAAACGTACAGCATGCCCATTAATACTTTGTTCATATTTTTGACGCGTTTTCGTATTACCAGGAACTGGAAGCCAAAAATGATAATAGCGATTGGAAATATGTCGAAAAATGTTGATGCCAGCAATGTCGGTAAATCATGAAGTATCTGCATCAGACCACCATCCCAAAGACAAGCACGAAAATGATGGGCAGCAAGGATGCAAATGCAATTAAGCCAAAGCCGTCAAGCAAAGGATTACGCCCGCCGATCGATGAAGCCAGGCCAATGCCCAGCGCCGTCACCAGCGGTACGGTTATTGTTGATGTTGTAACGCCGCCAGAATCATAGGCAATACCGATGATTTCTTTCGGTGCAAATTCTGTCAGTATGATGACCAGGATATAACCGCCCATAATCATAAAATGAATAGGCCAGTTGAAAATGATACGCAGCACGCCAAGCACGATGGCGGTGCCCACGGAAAAGGCAACGGTGTAACGCAGGCTTGTGGCATAGTTCTCCATTACCTGCTCATCAATAGCAATCACTCCTGCCAGCGCCGCCACCTCGGAAGCCTCATCGGCCACCGCAATCAGCGCGGGCTCAGCAACCGTGGTGCCAAACCCCAGGGCAAAAGCAAAAGCAAGCAGCCAGAATGCACTACCCTTATTGGCGAAATCATGGGCCATGGATTCACCGATGGGAAACAAGCCCTGCTCAAGTCCAAAAATAAAAAACGTCAGCCCAAGTACCACAAAAATCATCCCGATAAAAATCTGCAGGATATTCTCAGGGACTTGCTGTAATACAAAAAACTGAAAAAAAGCAATCACTAAAATTATAGGCAGCAGGTCACGCAGACTGCCAGATAATGATTTAAAAAAATGAGTTATTGAGCGTTTCAACTTGTTCTCAATTTAGAAAAAATGTCGATACCGAATCTCTTTGCCAGTTATCGATGAATCAGCCGATACCAGCCAGCGCGGCATCCTGGTTTATTCCGAAAAAATCACAGCTGTTTTCATAAGCCGCTTTTGCCAGTTGCTTTTCCTGCAAGGTCATGTATTTTGCAACAGACCTGGCTATATGTGGAAGAAAACATGGCTCATTCCTGTTCTTTTCTACCGGTTTTTGCTGCAGGTCACGCGGTAACAAATAAGGTGCGTCCGTCTCCAGCATTACCCTGTCCAGTGGAACGTGTTTTACTGCCTGCTGCAGGCTTTTACCTCGCCGCTCGTCACAGATCCAGCCAGTCAGACCAACATAAATATCCAGTGCAAGATAATCATTCAATTCTTCAATTGTACCAGTAAAACAGTGTGCAACCACCTGTTTCAATTCCCTGCGGCAGCCTTTTAAAATAGCAACAACATCTTCATGTGCATCACGCTGATGCAGAAATACAGGTTTTTGTATCTCGATGGCAATCTCGAGTTGTGCTTCAAAGGCTTTTATCTGATCCTTACGCGGGGAATAATTTCGATTAAAATCCAGGCCGCACTCACCGACGGCAACGGCGGATTTATGACTCAGCATATCACGCAGTTCACTGCCAAGCTCACTGCAATAATCACTCGCATGGTGAGGATGCAATCCCACCGTTGAAAAACAAATGGATTCGAATTGCTGCGTTAGCACTATAGCCTTTTCACTGTGCTGGATATTGGTGCCTGTTATGATTAAGCTGTCAACGCCGGCCTGTTGTGCGCGATCGATGGTCTGTGGCACATCATTCCTGAATGAACTGGCGGTTAAATTAACGCCGATATCAATATATTTATTCATATCGAGTATCATAACAAATCTAATAAACAGCCAGTAAGCATGTAATTGATGTTTCAGTATCTCAATTATATAAAATCAATATAAATTTTTACTGTCATATTTCTTTCGTAAAGACGCAAAGGAAAGCTTGTGTTATCTGAAAATGAAACTGAATATAAGAGAAATTAACAAAAGCTGCCATTAGTACAATAATAACCGTGCTAACACAGATTGTCTTGGCGAACTTTGCGCCTTAGCGAGACATGGTTATTTAAAGCACTGAAGGCAAAGAACCAAAAAATGATAATTTCTGACAACACCTTTATCGCTGTCGTTTGTTTTTCAAAACTGCGCCTGCAACAGGCGAAAGAGTTTTGCGTGACAAATGAACTGCCCTTGCTGAAATCTAAAAGTGACCGCTACGATCTGCAGCTTTTATTTCATGACGATCTCATCGAGCTATTTGACAGGCAGCTGCAAGCATCGATTGCTATCGATTTTCTCAGGGGCAAGCTTGCGCATCGGCAGCATTTCGGCGGCGGGCGCGGCCAGGCAATAGCCAAAGCCATGGGTATAAAGTCGGGCATCACCCCCAGGGTTCTCGACACCACGGCCGGTCTGGCGGCTGATGCGTTTGTACTTGCCACTCTTGGCTGTCCCCTCACACTTATTGAGCGCTCGCCGGTCATCGCCTGCCTGATAGACAATGCTATTGAGAGAGCGTCACTCAGTGAAAACTTCCAGACAATTTTAAAGCAGGGATTTGAAGTGATTAACTGCGATGCCAATGACTATATAAGGCACCGGCTAGCCACAGGTAAACCTGCACCCGACGTCATTTATATCGACCCTATGTATCCCGAGAGAAAAAAATCCGCACTGGTAAAAAAAGACATGCAGATACTTCAGCATTTACATGGAAAGGCAGACAACACGGCAGAGCTGCTGGAGAACGCGCTGTTATATGCCGGAAAACGTGTCGTCGTCAAACGTCCCATATACGCCGAAGCAGTCAGTAGCCGAACACCAGATACCTGTATAAAAAGCAAAAAAACACGTTACGATATTTATACGATTAAGAAAATGGCAGAATGAGTTATTTCCATCCTGTAGCTGCGAATTTATTCGCACGATGCGGGTTTTGACTGGCACACTTGTGCGAATAAATTCGCACCTGCACCATTGAGGCGCATGTGGTATTAATCTCTAAAATTGTTAAACTGCAACGGTAAATCAAGATCCGCTTCCTTCAGGAAAGCGATAACTTGCTGCAGGTCATCACGTTTTTTGCCCGTCACGCGTATCTGCTCCCCCTGGATAGCAGCCTGCACCTTGATCTTTGAATCCTTTATCATCTTTGTGATTTTTTTTGCCGCTTCTTTATCGATGCCGTGCTTCACAATTATCGTTTGATAGGCCCGCAGGCCTCTTTCCTCGACTTTACCTCTATCCAGGCAACGCGTATCAATACCGCGTTTGGCGAACTTATTTACCATGATGTCACGCATCTGTGTTAACTGAAAATCGCTTTCCGCTTCCAGGCTCATTTCGAATTCCTTTAGCGTTACTTTTGCATCACTGCCTTTAAAATCGAATCGATTGGATATCTCACGATTCATCTGATCAACCGCGTTGGTCAATTCATGTTTGTCGACTTCAGCAACAATATCAAAAGATGGCATGCAAACTCTCCATTAAGTTATTAAAATAACACTCAATAATTTATATCACTGCTGTCTCGGTAGCAATCAGCGACATGAAGCGGATGCATCTTGCAGTGACACGCCGTAAAACCATCCCTGGTGGCTCAACACCCGCATCCATGCGGGTGATGGTCACTGCAAGATGCATCCGGCTCATATCTCGTATCAAGATGTTAATTTTTAAACCAACGAAACAGCAGCGAAAATTATATTATGAAACCGGTGTTAAAAACATGGCTAATTTAATCATAGCGCTTGGCGCATTGAATGCTTTTATTGCAGTGGCTGCCGGTGCATTTGCAGCTCACGGATTGAAAGACCTGTTTAGCATTGAATATATCAATATATTCAAAACGGCTGCAGACTACCAGATGATGCATGGTATCGGCATGATAGTTATTGGTTTACTAGATCGGCAGGAAACAAACCGCTACAACATGGCGGCAGCGTTTATTATGCTGACAGGCATTGTTTTATTCAGCGGCAGCCTTTACCTGCTGACCTTAACGGGTACTAAATGGCTGGGCATTATCACGCCATTTGGCGGCACCTGTTTCTTAATTGCATGGTTAATGCTGTGCGTAACCTACATCAGGAATTATTCAGCTAGCAAAAAATAAATCTTTTCCGCAAATGCACGCAAATAAACGCAAATTAAAAAACCTCATTACATTGTCACCCTGAACGGTAGTGAAGGACCTAAAAAAGCTTAAAAATGCTAGAGGAGGCGCAAATCTTCATTATCTCTCAGTAAGTTTATATTTGCGTGCATTTGCGGAAAGTTTTTCTTATTTTTTAAACTTGTTGCCCTGTATCGCCGAACAGATACCACGAAGTATTGCTACTTCTCTTTGTGTCGTCGCGGCGCGATTAAACAAAGCCTTTAAGCGCCGCATCACGACATCCGGATTATTCGTACCAAAAAAACCGATGCCATCTAATGCATCATGCAAATGCTGGTACATCCCGTCGAGCTGTTCCGAACTCGCAGTAGCATCTTCTCTGTGCTTTTTGCCCTTTGTTTTTCCCGCCTTTTCAGCAACCAGCGCCAGTCGTATCTCGTAGCATACGACCTGAACCGCCGCCGCCAGATTTAATGAGCTGTATTCGGG
>JAJDNP010000142.1 GCA_022340645.1 Gammaproteobacteria bacterium | reverse complement strand
CTAATCTGATCGGAAGGAATACCGGCCAGCGCCTCTAGCATATCGACCACAACCCGCATGCTATCCAGATAGTAACTATGCTCAACAGGCCCGCTAACGACCGGCGTGCAATCAATCTGGGAGACTTTGGCCGGTACCTGTTGCGGCAGGCGCGGCCCGTCTGTTCCCAGTCGATCCGGGTTACCCTTGGTCTTATCGCTTATTTGCAGGGCGATGTCTCCATGATTGAAATAGACGTTGACCCGCCTCCCCAGACGCGGCAGTATCGCCAGTTTATAGTCATGCTCAAAGGTGTCATCGTCCTCATCCGCCGCCATCATAAAAATCTGGTCGAATACGCGAGGGGGGCGTCCGGGATAGTTAGATCGTATCTCCTGAACCGCATGACGCAGTACATAATTGCCCATGCTGTGTGCCAGTAGATGCAGCTTTTGATCGCATTCTTCCTCCGAACTTGCTCCGCGCAGAAAATCTGCCAGTTTCATGAAAGCACGCGCAAAGGCCGGGCCGGAAGGCGCCGCATCCTGACGATCACTGGCGTAAGCCAGGAAAGGCATGGCAGAACCATCCGAGGGCCACGAGAACAACACAACATTGATACCATTTCCACCTTCATGCCCCTTAAGGTTTGCCGCCAGTTTTGCGGCTGCACTCAGGGCTTCCTTGAAAGTTACGTTGTAGCCATGGATATAAATCAGAGTGTCACGCCCGTTGTCCATCATTTCCTTTCTTACGCGGGCCATAATATCAGTGCTACCTAACACCGACGTGGCAGCAACGCTCTGTCGTTTTTCATCCAGGTCCAGTTTTTCGGCGGCAACCACTATTTTAATATCGCTTAACTTTTTGCCCGATACTTCAGCATAACCGTAGCGCAGGTTCGCCACCCCGTCATCACTAAAATCTTTTCCAAAATTCGTTGGTTTGTCTTTTTTATTAGGTTTACGGTTTGTTACAAAATAGACTTTTTCCATGACAACTCCTTATTGAATAGTTTGCTAAGTACTTCATCGAAAACATCGCCCTTCGATTTGCAGCAATTTATCAAAGGATTGGGCGCTGTTAAATATTATTTCGTAATGTTAATGCTTACCACCCATAGATTACTCACCGCTCCCTTTTTTCCGAATCCGGCAATATGGTTAATAAATAATCCCTCCGTCACCTTTTTTCATGATGCGGATAACCAGGCGCGGCATCCTGGCCATTGTTTTACCCATTAATATTTGTAAGTTTTAATAAGTATACTGTCCCCGGAATTCCACGTGGTGGTTCAGGCACCGTGTCCTTATACTCGGGTTATCGTCGGTTGATATAGCTACACCATACTACCCTGTTTCTGTCTTGCGGTCTTCATGATGAATATTTCTGAGCCACAGGTAGCCGCAGATTCCGGCAATGAGCGACCCGGTCAGGATTGCCGCTTTGGCATGTAATAATGTCTGCGGCATGTTATCAAACCCCAGGTTGCTGATAAATATTGACATGGTGAAACCTATGCCACCCAGCATACCTATGCCGATAATGTGGCGCATATCCAGGCTGCCCGGCAGCCGACCTAATCTCAATATTATGCATAACCATGCGAACAGTGAAATACCAAGAACTTTACCCAGTACCAGCCCCAGCATAATACCCGTTGCTATGGTTTCATTCCATAATGCATCAAACACCTGCATATTGACCGGTATACCGGCGTTGGCAAAAGCAAAAACAGGCATCACAAACAGTGCTATCGGACGTTCCAGTGCATGCTCCCAGCGCCGTAGTGGTGTCGTTACTTTATCCGCGGCATCCTTGACGCCTTCGATAAGGACATGTTGTTCGGACTCAGCCAGCATCGGGCTGGCATCGGGTTTACTGCGCTCAATATGCCGGAATCGCTTCAACAGATTATCAATCCGCCCGAAAAACCATCCCGGTTCATGTTTCGGACGTGCCGGTATGGTTGCCGCAACCAGGATACCTGCAATCGTCGCATGAATACCTGAACCGAGCATGGCCAGCCATGCCATGATGGCACCGGCCAGATAAATCCCGGGCTTACGTATGCCAAGTACATTCATCAATGTCATGACTGCCAGCGGAATGACACAAAGACCAAGATAATACACGCTGACTGATTCAGAATAGAACAATGCAATCACGATAATTGCGCCCAGGTCATCGATGATTGCCAGAGCGGTGAGGAAAGCAAATGCCGAAACAGGAATGTGCCTACGTAGCAATGTCAGGATACCGACCGCAAATGCAGTATCGGTTGCCATTGGAATTCCCCAGCCATGAACATAATCAGTGCCGGCATTGAAATAATAATAAATTGATGCTGGTACAAGCATACCGCCGGCTGCTGCAGCCAGCACCAGTATGAAATACCTGAAATTGTTTAGCTCTCCAACCAGTATTTCCCGTTTGATTTCCATGCCCAGCAGAAAAAAGAAGAATGTCATCAGGCCTTCATTGATCCAGTGCCTGAGACTCATCTTCAAAGACATATCGCCGAACACAATACCCAGATGCATTTCCATCAATGCTTCGTAGCTGTGGTGAACTGGCGAATTGGCAATTAGCAGGGCGATGACCGTAGCGATAATCAGCAGTACACTACTGGTGGTCTGGTCCCTGATAAGCTGCTGAAACGGTGACAATACCTTTTCAAATCCCTTCTCCAGGGAAGTTTGGATATTTGGTTGTTGATTTTGCTGTGTCATAAAGCTGTTGATAGACATCATGACAGCGACTTCAGCATGCTGACGTCTGTTGCCGTTATACGGCTGTACAGGATAACCATGATTACATGGTTTTATGATGAACCACTATTTTAATTTTAATAGATACACTACTGGATAAAAACCAATAACTATTATGGCTATCCGGTTTTGCCTGCCACATCCCGGCTCCGGACTGGTGCCGCGGAACTGATCGATCACTTTTTTACCCAACCAAAAAACCGGCTCAGAGACAATGCCAGTAAGTTATGACAGATCATGCAGATCATGGTCACCCATTGATTTACTAAACACTTAAATTCAATAATCGACATTAAATCAATAAGATTTGAACAATCTAATTTGTGGGTGTCCATTTTTGTTATTTGTGGGTGTCCATTTTTGTTGAATGAACTACCCCCAGCAAGCTACGGGGTATCAGTCCGTAGGAGCGGGCTTGCCCGCGATAAATCCTGGCATCATCATTCGCGGACAAGCCCGCTCCTACCTTCAGATCGCCTGCAAGCAGCGGCAAATTAAACCCATAGATATTAAAAGTTCTCATTCGCCAGCATAACAACTGCTTTATATAATCCATCACAGACTTGTGCAAGCCGTGCATAGTCCAGTTTTTCGGCGGTATCTTTTGCTGTGTGATACCAGGGATAACGATAAAAGGCAGTGTCAGTGATCATCATCGCCTTATAGCGGTTCACCCAGAATGACAAATGGTCACTCCATGCCACGCCGGGAATAAAACTGAAAGTTGCTACATGCTCAAGCGGAAATTCTGTTGAGCGACGAAATGCCCTGGCCATCTTATGCATAAGTTTTCGCGAACCGAAATTGGACACCATGCTGATAAAGTTTGCACGGTTGGGGTAAAAAAAGCGAAACAGTGGCGGGTAGGACTGGCTGTTTGGTTCATTACTATAATAACCCATGGTTTCCAGGGCTATCATCAATCGAATATTATCTCCCCGTTGCCGTGCATTCGTGGCATAAATACGACTGCCCTGACGATCCCTGAAAAAAAAGGGTGGTTCTTCATTTGTAAAAGCAACAAAGCGGATGCTCATTTGCGTTGCTGATGAGCGTAGCAAACGTGACAGTTCCAGTAATGCTGCAACGCCACTGCCATTGTCATTGGCACCCGGGCTGCCCGTAACTGAATCATAGTGGGCGCCAATTAAAATAATCTGTTCCGGCTGACTGCTACCCTGGTGATTAACCTCGATATTGGCACAACCCACACCTTCTTCCTGATACTGCTGTTTTTCAACTGTGTAGCCCTGTTTAAGCCAGTTTTGGCTGATATAGTCTTCTGCCGCCTGCAGAGCCTCCGGGTGCAGCACATTACGCTCGCCAATCTCATCAGCAAGATAATACACATGCTTGTGTAACTGTTGTTCTATCGTTTCTAATGACATAAGTGCTTAACCCGGATATTGAATGAAGGATCTGGAATCTATGGGCAAGCTGGCAATACAGGTTGGACGATCGCCTGTGGATTCATAACTCTAGCTATAGATCAAGGGGGGGCGTTCCCACAGATGATCATTCCCGGATCAGCCGGATTGTTCGTCTCTTCCATGAGACTCACCCCTTCGGGCTTGCGCGATATTTCGTTCCAGACGAAATATTGTTCATAAAACCAAATAAACCAGATTGTATCCGGCAATTTTATCCCGTAATCTCGCATAAGCTACTGAAAATCACAAAGACACGTACCTGTAGGAGCTGGCTTGTCCGCGAAACATGCAAGTGGCATCCTGCTAAATGTTCGCGACCGAGGTCGCTCCTGCAATGTTATCCGTGTCAGCCTGTCCGCCTTAGTGCAAGATGCGGGTTTAGGTGAGACCAGCTTCAATATTGTTATGAATCATTATGCCAGGCGCCGATCGAGGCGGGTTATGCCGTATTTTCTTGTCAGTTGTAAGGCATCGTTAAATTCATCTGCGGTAACACAGCGGTCGAGTGGCGGATATTCATCGGCACGGTAACAGGGATGGTATTGATCCATGAGGTTGAGATAAGTATTGCCTGATATTTCATTCGCAAGAAAAGCCAGTATTGTTTCGCTACCGGCTAGCTGCTCCGGCAATACCAGGTGGCGCACCAGTAACCCGCGAAGCGCAACACCGTTGCTATCCAGTTGCAGGTCACCCACCTGGCGATGCATTTCTCTAACTGCTGCAAAATTGATTTCAACATAATTCCTTACGATGGAATATTTACGCGCAATTGCAGAATCACCGTATTTCATATCCGGCATATAGATGTCGATAATACCATCGAGCAAGGCTAATGCTTCCAGGCTGTCATAACCGCCGGTGTTGTATACCAGTGGCAAACGCAATCCTTGTTGTGCAGCGATATCCACGGCGGCAATAATCTGTGCAACTACATGACTGGGTGACACGAAGTTGATGTTGTGGCAGCCTCTGTGCTGCAGGCCAAGCATCATGTCTGCAAGTTCCTCAGGCGCTACTTCCCGGCCCAACCCTTTATGGCTGATTTCCCAGTTCTGGCAGAACACACAGCGCAGGTTGCACCAGCTGAAAAAAATAGTGCCCGACCCGTTGGTGCCACGTAACGGATCTTCTTCTCCATGATGCGGGCCAAAGCTGTTGACCACTGCGCGTTCACCGGTACGACAGATAGCGCCCTTGATGGTTTCGCGTCGGTTCATATGACAATAACGGGCGCAGAGATCACAATCTTGCAGATGCTGGCAGGCTTGTGCTGCACGTGATCCGAGTTCCCCCGTACGCAACAGCGAAACATAGGCTGGTTCAAATGTTGTTACTGAATCGGCTGGCTTCACTTTGTTTATGTTCCTTTTCAGTATGATGGGGACAGTATACTAAATTCAGTGAACCGGCAGAATTTACTATACTGTCCCCGGAACTGCCATAGCCAAAATGATGAGATGAATTAACAGGATGATAATTCTGACCGGATACTAAGTTTCATCTGATCTCACTTCTACGAAAATTCCACAACTCTGACGATAATCATACAGAATCACCTTATAAACAGGATGAGAAAGTGCACACAACCATCTGAATAATATATATTTAACAAAATTAGCACATATTTTGCAGATATAACTCACAAAGCCACATGCTGGTGTGACTGCAAGTAATCAGGAGAGCCGAATTCCTGACAAAACTCCAGGACAGTCACGCCACCAGGTGCGGAAATTATCTAAACCCGGTAAGTGAGTTGAATTGATATGCAAAATATAACTGAAACAAAACCAGTGAAGTTTGTTCTGCTGGATCAGCCGCTCGAAGAAATAGAAGCTGAACGTAAACGTAGCCAGAAAGCGGCGCAGACGCTCTCGTCGTCATGGCTAAAAAACACCATGACTGGCCTGTGGCACCGCCTCACCGTTGCCACTGCAAGCGCAATCGCCATCGCCATTGCTGCCCTTGTATCTACCAGTGCTATCCACTATGTACAGAGCGGTGTGAACAATAACGAGCAGACTGCAGCCTCCCTGCTTAGCGCACTGGAAAAGGCACAAATCGCAAGCAGCGAAGACCAGGCCACAACTGCCAGCAAGCCACCATCAAGACCCGGTGTCTTCACCGGAGCTAGAGTTGCGAGCCAACATCAATGGGGTCCGTCTCTGCTCATCTCGGCGCCAGTAGCCAAAAAACACCATTATGGCTTTGACCCGCAAGTTAAACAACAACAGGAATATCTGATAGCACTCGGTTTTGATCTGGATGAGGCGGATGGATTCAAGGGGACCGGTACCCAGAGAGTCATCGCAGAGTTCCGCGCCCTCTACCTGCCGGATACCGCCGAAATAATACAGGATGCCGCTCTTACCGTCGTCATGGAATCCTTTGCGAAACTTGCTCACGATGATGCCGCCAGGTATGGCATCGATCAGGGTGTCGCTGCAGCAATTCGTCTGGGCAGTATGCGTACCGGTGTGGACTTGTCATACCTGATGAAACTGGCCGCGATGGAAAGCAGCTTTAATCCCGGGAGTGAAGCCACAACATCGTCTGCAGCCGGCCTGTACCAGTTCACAAAGGATACCTGGCTGAATACCCTGAAGAGACACGGTGCAAAGTATGGCATTGTTGCCGACTACGCGTCGAAGATCAGATACTCCAGCACCCGGGTCGGGCCCTTTGTGCGCGACAAGGGTCTCTACCAGCACCTGCTCGATCTGCGAAGAAATCCCCGCCTGGCAGCACTGATGGCTGCGGAAACAGTGCACGACCACCAGCAGAAACTGGTGCAATCGCTGAATCGTGAACCCGCAGAGACCGATCTCTACCTGGCCCACTTCCTGGGTATTAACAACGCCATCACCTTTCTGCAATCGCTACAACAAAGTCCTGATACGCAGGCGGTGGAGCTGTTTCCCAGTGCGGCAAGAAGCAACCATGATATATTTCAGCCCAGAACCTGCGCACCACGCACCGTCGATGAAGTGTATGCACTGCTGGACGAGAAATTAAGTAGCCGTGGTTACAATGACTACGCAGCAAACTGAGTAGCTGTTTTTGTCATTACGAGAGAAAACTGTACCCGGAGGGCACTTGTGACCTTCAGGTTATAAATGTTCTGCACCGGGTTTTTCGTTTCACCGAATCAAAAAATGCAGACCAGACTAAAGCAAATCTTGATGCTGTCCCTGTTGTTGCTGGGGCTCCCCCTGCTTGGCGTGATGCTCAATGACATGCCGCTGGCGCCCTATTTCGAGTTCCCGCCACGCACCCGCCATGTGATTCACGCCGGATTTTCCTGGCCTATCTTCATTCTCACAGCCGCGGTCGGTGTGCTGTTAATGGTCGGCATCATCTGGATAATAAGGCGCGACCTGGGTTTGCGACGTCTTTCTCAAGCAAAAACATCGCGTCACTGGCCATGGTGGGGCTGGCTGGGTCTGCTTGTGCTGATCGTCAGCTGGATTCTGGCGTGGAACCGCTTCCCCTGGTTTGCCCCCTGGCAATGGGCCACTTTCACACCGCTGTGGCTTGGTTATATCGTCGTCATCAACGCCTGGACCTGGCGACGTGACGGTAAGTGTTTGCTCATCAATCAGCGCCGATATTTTCTCATGTTATTTCCATTGAGTGCCTTGTTCTGGTGGTACTTCGAGTACCTCAATCGCTTTGTGCAGAACTGGTATTACATCGGCGTCGACGATTTCGGGCCGTTGCGTTATACGCTGAATGCAAGCCTTTCCTTTTCCACCGTCCTGCCGGCGGTGCTCAGTACGCAACAGTGGCTGGCCAGCGTTCTGCGCATAGCGTCCAGGCCGTTAACATTGACGGTCGATCGTAAATCGCTAAGGCGACTGTCATGGGTCACCCTGCTCGCATCGTCGGGTGTCCTCGTATTACTTGGCATCTGGCCCAATCTCCTGTTCCCGTTCCTCTGGTTCGCACCGCTGTTAGTGTTGCTCGCTTTGCAGGGCATAGATGGCGAACCCGACTTGATAACAGCATTACGCGCACACGGCTGGCAACTGATTGCACTCTCGTCGCTGGCCGCATTGCAGTGCGGCTTTTTCTGGGAGATGTGGAACTACTATAGCGCTACCAAATGGATCTACACCGTGCCCCTCGTCCATCACTTCCAGGTCTTTGAAATGCCAGTCGCGGGATATGCCGGTTACCTGCCGTTCGGCATCGAATGCCTGGTGATTGCCCTGCTATTACGGCGAAGTTGAAAAAAATGGGGAAGAAAAGAATTATTAACCGTGGTCTGACCCGAATGGCACTTGCTTAAAGCCATTGCTGCACAACTGGAGAGTGCCGGTGTATTCGATCTGCGGGTGTCTGCGGCACGGATGCCGCAGTCAAGCCTCCATGGAAGGATTAACGGCGTCCCGCGGATCGAATACACCGGTGCCCGGACGCTTAAGTAAGTGCCATTCTGGTCTGACCCCGATTATTGCTATTATTGACTTGAAACCAGCAGCAAGGTATCCGACTTATTTTCCTGTTTCATGGGCTTACCCGACGCCTGGTCCTGAAATAGACCTCATTTGAATAGAATTCCTCACCCTGCCCACCAGTCCACCAGCCCGGCATGCCCAGCAAGGGAAAAGGCTGCAAACCCACTGGGGTTTCAATTTCCTTATTCAGCCAGGCAGCTGAAACCAGGCTATCCACGTGCGCAAGCTGTTCCAGATAACCTTTCTGAAAAAAATCGCTATCCTGTTTTATCAAAACAGCGTGCGCTGTCATTCCTATATACGGTTTTATGGCCTTCTCAAACATAGCATGACCAAACACATAGCACTGCATATGCTCGCAAAACTTCTCTCTATGTTCAAAGAACAGCTGTTTCCAGTGATGCTTCCGGATCAAATCCAGCATGAATTCATCATCGGCGACAATAATCGCCCCGCACTCATCAAACAGGGTGATGGCATTCTCAAGAGAAGATCGATTTGTGCCAGCTTTGCGGATCCGTGAACATTCATAGTGAAGAGCATTAAGGGCGGCTTTGGTTTTTGGAAATTGCAGCCAGCACATGGCGTTAAAAAAGTCGTGCCAGTTCTCCAGGCGCGTTTGCAACTCGCCTTTCAAATAGATGCGGGACTCATAGAGATCATCAAACTTCTCAGGCTTTGCAGCCTGCGCAACAGCATGGACGGGTTGACTACCATGGGAGCGAATACCTTTCTTTCGCAGCTCACTCGAGAACTGCTCCAGCGTCGGCCATTGACTCATCCTGGCAAAAGGAATACTCACATGTTGAATAGCATCAAACAGAGGCGATTGCTGGAAAAAATCAGGCTTCCAGGTATCGATAGTTGATTTTGGCATTACTATTCAATTATTCGAAGAAGTAATTTATCAAGTAGTAAAAGTTAAAATGATGACGGAGGAATTAAAAATTGATCAACTCATCAACATGGTTAAAAAATAATCCCTCCGTCGCCATTGCTGTCCCATTTAAATTACAGACGTACACATAACTCACTGTTATACATGAAAGAGATAACTGTTTATGTCATCCGAAACATGAACTGGCAACGGTCGCCCGAGACACGCTGTAAATACCTCCTTGTACGCTCGAATG
>JAJDNP010000129.1 GCA_022340645.1 Gammaproteobacteria bacterium | reverse complement strand
TGATCTGCCGGAAGGCACCGAGATGGTGATGCCGGGAGATAACGTGAAGATGACGGTAACGCTGATCAACCCGATTGCGATGGAAGAAGGCCTGCGCTTTGCGATACGTGAAGGCGGCCGTACCGTTGGTGCAGGTGTGGTTTCCAAAATAATCGAATAATAACAACTCAGCTCACCGCTGAACCCCGTCATTTCTGCGTTGAAAAATGGTCAATTGTCCAGATAAGAATTTTATGGGCAAACTCACATTTTTCGCCTTGAACTGACGGGGTTCAACAGTAATCTGAGTCGTTATAGTTATTTATAGTTAAGAGAAAATTATGGCTAGTCAACATATAAGAATTCGTTTGAAAGCGTTTGATCATCACCTGATTGATAAATCAGCCAGTGAGATCGTAGAAACGGCTAAACGTACCGGCGCACATGTCAAGGGGCCTATCCCATTGCCGACGAAAAAAGAACGTTTCACCGTTCTGATTTCGCCGCATGTGAACAAGGACGCACGTGACCAGTATGAAATACGCACGCATAAACGCATGATGGATATCATCGATCCAACAGACAAAACCGTTGATGCTTTAATGAAGCTGGATTTGTCTGCGGGTGTTGATGTGCAAATCAAGTTAAATTAATTGTCTGCGGACTATTTAATGCTTTAACTTAATAAAAAAGCTGTTATAATACCCGGCTTTGCTGTCTGGCTGGTAGAAATGGCCCGAAACAGGCTTGCTGCCAAAAGCCACGACGCAAAGCTTCTTATTATCGTAAGTCCTGGGTATGTCCTGGTCTGCCAAAGAAGGCGGAACTGGTGCAAGGATACTGCGAAAACAGAATGAGCTACTAACCCGAGAATGATTATTTGATCAATGCCGGGCGAATGCTGGATATACAGATTAATTTATTAATCGTCACTTTTAAAGTACGGTTAAGTGGCTGGTATTACCCGTGTCCATGTGCAGGATTTGTGTGCAGGGTTCAGGCGTAAGTCAGTTTTTTATTTATGCAGGATTAGACATGACTATTGGTGTTGTTGGTAGAAAAGCGGGCATGACACGCATATTCACTGAGGAAGGCAGTTCTATTCCGGTCAGTGTTATCGAAGTGACGTCTAACCGTATTACTCAGATAAAAACTGAAGAAACAGACGGATACCAGGCGATCCAGGTAACCACTGGTTCGAAAAAAGCTTCCCGAGTGACCAGGCCGATGGCGGGCCACTATGCCAAAGCAGGCGTAGAAGCAGGCCGTGGCTTATGGGAGTTTCGTGTAACCACAGACGAAGTAGCTGAGCTGGCTGTCGGTGGCGAGCTGTCTATCGAGATGTTTGAGGCGGGCCAAAAGATTGATGTAACCGGTACAACCATTGGTAAGGGATTCCAGGGCGGCGTCAAGCGTCACAACTTTAGAACGCAGGATGCAACTCACGGAAACTCGCTGTCACACCGTTCAAACGGTTCAATCGGTATGTGTCAGACACCGGGTCGTGTGATCAAGGGCAAGAAAATGTCGGGCCAGATGGGAAATGTAAAATGCACGGTGCAGTCGCTCGAACTGGTGCGTGTGGACGCAGAACGCGGCCTGTTACTTGTTAAAGGTGCTATTCCCGGCGCAAAAGGTGGCAACCTGGTTATCAGGCCTGCTGTAAAAGGCACTGCTGTAAAAGGCTAGTTATAAATAATAAGTATTAAGTTGTAAGTATTATTAGAGAATAGATCATGGATCTGCAATTACATAATAGTAAAGAAACAATCACTGTATCTGACACAGTGTTTGGTCTTGAATACAAAGAAGGCCTGGTTCATCAGCTGGTAACCGCTTATATGTCTGCTGGTCGTGCCGGTACTGCTGCGCAAAAGAATCGTTCCGCGGTATCAGGCGGTGGTGCCAAGCCGTGGAGCCAGAAAGGCAGTGGCCGTGCGCGCGCTGGTACCAGTCGCAGTCCATTGTGGCGCAGTGGGGGTGTCACATTTGCCGCACAGCCGCGTGATTACACGCAAAAGCTGAATAAAAAAATGTATCGAGCTGGCATGCGCTCCATGCTTTCAGAGTTGAATCGTCAGCAGCGTTTGATCGTTGTTGAAGATATCACTGTTGATGCGCCCAAGACAAAACAGATGGCCGCAAAACTGGCTGATCTGGGTGTGAATAAAACACTGGTTATCACTGAAACCAGCAACGAAAACCTGTACCTGTCTGCGCGCAACCTGCCGCATGTTGAAGTAACTGATGTCGCCGGCATGAACCCGGTAAACCTGCTGCGTTATGATCATGTCGTCGTTACCGTTGGTGCTGTCCGCGCCATTGAAGACAGTCTTGGGGGTAAATAAAAATGAATCAGGAACGTATGTATCAGGTTTTGCTGTCCCCGCATGTGTCAGAAAAAAGCTCATTGCTGGCTGATGAGCAGAATCAGCATGTATTCAAGGTGCTGCCGAGTGCGACCAAAACTGAAGTAAAACAGGCTGTTGAAGGGCTGTTTAAAGTTAAGGTGGAAAAGGTGCGCATTCTGAATTGCAAAGGTAAAACCAAGCGCTTTGGCGGTCGAGTCGGTAAACGCTCTGATTTGCGTAAAGCCTATGTTACCTTGATGCCGGATAATGATATTGACTTTGCCGGTACAAACTAGGGCAGGCAAAAACTAAGCGATCAGAGCCAATAAGCGATAAGAGCTAAAGCGAGTTAATCATGGCAATAGTAAAAACCAAACCAACATCACCGGGACGCCGTTTTGTCGTCAAGGTCATTGATAAAGATTTATACAAGGGCGCGCCCGAGCGTTCATTGACTGAAAACAAGAACAGGACGGGTGGCCGTAATAATGCCGGTCGCATCAGTACGCGTCATGTTGGTGGCGGTCACAAACAGCGCTATCGTGTCATCGATTTCAAGCGCAATAGAGACGGCATCCCCGCTCGCGTTGAGCGTATTGAATATGATCCAAACCGTAGTGCAAACATTGCGTTGCTGGTTTACAAGGATGGCGTCAAGAGTTATATCATCGCACCTAAGGGTGTTAAAGCCGGCGATACGCTTCAGTCTGGCAGCAGTGCGCCGATTCGTGTTGGCAACACCCTGCCGCTGGCTAATATTCCCGTCGGTACGCAGATTCACTGTGTTGAGATGAAGCCAGGTAAAGGCGCACAAATCGCACGTAGTGCAGGCGCGACTGCGCAGTTGCTGGCGCGTGAAGGCATGTATGCAACATTGCGTCTGCGCTCTGGTGAAATGCGCAAAATACATACTGACTGCCGCGCAACCATCGGTGAAGTTGGTAATTCAGAACACTCACTGAGCTCGTTGGGTAAAGCGGGTGCATCACGCTGGCGCGGTGTGCGTCCCACGGTTCGTGGCGTTGTGATGAATCCGGTTGATCATCCACATGGTGGTGGCGAAGGCCGTACATCTGGCGGCCGCCACCCGGTATCACCCTGGGGTGTGCCGACAAAAGGTTTTAGAACGCGTAGTAACAAGCGTACAGATAATATGATCTTGCGTCGCCGCAATAAGTAGTAACGCATAAATAGTTGAGGAAATAGTAGTGCCACGTTCATTAAAAAAAGGCCCGTTTATTGATCATCATCTGATCGATAAAGTGAGCAAAGCGGTTGAAACGAAAGATCGCAAACCGATTAAGACCTGGTCGCGCCGATCAACAATTTTTCCTGAAATGGTTGGTTTAACCATTGCTGTACATAACGGTCGGCAGCATATCCCTGTCCTCGTTTCCGAGAACATGGTTGGCCATAAGCTGGGCGAGTTTGCATTGACCCGCACTTATAAAGGCCATGCTGCTAACAAGAAAGCTAAATAAATAGGTGTCATTGTGGAAGTCATAGCAAAACATAGATTCGCGCGAGTTTCACCGCAGAAATGTCGTCTGATTGCAGATCAAATACGCGGCTTGCCTGTAGATAAGGCGCTGGACGCGTTAAATTTTGGTGTAACCAAATCATCAGATTTAATGAAAAAGGTACTGGAGTCAGCCATTGCTAATGCAGAGCATAATGAAGGTGCGGATATTGATGAGCTTTACGTAGCAAAAGTGTTTGTCGATGAAGGCCCTGCAATGAAACGTATCAGAGCGCGCGCAAAAGGCCGTGCTAACAGAATATTAAAACGTACAAGTCATATTACGGTTTGCGTGTCAGACGCATAAAGAGAGATAACGATGGGTCAAAAAGTACATCCAGTAGGTATTCGCTTAGGTATTTCAACGGATTGGAATGCGAAATGGTATGCATCAACAAAAGACTTCCCCAATCTTTTGAATGCGGACATTAAGGTGCGGGAATTTTTACGCAACAAGCTGGCAAGCGCCAATGTAAGCCATATTCAAATCGAGCGCCCAACAGGCTCGGCGAATATCACCATCCATACGGCCCGCCCCGGTGTGGTCATTGGTAAAAAAGGCGCAGACATTGAAATGCTGCGCAATGAAATCGCCAAAATTATTGGTTTGCATGTCAATGCCGTGAAAGTAAACATTGAAGAAATTCGTAAACCGGAACTGGATGCAAAACTTGTTGCTGAAAGCATCGCCCAGCAGCTTGAGCGCCGCGTGATGTTCAGGCGTGCAATGAAACGCGCGATTCAGAACACCATGAGAATGGGTGCGCAAGGCATAAAGATTAAAATCGGCGGTCGTTTAAACGGTGCGGAAATAGCCCGCAGTGAAATGTATCATGAAGGCCGCGTGCCATTGCATACCTTGCGTGCAGATATCGATTATGGCACACATGAAGCACTGACAACCTATGGCATCCTGGGCATAAAAGTCTGGATTTATAAAGGTGAAATTTTTGATCTTTATAAAGAGCTTGATGCTAAAGACGCTGCTAAAGCCGGCGCCGGTGTTGGAGTAGGTAAATAAGCCTGAGCGTCGACATTAATAGAGGAAAAGAAACGTGTTACAACCAAAGCGTACAAAATTTCGCAAAATGTTCAAAGGCAAGAACCGCGGTCTTGCTCAGGCTGGCAACCGGGTCAGTTTTGGTGAATATGGTTTAAAAGCTACAGAGCGTGGCCGTCTGTCTGCACGCCAGATTGAAGCAGCACGTCGTGCGATGACGCGCCAGGTAAAACGTGCCGGTAAAATCTGGATCCGGGTGTTCCCTGATGTGCCTATTTCAAGCAAGCCGCTTGAAGTTCGCATGGGCAAGGGAAAAGGCAACGTCGATTTCTGGTGCGCAAAAATACAGCCAGGTACGATCTTATATGAAATGGAAGGCGTGTCTGAAGAAATGGCACGCGAAGCATTCCGGCTGGCAGCAAACAAGCTGCCAATTAGAACAACATTTGTAACACGTGCGGTGATGTAATGGCTTCTGCTCAAGAATATAGAAAAATGTCGGCAAAGGACCTGAATGCTGAATTGGTAAGTCTGCGCCGGGAACAATTCAATCTGCGCATGCAACTGGGTTCTGGCAATACACCGAAAATACATCGTTTTAGTACGGTGCGGCACGATATTGCTCGTATAAAAACCGTTCTGGCTGAAATGACACAGGCCAGCACGGCTAACAAAAAAGGTAATTCATAATGGCTAACGTTGATTCGGCAGTAGCGGAAAACGCTACAACAAAGCGAACATTGCAGGGCGTGGTTACAAGCAATGCAGGTGACAAGTCTGCAACGATCAAGATCGAGCGTCGTATAAAACATCCTATTTATGGGAAGTTTATTAAGCGCTCGACAAAAATGCGTGTTCATGATGAAGCAAATGAATGTAGCAAAGGTGACATCATTCTGATTGAAGAGTGTCGCCCGATGTCCAAAACCAAGTCCTGGAAACTGGTGAAAATTGTTGAGAAAGCTGCAGAGCTTTAATTTTTAGGTACAAGCCATGATACAAATGCAAAGTATTTTGAATTCTGCTGACAACAGTGGCGCACGCAGCATGATGTGCATCAAGGTGTTAGGCGGATCACATCGCCGTTATGCTCGGGTTGGTGACATCATCAAGGTGAGTATTAAAGATGCGATCCCCCGCAGCAAAGTAAAAAAAGGTGACGTCTACAACGCAGTTGTCGTGCGTACCAAAAAAGGTATTCGCCGTGCTGATGGTTCATCTATTCGTTTTGATAGCAATGCTGCGGTTATTTTAAATAACAACTTACAGCCAATAGGCACACGTATATTTGGCCCGGTAACTCGTGAATTGCGTACTGAAAAGTTTATGAAAATTGTTTCACTTGCGCCGGAAGTATTGTAAGTAGTTTGGTAACCAGTTTTATAGATCGGGTAGAGAAGCATGAAACGTATTAAAAAAGGTGACCAGGTCATCGTTATAGCAGGCAAGGATAAAGGTCGTCAGGGTACGGTTTTAAAAGTGGCCGATGATCGTGTACTCGTTGAAACGATTAATATGGCTAAAAAACACACCAAGCCTAATCCGATGGCTGGTGTAGAGGGCGGTATCGTTGATGTGGCAATGCCATTGCATATTTCTAACGTGATGCTGCTCAATACAATGACCAATAAAGGCGATCGTGTCGGGTATAAAACTCTTGATGACGGTCGTAAGGTGCGTTATTTCAAGTCTAACGATGAAGTCGTAGACGTTTAAGGTTCAGTCAGGTAAAGAAGAATCATGTCAAGATTACAAGAATTTTATCGTGATACTGTCGTTAAAAATCTAATGGCAACCGGTGCATACAAGAATGTCATGGATGTGCCGCGTATTACAAAAATCACTATAAACATGGGTTTGGGCGAAGCAATTGGCGATAAGAAAGTCCTGGAAAATGCTCTCGTTGATATGGAAAAAATTACCGGCCAGAAACCGGTAACTACACTTGCGCGTAAATCGGTCGCTTCATTCAAGGTTCGTACAGGTTACCCAATCGGTTGTAAAGTGACTTTGCGTAGTGAAAGAATGTATGAGTTTCTCGATCGTTTGATCAACATTTCAGTGCCTCGAATTCGTGATTTTCGTGGCTTAAATCCAAAGTCCTTCGATGGCCGCGGCAACTACAATATGGGTATTAAAGAGCAAATTATTTTTCCAGAAATCGAATACGAAAAAATCGACAAAATTCGCGGTATGGATATTTGCATTACGACAACGGCAAATGATAATGCCAGTGGTCTGGCATTGTTAAAAGAATTTAATTTCCCTTTTAAAGGCGAAATCAAGCAGGGTAGTAAATAAATATGGCTAAAAAATCTATGGTAGCTCGCGAGAAAAAACGTGCTCGCCTGATAGAAAAATATATCGATAAGCGTGCAGTAAGTAAAGCTGTGCTGAGAGATCAAAATGCAAGCTTTGATGAAAAGATGCAGGCGCAACGACAATTGCAGACATTACCAAGGGATTCTAGCCGTTCACGACGCCGTAACCGTTGCCGTTTAACCGGACGCCCACATGGTGTGTTTCGTAAATTTGGCCTGTGCAGAAATAAATTACGTGAAGCCGCTATGCGTGGCGACATTCCTGGCCTGGTCAAGGCCAGTTGGTAGAGGTATATCATTATGATGACAGATCCTATAGCAGACATGTTAACACGCGTACGAAATGCGCAAAATGCATCCAAGGCTGATGTTACTATGCCAGCGTCCAAGTTAAAGTGCGCGATTGCAAAGGTATTGCTTGATGAAGGGTATATCGCTGGTTTTTCTACAGATGATGCAGCGAAACCCAGCTTAACCATTACCCTGAAATACTTCCAGGGACGTCCGGTGATAGACCAGATAAAGCGTGTCAGCCGTCCAGGATTGCGAATTTACAAAAGTAAAGATCAGCTGCCCAGGATACTGAATGGTTTGGGCGTAGCAATCGTATCCACATCTGCTGGAGTGATGAGTGACCGTGAGGCGCGTGCTGCCGGTCGTGGCGGTGAGATTCTTTGCACCGTTTATTAATCGGCGTATATAAAATATTTAGGTACATGCTGAGTTATCAGATATACACAAACATAGAGTAGAACAATGTCACGAATTGCAAAAAAACCAGTTCAGCTGGTGCCTGGTGTAGAAGTTAACATCAGTGGTCAGACAATAACTGCAAAGGGAAAACAGGGTAACCTGTCGCTTGATTTGCATGAAACAGTGAGTGTGAAACAGGAAGACAATACGCTGAAGTTTATGCCTAATGATGATTCAACACAAAGCATGGCAATGGCAGGTACCATGCGTTCACTGGTTAACAACATGATCGTGGGAGTCTCGCAAGGGTTTACCAGACAGTTGCAGCTGGTAGGCGTCGGCTACAGGGCGCAGATGCAGGGCAACATACTGGACCTGTCTCTCGGGTTTTCTCATCCGGTTAAATATGCGATACCGGAGGGTATTACCATTGAAACACCAAGCCAGACCGAGATAAACGTAAAAGGCGCGGACAGACAGAAAGTAGGCCAGGTCTGTGCAGAGATAAGAGCGTACCGTCCACCCGAGCCATACAAGGGTAAAGGTGTACGCTATGCTGACGAACGCGTGATCCGTAAAGACGCGAAGAAAAAATAGCCCATAAATAACAAATAGCACAGTAAATAAAGTTTAAGAGTTAAAAAAGTACTGCATCCAGGTCATTACCATGAATTCAAAAAAATCAAACAGAATGCGTCGTGCTAAAAGAACGCGTTTAAAAATTAGCGAGGTTGGCGCGTATCGATTATGCGTTCACCGAACGCCACGGCATATTTATGCACAGGTTATCAGTCCGGATGGCGGTAAAGTGATCGCTACTGCATCAACAGTACAAAAAGACATAGCTGCTGATGCAAAGCACACAGGCAATATTGAAGCTGCATCACTGGTTGGTAAAGCGATTGCAGAAAAATCCAAATCAGCTGGTGTTACATCAGTCGCATTTGACCGCTCAGGCTTCCGTTATCACGGAAGAGTTAAGGCATTGGCTGATTCGGCACGTGAAAACGGTCTGGAATTTTAGCGTTTTAACATTATTGGTTTTAGTTAAAGACTAATCATAAAGATTAAACAGGGTTTAAGCATGGCACAGCAAGAAATCGCAGCAACCAAAGATGATTTTATTGAAAAATTAGTTGCTGTTAATCGCGTAGCGAAAGTAGTTAAAGGTGGTCGTCAATTTGGTTTTACCGCACTGACAGTAGTCGGTGATGGTAACGGCATGATCGGTTTCGGTTATGGTAAAGCGAAAGAGGTGCCCCTGGCTATACAGAAAGCTATGGATAAAGCGCGCAAGAACATGAAGACTGTGCCTTTAAAGGGCGACACTCTACAGCACGAAATTACCGGTATTCACGGCGCGGCTAACGTCTATATGCAGCCGGCTTCTGACGGTACAGGTATTATCGCCGGCGGTGCGATGCGTGCGGTTTTCGAGGCTGTTGGCGTGAAAAATGTACTGGCCAAAATAAACGGTACACGCAACCCGGTCAATGTGGTGAGGGCAACAATCAACGGGCTGTTGTCGATGTCATCACCAGATTATGTTGCGGCTAAACGCGGCAAAAAAATCGAAGAAATCCTTGGTTAGATATTCCGGGTTTATGTTTTCCTGTTGCCTGGATATAGCATTCAACCAGATAAATAGTATTAGGTAAATGAGCATGGCTAGCAAAGAATTAAAAGTTACACTGACAAAAAGCCTGATCGGTCGACTGAAGTCTCATAAGGCTTGCGCGCGTGGTCTGGGTTTGCTGCGTACACATCACTGTGTCACGGTTCAGGATACGCCTGAAAATCGCGGCATGATAAACAAGATTTATTACATGGTTAATGTTGAGGAAGTCTAGTTATGCAATTAAATACACTTCAGCCTGCCGCAGGTAGTAAAAAGAACGCAAAACGTGCGGGTCGCGGTATCGGTAGCGGCCTGGGTAAAACATGCGGCCGTGGCCATAAGGGACAGAAGTCTCGCGCAGGCGGGTTTACAAAAGTTGGTTTCGAAGGTGGCCAGATGCCTTTACAGCGCCGTTTGCCCAAGTTCGGATTTATATCCCGTTCTTCGCAGTTAAATGCCGAAGTGCGTTTGCCTGAGCTTGCAAATATTGACGCCGATGTTATTGATATAACTGCATTAATCAAGGCGAATGTAGTGCCCGCCAGGACCAAAAATGCAAAAGTCATTGCTTCGGGTGAGATTGCAAAAGCGGTACAGTTAAAGGGCATTAAAGTGACACCGGGTGCGCGTAAAGCGATTGAAGCTGCCGGTGGCAAAATCGAAGATACTGAATAATCGGTATCTTTGAATAGCAGAATCAAGTGGTGATTATTAATGGCAGGTAAACCAGCTTTTACGGAACTCAAACAACGCCTTCTGTTTGTCATCGGGGCATTGATCGTTTTTCGTATAGGTACTTTTATACCTGTGCCCGGCATCGATCCTAACGTGATGTCGACATTATTTGAGCAGCAACAAGGCAGCATCCTGGGCGTGTTTAACATGTTCTCCGGTGGTGCGCTGAAACGTATGTCCCTGTTTGCGCTGGGCATTATGCCATATATTTCTGCGTCGATTATAATGCAGCTGTTAGCCGTCACGGTACCATCGCTGGAAGAGCTTAAAAAAGAGGGTGAGCCGGGGCGCCGGAAAATAGCGATGTATACCCGCTACTTTACATTGGTGCTGGCCAGCTTCCAGGCGTTTGGTATTTCAACGGCACTGCAGGGACAGTCTTTCGGCGGCTCCTCGCTGGTGATACATCCAGGGATAAGTTTCATCTTTACTGCAACGGTTTCCCTGGTGACCGGAACGATGTTTTTAATGTGGCTGGGTGAACAGATAACGGAACGCGGCATCGGCAATGGCATATCCCTTATCATCTTTGCCGGTATTGTTGCAGGCCTGCCCAGGGCGGTTGGCGGCACACTTGAACTGGTAAGAACCGGTGAGCTGCATGCGCTGGCAACCATTGTGCTGTTTATCATTGCGGTTGGCGTGACAGCGTTTGTTGTCTTCATCGAAAGAGGACAGCGCCGCATTACGGTTAATTATGCAAAGAAACAGCAGGGGCGGCGCTTGTACCAGGCGCAGAGCAGTCATCTGCCGCTGAAGCTGAATATGGCCGGTGTGATACCGCCGATTTTCGCATCGAGTATCATCCTGTTCCCGGCTACCATGGCTAGCTGGAGCGGGCAAACTGAAGGCATGGAGTGGTTGCAGGATTTTGCCAGCAAGATATCGCCGGGGCAGCCGATTTATATATTCCTGTTTGCCATTGCGATCATATTTTTCAGCTTCTTTTACACCGCATTGCAATTCAATGCGCGAGATACGGCTGATAATCTGAAGCGCGGTGGAGCCTTCGTGCCCGGTATTCGGCCAGGTGAACAGACCGCAAAATATATTGACAAGGTAATGACACGCTTAACTTTTGTAGGTGCGTTGTATGTAACCGCCGTGTGTTTATTGCCGGAATTTTTGATTTTATACTGGAACGTTCCATTTTACTTCGGCGGTACGTCGTTGTTGATTATCGTTGTTGTGGTCATGGACTTTATGGCACAGGTGCAGTCGCATATGATGTCACACCAGTATGAAGGTATTATGAAAAAAGCCCATCTTGACGGCTATAGACGTTAACTGGGCGTTAAGCAGGCATTCCAGTAAGAGTTTTGAAACAGGGTTAAGAAAATGAAAGTACGCGCATCAGTAAAGAAAATGTGTCGCAACTGTAAGATTGTTAAACGTAGCGGTGTAGTACGTGTGATTTGCACTGACCCTCGGCATAAACAGCGTCAGGGCTGATCTGCCAGGTGTCACAGGCTGGTTGCATGTTTAGTATTTCTATTGATTTAGGCATTTATTATTAGTAAAATTACGCGCTTTGTCGCGATAAGACGGAAACCATAATGGCTCGTATTGCAGGTATAAATATTCCACAAAATAAGCACACCGTAATAGGTTTAAGACACATCTACGGTATCGGATCTACGCGTGCAGAAATAATTTGCAAGGCTGCTGGCATTGCCGAATCGACTAAAATTGGCGAACTTTCGGAAGAGCAGCTGGAAACATTGCGCACTGAAGTCGGCAAATACTCTGTCGAAGGCGATTTGCGCCGTGAAGTTTCAATGAGCATTAAACGCCTGATGGATTTAGGTTGTTACCGGGGCATCCGTCACCGTCGCGGCCTGCCACTTCGTGGCCAGCGTACAAAAACAAATGCACGCACACGTAAAGGTCCGCGCAGGCCCATTACTAGATAGACGGAATGGACCAGATAGAATGGCTCGATAGCAGGACCGGTCAGTTAGTACAGGATAACGTGACGATTTCATTATCGGATAATTAATTCAAATCAGACATTTATATAGAAGCAGAGTACCCATATGGCGAAGCCGGAAGTAAAGAAAAAAGTAAAACGTACCGTAATTGATGGTATTGCACATGTATATGCAACATTTAACAATACCATAATTACCATTACTGACCGTCAGGGTAATACGCTGTCATGGGCGACATCAGGCGGTTCGGGCTTTCGCGGTTCTCGTAAAAGTACGCCATTTGCCGCACAGATTGCTGCCGAACGTGCGGGCACACGGGCAAAGGACTTCGGCATGAAAAGCCTTGAAGTGATGGTTAGCGGACCCGGTCCAGGCCGTGACTCTGCGATTCGTTCATTAAATAATGTTGGCTTCCAGATTACAAACATTCATGATGTAACACCTATTCCACATAACGGTTGCCGCCCACCAAAACGGCGCCGCGTGTAGACATCAGACAAAGCGGGATCTACAAGAGAAATATATGGCTAAATATACCGGACCAAAATGTAAACTCAGCCGTCGTGAAGGCGTTGATTTAGAACTCAAATCATCCTTGCGTCCACTGGATAGCAAATGCAAGCTGGACCAGGTGCCCGGGCAGCACGGTGCACGTCGCGCACGCCTGTCTGACTATGCGCTGCAGCTGCGCGAAAAACAGAAAGTTCGCAGAATTTATGGTGTCCTGGAAAAGCAGTTCCGTAATTATTACCAGCAAGCCGCCAGTCTGAAAGGCTCAACGGGTGAGAATCTGCTGCAATTACTGGAACGTCGTCTTGATAATGTTGTCTATCGATCAGGTTTTGGTGCAACTCGTGCTGAAGCCAGGCAGCTGGTTAATCATAAGTGTATCCTGGTTAATAACATCGTGGTAAATATTCCTTCTTACCAGGTAAAAGCTAATGATGTCATTAGCATTCGTGAGAAAGCGAAAAAACAGACTCGCATTGCAGATGCAATGAACATGGCCAAGCAGAATGGTATTGTTGACTGGATTTCTCTGGACGACTCGAAACTTCAGGCTGTGTATAAAAATGTTCCTGAGCGTGCTGAGTTATCAGCAGATATCAACGAACAGTTAATCGTCGAACTTTATTCCAAGTAGTGGAGCGTATATTACATGTCAGCGACAGATGAACTTCTTACACCACGTACGATTAATGTACAGTCATTCAGCGACACGCATGCAAAGGTTGCACTGGAGCCGCTTGAGCGCGGCTTTGGCCATACCCTGGGAAATGCCTTACGCAGAATATTATTATCTTCAATAGAAGGCAGCGCCATTGTTGATGCGCAAATCGAAGGTGTGGTGCATGAATACAGCACCATCGAAGGGGTGCAGGAAGACGTTCTTGAAATCCTGTTAAACCTGAAGGGTGTTGCATTAATCATGCACACAAATGACGAACAAACCATCAGCATTAATAAAACAGGACCCGGTGTTGTCACCGCGGGCGACATTGAAACCGGCCACGATATTGAAATCGTTAATCCGGATCATGTCATTGCCAACGTTAACAGTGATGGCAAACTGAACATTTCCATGAAAGTCGTCAAGGGCCGTGGCTATCAGCCGGCAAACCTGCGTGCTATCGATGCGGAATCTACAACTGTTGGCACTTTACAGCTGGACGCTTCGTTCAGTCCTATTCGCCGTGTATCCTATAACGTGGAAAATGCGCGTGTTGCACAGAGTACCAACCTTGACAAGCTGATTATAGATCTGCAGACCAACGGTACGGTTGATCCGGAAGAAGCAATCCGCACCGCCGCGACGATATTGCAGGCTCAGCTTTCATCGTTCGTTAATTTACAAAGCATGGAAGATGTTGTTGCTGAAGACGAAGAAGCGGATATCGATCCAATTTTACTGCGACCTGTTGACGAACTTGAGTTAACCGTTCGTTCAGCAAACTGTCTGAAGGCAGAAAATGTTTATTATATTGGTGATCTGATTCAACGCCAGGAAGTTGATTTGTTAAGAACCCCAAATCTTGGTAAAAAATCATTAACTGAAATCAAGGATGTACTGGCATCACACGGCCTGTCGCTTGGTATTCAGCTGGATAACTGGCCGCCAGCTTCAATTCGCGATAAAGAAGAAGCGAGTTGATCTAATACAGCAGCTTACATACAGGTTAATTTAATTTGGGCACACGTATTACGAAAGAATACGGGTTTAGAGATATAGGTTATAAATCATGCGTCATCAAAAATCTGGCCGCCGACTAAATCGGAACAGCAGTCACCGTAAAGCGATGTTCAACAACATGGCTAATTCACTGTTCGATCATGAAATTATTAAAACGACTTTGCCCAAGGCAAAAGAACTGCGCCGGGTTGCCGAGCCATTAATTACCCTGGCCAAGAATGACTCAGTTGCCAATCGCCGCATGGCCTTTGCAAAACTGCGTGACAAGGAAACGGTAGGCAAACTGTTCAACCTGCTGGCGACTCGTTACAAAGATCGTCCAGGCGGTTATACACGTATAATGAGATGCGGTTTCCGTTCCGGCGATGCAGCACCTATGGCTTATATCGAACTGGTTGACCGCCCTGAAGAAGCGGTTGCGGTAGATGCAGATTAACAGCGTTCTGCAGATTAGAAAAAAAACCAGCTTCAGGCTGGTTTTTTTTCGTCAAAAAATGATTTTTACCGCAGATGCGAGGAGAAAAGATTTTTATATTCTTCCGCAAATGAACGCGAATAAACGCAATTTATAGAATTCTAAAAGCAAAATCTTTTATCAGTGTGCCATCCTGAGCTTTTGCGATGGATCTTATGTATCAATACAATGCATTCGATATTCTTAGGATCCTACACTTTCGTTCAGAATGACAACGAAAAAATTAATTACATTTGCGTTTATTCGCGTTCATTTGCGGAAAACGATTTTCTTTTGCCCTGATCGCCTCCATAGTGTAAAAACTTATCCCGCCTTTCGGGTTACCTTGTTACTTTCCAGCACGCGCTTGATATATTTTCCGGTGAACGAGCCCGTTACTTTGGCAACGTCTTCCGGTGTGCCGCTGGCGATGATTTCACCGCCTTTGTAACCGCCTTCGGGCCCCAGGTCGATGATCCAGTCGGCCATCTTGATGATATCGAGGTTGTGTTCAATAACGACAACGGTGTTGCCGTGGTCACGCAGGCGAATAAGCACGTCAAGCAGCTGCTGCACGTCATAAAAATGCAGCCCGGTTGTCGGTTCGTCAAGGATATAGGCCGTTTTGCCGGTATCTCGCTTTGATAGTTCTTTTGATAACTTGATGCGCTGTGCTTCACCGCCGGAGAGGGTGGTGGCGCGCTGGCCCAGCGTGATATAACCCAGGCCGACATCAATCAGGGTCTGCAGTTTGCGTTTAACAACCGGAATAGCATCGAAGAAAACAATGGCGTCTTCGATGGTCATTTCCAGCACCTCGTGAATGCTTTTGCCCTTGTATTTGACTTCCAGTGTTTCACGGTTATAGCGCTGCGATTTGCAGACATCGCATTCGACATAAATATCAGGCAGGAAATGCATTTCGACTTTAATTACACCGTCTCCCTGGCAGGCTTCGCAGCGTCCGCCCTTAACGTTGAAGCTGAAACGTCCAGGCTTGTAGCCGCGGGATCGCGACTCCTGGGTGGCGGCAAACAGGTCACGTATTGGGGTGAATAGCCCGGTATAGGTTGCCGGGTTGGAGCGTGGTGTACGGCCGATAGGGGACTGGTCAATATCAACCACTTTATCGAAATGTTCGATACCCGCAAAAGACTGGTGCGGCGCGGCAACCATGGAATTTTTGTTAATCGCCTTGGCCAGGATAGGGTACAGCGTGTCATTAACCAGGGTTGATTTTCCTGAACCGGAAACACCGGTAATACAGGTAAATAAACCGACCGGTATCTCCAGGTCGACATTTTTCAGATTGTTGCCGCTGGCCTTTTTGACACTGAAAACATCACCTTTGTGCCTGACACGTGAGGCCGGGATTTCAATTCTCCTGGTGCCGGCCAGGTACTGCCCGGTAAGCGACTGTTTATTGTTCATGATTTCCTGCGCTGTACCTGAAGCAATGATTTCGCCGCCGTGTACACCTGCGCCCGGGCCGATGTCGATTATATGATCAGCGCTGAGGATGGCTTCTTCATCGTGTTCGACCACGATGACGGTATTGCCGATATCACGCAGGTGATTAAGGGTATTAATCAGGCGGTCATTATCGCGCTGATGCAGGCCAATGGAAGGTTCGTCAAGAATATACATCACGCCCACCAGCCCGGCGCCAATTTGACTGGCCAGGCGAATACGCTGGGCTTCACCCCCCGATAATGTGTCGGAACTGCGATCCAGGGTTAAATAATCCAGGCCGACATTCACCAGGAAGTTCAGCCGTGATGAAATTTCCCGGTTGATTTTTTCTGCGATTTCGCCGCGGTGGCCGCTTAATTTCAGTGAATCAAAAAATTCGAATGCCTGCTGGATGGGCATGGCGGTGATTTCCGCCAGGGTTTTATCGTTAACAAATACATGGCGGGCGGCCTCGTTCAAGCGGGTGCCCTGGCACGCGGGGCAGGGCTGCACCGACATGAATTTTGCCAGCTCTTCACGCACCAGGCTGGACTCGGTTTCGCGATAACGCCTTTCCATGGTATGGATAACGCCTTCGAATCGATGTGTGCGCTGTTTCCCCCTGCGCCCGGCATGTCCGGGGTAATTGAACTGAATCCTTTCTGTGCCGCTGCCGTAGAGCAATATTTTCTGTATGCTATTGTCCAGCTGACTGAACGGAATATCAACGTCAAAGCCGTAATGCCTGGACAGCGACTGGATGATACTGAAATAGTAGGCATTGCGACGGTCCCAGCCGCGGATAGCGCCGCCGGAGAGGCTAAGATGCGGGCTGACGATGCGTTCCGGGTCAAAGAAATGATTGTTGCCCAGGCCTTCGCACTCGGGACAGGCACCTGCAGGATTGTTGAATGAAAACAGCCTCGGTTCCAGTTCCTGTAGATTGTAGCCGCATTGCGGACAGGCGAATTTTGCCGAGAAAATCAGCTCGGCCCGGCTGTTGTCGTTGCTGCCATCACTGTCTTCCATCCAGGCAATGGTGGCGACATCATTAGCCAGCTGCAGGGCGGTTTCAAACGATTCCGCAAGCCGGGTTTTGATATCCTCCCTGACTTTAAAACGATCGACTACCACTTCGATCGTATGCTTCTTTTTGGCATCGAGTACCGGTGCCTCGTCCAGCTCATACACGGTACCGTCGACCCTGACCCGGATAAAGCCCTGCTGTTTAAAATCGCTGAATAAATTCAGATGTTCACCCTTGCGGTCGCGAACCACGGGCGCCAGCAGCATCAATTTACTGCCTTCGGGCAGTGCCAGCACCTGGTCAACCATCTGGCTGATGGTCTGCGCCTGCAGTTCGCTGCCATGTTGCGGGCAGCGCGGTATGCCGGCGCGGGCGTACAGCAGGCGCAGGTAATCGTATATTTCAGTGATGGTGCCCACCGTGGAGCGCGGGTTGTGCGAGGTGGTCTTCTGCTCGATAGAAATCGCGGGTGACAGGCCTTCAATGGTGTCTACATCCGGTTTCTCCATCATCGAAAGGAACTGGCGGGCGTAGGTGGATAGCGACTGCACGTAGCGGCGCTGGCCTTCGGCGAAAATGGTGTCAAATGCCAGTGATGATTTGCCCGAGCCGGACAGGCCGGTGATGACAATTAACCGGTCGCGCGGAATATCCAGGTCTATATCTTTTAGATTATGGGTGCGTGCACCACGAATCTGAATTGTATCCATATTATTACAGCATAATTAATGCAATCTGGTAGAATGCCGTCTTTTAAGTTTTTCGGCAAGTGCAATAGCTGTATTTTTAGATTATTTTGCAATTACTGAACAAGTTTGAGCTTTTGGTATCATTGATTAATTTATCAGGACGCGTAAATACATCCATGTAGCTCTGCTGCAACGTCCTGTTGCAGGAGCCTGATAAATTAATCAACGATACCATCCAGTAAATTCCTGATGGTTTATATATTTTTTGCCTTATTTTATGAATTCAAATTTTTCTAGCAATCTGGCAGTGCAGGAACGCCGCAGCGCGGCTTCACTGGCGATGATATACGCCTTTCGTATGCTTGGTTTGTTCATGATTCTGCCGGTATTCGCGCTTTATACTGAACATCTGCCGGGTGCGACACCGTTTTTGACCGGCCTTGCAATCGGTATTTATGGCCTTACCCAGGCCTTGCTGCAAATTCCTTTTGGTATGCTGTCAGATCGTTTTGGGCGCAAACCGGTAATTGTAATCGGCCTGCTGGTGTTTGCTGCCGGTTCACTGGTTGCCGGTTCCGCCAGCAGTATAGAAGGCATAATCGTCGGCCGTGCCATACAGGGGGGCGGGGCGATTGCTTCCGCCTTGATGGCGCTGGCGGCGGACCTGTCGCGGGAAGAGCACCGCACCAAAATGATGGCGGTGATTGGTTCCAGTATCGGCGCCGCTTTTGCCCTGTCAATGGTGCTGGGACC
>JAJDNP010000098.1 GCA_022340645.1 Gammaproteobacteria bacterium | reverse complement strand
AGCCCGGAATAATCCCACCTCTTCCGCCAGGCATTAAATAGCCCCGTTTTTGGGGCTTGTTAATGCCTGGAAGAAAAGGCCGGGTGAATGAGCCCAACCGGGTTCAACAAATTCGTCGGGAACGAATTTGAACATTTGCGTTTTATGCAAAAGGCCCGAAGGGTGAAGGGCAGGAAGCCCGGAATAATCCCACCTCTTCCGCCAGGCATTAAATAGCCCCGTTTTTGGGGCTTTTTAATGCCTGGAAGAAAAGGCCGGGTGAATGGACCCAGCCGGGTTCAACAAATTCGTCGGCAACGAGAAGTGGCACATGGATGTGACGTTTACGGAGCAAAGGATGGAATTTGAACATTTGTGTTGTATGCAAATGGTCCCAGGTTAATATCACTTGAAAACTGGATGTTTAACCATACATTAATGCAAGTTTATTGATTTAACCCGAGATTGCAATGAGTGATACCAAACATATAGTATGTCCCTCGTGTGGTGCGATTAACCGTATTCCTGCATTAAAGATGACTGCGAAACCATCATGCG
Source organism: Gammaproteobacteria bacterium (assembly GCA_022340645.1). Taxonomy (GTDB): domain Bacteria; phylum Pseudomonadota; class Gammaproteobacteria; order SZUA-229; family SZUA-229. The sequence goes on along the minus strand of JAJDNP010000098.1, from coordinate 15,190 downwards.
GCAAATGTCACAAGGCATTATTTAACCAGCATCCGGTGACACTGACTTCCGCAACGTTCCAGAAACACATCAATAGAAGCGATGTTCCGCTCGTCGTGGATTTCTGGGCGCCCTGGTGTGGTCCCTGTAAAATGATGGCGCCAGCGTTTGAACAGGCCAGTGCAAAACTCGAGCCCTACGTGCGGCTGGCAAAACTCAATACCGAAGATGAGCAGAGCATTGCTGCACAGTTTAATATACGCAGTATCCCGACGATGGTAATGTTCAAGAATGGCAGGGAAGTAGCAAGACAGGCAGGTGCGATGAATGCGGGCCAAATTGAATCCTGGGTAAGGAATTATATGTAACCGCTTTACCCGGGTTGCTCAATTGCAACTTAACAAATACTTTGCCGGGAAGTATGATAGTAAGCACACTAAAGACTACTATGAATACCACGGCGCTCCTTAACTGGATTCCGTCATTAACCTATGAAAGACACATTTGAGTTACTGCGTAATACCGATTTCCCGCAGATAAAACGTTCAGCGCTTGAAACGCTGCAGGTCAACCTGGGTTATTTATGCAATCAGCAATGTTTGCATTGCCATGTTGATGCCAGTCCGCGCCGCAAGGAAGTCATGACGCAGGAAACAGTCGTGGATGTGCTTAACTTTTTGAAGCAAAAAAATATTAAAAAGCTGGACCTCACTGGCGGCGCACCTGAATTGAATCCTAATTTTTATTCACTGGTTAAAAAAGCACGTGCAGCAGGTGTCCATGTTATCGACCGTTGTAACCTGACAATTCTGCTGGAACAGGGATTTGAGGAACTGCCATCTTTCCTGGCTGAAAACCGGGTGGAAGTTATAGCCTCAATGCCTTGTTACCTGGAAGAAAATGTAGACACACAACGCGGTAAAGGTGTTTTCAGCAAGAGTATCCAAGGTTTAAAGCTGCTGAATCAACAGGGCTATGGTGTTGATCAGAAACTGCAGCTTAACCTGGTTTACAATCCGCAAGGTATTAATTTGCCACCGCAGCAGGCGCAACTTGAGCTTGATTATAGAAAGCAATTGACACAGCGCTTTGATATTTCATTTAATCATCTTTACACCATTACCAATATGCCCATCAAACGATTCGGCAGTACCCTGTTATCTCATGGTTTGTTTGACGAATATATGCAGCTGTTAAAAAAATCGCACAATCAGGAGAACCTGTCAGGGGTAATGTGCCGAACAAGCCTGAGTGTGGACTGGCAGGGTTATGTATATGACTGCGATTTTAACCAGATGCTGGGACTGCCCGCGGGCCAGTCGGCTGACATGAGACATGGCAAGAAACACATCAACGAGCTATTGCGCAGCGAGTTAAACGGCCAGCCCATTGCCATCATGGATCATTGTTATGCCTGTACCGCTGGTTTTGGCAGCAGTTGTGGCGGCGCCATTGCATAATACTGATAGATCAAATGCCGGTAAGCCCGGAATTGTAGGTGCGAATTTATTCGCACAGGCTGCAGGCTGTGCGTGTTTAGTATGAATAAATTCGCAGCTGCATCTTGATCAGGTAATAAGTTAGTGAAAGTATCAATCATCATCCCGGTTTTAAACGAAGAACATAATCTCTCCAAAATCCTCAATTGTTTACAGGGTTTCCGTCATGCAGGGCACGAAGTTATCGTGGTTGATGGCGGCAGTACTGATAACACTTTTAAACTTGCGCAACAGGCTGCCGATCGTGTTATCGAGTCTGAACCCGGTCGGGCATTACAGATGAATCATGGCGCGAGCATCGCCAGCGGAGAGGTTTACCTGTTTTTACATGCTGATACAGTATTGCCAGGCAATGCATTGGAACTGATAGCTTTGATACCGCAAAGCAGGCATTTCTGGGGGCACTTTGAAATTCGCCTGTCGAGTGACAGGATCATTTTTCGCCTGATCGAGACACTGGTTAATTTGCGTTCGCGGCTGAGCTCAATCGCGACTGGCGATCAGGCGATATTTATCGAGGCCAAACTGTTTAAAAATATTGGTGGTTTCCCGCAAATTGCATTAATGGAAGATATTGCGGTAAGCCGGCTTCTCAAAAAACAGCTAAAACCGGTTTGTTTAAAGTCCAAAGTTTTAACCTCAAGCCGGCGCTGGGAAACAAATGGTGTACTGGCGACAGTATTGCTGATGTGGAAGTTGCGCCTGTATTATTTTTTGGGTGTTTCTCCGCAAAGATTAAGTCAACTGTACCGTTGAGAGGTGTCAATCGTGCTATATGATGACACCGTTATCCTGCTGTTTGCAAAAGCGCCGGTAGAAGGAGAGGTGAACACACGACTAATTCCCGATATAGGTGTGCAGGCAGCAACCCGGCTGCAGTATGATTTAGTTCATCAACGGCTGTCGATGCTAACACATGCTGATTTGTGTAAAGTGCATTTACTGTGCGCACCTGGTGCGAAGCATGAATTTTTTCTGCAATGCGGAACACAATACCCAATTATATTATTAACACAGTCAGCGGGCGATATTGGCAAGCGTATATTTAATGCTGTTAGCGCCGCGTTACAACAATATAAGTACTGTATCGTTATCGGAAGTGATGCGCCGGCGCTGGATGCAGCAAAAATTAAACAGGCGATTGAGGAGTTGCGCGCAGGTATCAACGTTGTCTTCGTACCTGCCGAAGACGGCGGTTATGTGTTAATTGGTTTGCAACACGCTTATGATTTCCTGTTTCATGGCATCAACTGGGGTACTTCAGAAGTAATGCAGCAATCAGCAAACAAACTCAAAAACTGCAATGTTTCGTATCTGGAACTTGCTGGCAGCTGGGACATCGATCGGCTTGAAGACTACCAGCGCTACCTGCGGATGAAAAAACAGTAATAAGTTGTCCACAGATGAACGCGGATAAACACAGATAAAAATCTTACCGGATTTATCAGTCTAAACATCAGTGTGTCAGGATGATGTAAACGATATTTATCTAGCTGAAAATCATATTCTAATTCAGTGGTGTATGCGGAGCGGCCCGGTTGCATCGACGGCACACGAAAAGGGTGAGAATAAATAGTGCTGAAATACGCTTTATATCAGCATTTTTAGCTGATATATCTTGAAATGAGGTATAAAAAACCAGACTGGAAAGTCAGCTTCAAAGCAGCGCGAGAAGCTGTGACGGGCTTTTAATAATATAGTCAGCATGCCAGTCGCTGGTGTTTTCCCGGTCGCCGATATAACCGTACTCTGCAATAATGGTTTTCATGCCCGCGTTTTGTCCGGCTTCAATATCACGCCGTGCGTCGCCAACATACACACACTCTTCTGGCTGTGCAGCAGTAAGTTTGCAGGCAAAATACATTGGCTCCGGATGAGGTTTGCGGTTTTCAGTGGAATCTGAACTGACAATGCAGGCTGCGCGTTGCGCCAGGCCAAGTGCCTGCATCAGGGGCTCTGTCAACCAGCCTGGTTTATTGGTAACGACCCCCCACTTGATATCCCGCTGTTCAAGTTGCAGCAGCAGCTGGTCCATTTCATCGAACAACCGGGAATGTATCGCAAGATGTTCCTGGTATATTTCCAGGTAACGTTGTTTCAGTCGTTCCAGCACCGCTTGATCAAGCTCGTCGCCAAAAGCCAGGGTTATCAGGGCGACACTGCCATTGGATACGACCGGGCGAACTTCGCTAAACGGCAGGCGAGTGTGCTGCTCTTCATCGCAAAGTATTTCCAGTGCCGCAGCCATGTCAGGCGCGGTATCAATCAGGGTGCCGTCCAGATCAAACAGGACGGTACTGATTTTGTTCGCCGGTTTAGCGGGTATCACGACGGGTGTATGCTCTGGCAGTAAAGTAATTACAGCTGCTAATCGGAAACATTTTCAGGTCTTCTGTAATGTACCATGTAATTTACGTCAACATCCTGTGACTGGCTAAACAGGCCGGTGAAAGGATTGTAGACAACACCTTTCAGATTAACCAGCTCAAGTCCAGCCGACCTTGCCCAGGCATCTAGCTCGGATGGCTTGATGAATTTTGCATAATCATGTGTGCCCTGAGGCAGCATTCTCATGACATATTCAGCACCGACAATAGCCAGCAAATATGATTTTGGATTGCGGTTAATGGTTGAGAAATAAACTGAACCGCCTGGTTTCAGCAGGGTGAAACAGGCATTGATAATGGAGGCGGGGTCGGGTACATGCTCAAGCATTTCCATGCAGCTGAGGACGTCAAATTCTGCCGGTTTTTGCCGGGCAAGCTCTTCCGCAGTGATCTGCTGGTAATCAATATCGAGGTCGCTCTCCATGGCATGCAGGCGGGCGACAGTGAGTGGCGCTTTACCCATATCGGTACCGGTGACCCTGGCGCCACAGCGTGACAGGCTCTCACTGAGAATGCCGCCGCCACAGCCAATATCGCAAACCTTTTTGCCTTCCAGCGGTGAGCCGGTGTTGATAAAGTTAAGCCGCAATGGATTCATTTCGTGCAGGGCTTTAAATTCCCCATGTTTGTCCCACCAGCGTGAAGCCAGGTCTTCAAATTTCTTGATTTCTGCGTGGTCTATATTTGCTGTTTGTGTCATGATATGTTGTTGGGTTTGTGTATTTTTATATTCAAAAAAATCCTATTAATAATATTGTAACTAAATGATATATATACTAATAGTCGTAAGTCATTGGTTTTGAGTCAGGACTAAAAACACACGACTTGCAACTCAAGACTGTCCTATCTTATCCCTTCACTGATTTTCATGCAGTCCTGCTTTAATTTTTGCTCGTCGATTGTATTGAGCACTTTATCGGTCAGGCATTGTTTGCCGGCAATCCAGACATCGGTGACATGCTCACGCGAACTGCAGTAAACCAGGTGTGATATCGGGTCAAACACGGGAATGGTTTCGATTGTATCGAAATTGACGGCTGCAATATCAGCGGATTTGCCGATTTCAAGCGAGCCGGTTATTTCGTCGATACCCAGTGCGCGTGCACCGTTGATGGTTGCCATTTGCAGAACCTGGTCAGCGGGGAGCGTGGTGGCATCCATGGTGCTGACTTTGGCCAGCAGCGCGGCTGTGTGCATTTCTCCAAACAGGTCCAGTGTATTGTTGCTCGAGCAGCTATCTGTCCCAAGCGCAACATTAACACCGGCTTTTAACAGCTGGCTGACAGGGCATATACCACTGGCGAGCTTCATGTTGGAAATCGGGCAATGGACGACATGCACGCCGCTGGCAGCCAGCAGGTTTATTTCGTCTTCCAGTAGTTGTGTCATATGCACAGCCTGCAGTGAACCTGTGAGCAGTCCAAGATCGCTTAATCTTGCCAGCGGCCGTTGCCCATTGTTCTTTTCGGCTTCATTCACTTCAAATGCAGTTTCATGAACATGCATATGTATATTGAGTTCCAGTTCATCCGCCAGCGTGCGAATGCGTTTTAATGGTTCGTCAGACACCGTGTAGGGGGCATGTGGCGCAAAGGTTGTTTTAATCAGGTCGTGCCCCTTGAAATGATCAAAAACCGCCAGGCCTTTATCGATATATTCCTCGCTATTATTTGCCCAGACGGTGGGAAAATCGATCACAATCAGGCCCACCGATGCCCGGATGCCTGTATCGGCAGCGACACGTGCGGTAATATCGGGAAAAAAATACATATCGTTAAAACAGGTGGTTCCGCTGCGGATCATTTCCGCGATAGCCAGTTCAGTGCCGGTATGCACGAAGGCTTCATTGACGTGTTTTGCCTCTGCAGGCCAGATATGATTTTCCAGCCATTCCATCAGATGCATATCATCAGCCAGGCCTCTAAAAAGGTTCATTGCCGCGTGGGTATGGCTGTTGATCAGGCCAGGAATCAAAGCGTGGTGTTCAAAATGGCGGTTAACACTGGCGTGGTATTTATCGTTCGCCAGTAATGAAGGCAAAATATCAACAATCCTGTCTTCATGTATCGCAATGGTATGGTTCTCAAGATAACGATGTTTACTGTCAACTGGAACAACCCATCTGGCATGCAGCAGGGTATCAATATCTGTAATGGGCTGGTCTGTCATGGCGTGAACATACCCGTTGTGCAGGCGGAGTGCAACAGTTGATTCACTGGAATTTTCTGCCGTGCAGTTTATTGTTGAGATAGATAAAGGATAAAGTGGTCATCTTATGCCAGTTAATGCTATAAAATGCTCATAAATAATTCAATAATCTTGCCTCTAAATAAGGAGTATTCGAAATGCAGTTAGTTATTTCCAAAACAGGCCGGTCGTTAACCGCCTTATTTTTATTGTTTCTGTTGACGGCATGCGGCCAGAAAGTCACCCGGGTAGAAACGGATACTGTTACCGATTTAAGCGGTAACTGGAACGATACCGATTCTCGCCTGGTGGCTGAAGAAATGATTAATGATGTTCTGTCCAAATCCTGGCTGAGTAATTATTACCGCGAGCACGGCAAATCACCCACGGTCATTGTCGGAACGGTCCGCAATCTAAGTCATGAGCATATAAATACAAATACATTTATCGCTGATATGGAACGCGAACTGATCAACTCGGGACAGGTTGAATTTGTCGCTTCTGCAGGAGAGCGTGAGGAAGTGCGTAGTGAGGTTAAGGAACAGGATTTGTATGCTTCCGAAGAATCACGCAAAGCCATGGGGCAGGAAGTCGGTGCTGACTATATGCTCAAGGGTTCAATTAATACCATTGTTGATGCCATTAGCGGCGAGCAGGCGCGTTTTTATCAGATCGATTTAACCCTGATTGAACTGGGCAGTAACCGGAAAGTCTGGGTAGGACAGAAAAAGATCAAGAAAACAATCGAAAAGGGCGGTATACGATTATAAAAGGCTGGTTGATGACAGGGCGAGCCTTTATTACCTGGTAGCTCAGAGTATTGCTGTTTTGCGAGACTGCTAAAGCAGCTCGTCGTTCTCCATAATCAGATATAAATTTTATCTATGTGCCTAGACCATAACCGGTACCCGGGAATAGTTCTGAAAACAGTTCTGATTTCCGGATTTAGCCTGGTTCTGCAAAGCTGTGTATCGTATGGCCAGTTTGCTAACACCATGCGCGGCGGTTTAATTTCGGGTCAGCCGGAAGTATCTTTGGCAATTGCTGAAAAACAGGATGCTGACGAGAACGACGTCATCGCTTCTCTTGATAAGGGCATGCTGCGCCGGATAAATAATGATTTTTCCGGCAGCAACCGGATTTTTGAAGTTGCCAAGCAGGAAATTGATAAATTATACGGCATTAGCATCAGCGAAAACCTGGCATCGGTAACAATTAATGAAACCTTGCGGGCTTATGTAGGTGAGCGCTATGAACAGTTATTGCTGCATGCCTACATGGCGATGAATTATATACAGCTTGGTCAGCTTGATGGCGCGCGTGTTGAAATGCTGCAGGCGGATGTCAAAATGAGGGAGTGGGGCGATGCGCCGGATAACGATGCTTTTGTGCGTTATCTGGAAGGTATCATATACGAAAGTCTGGGCGAGTATGACGATGCCCTTATTTCATATCGTAAAGCGTATATCGCATACAAGGAAAAAGCTGGCGTGCAGACTCCGCTACCCCCTGTTAATTTGAAAAAAGATTTATTGCGTTTGCTGTCGCGCCAGGGATTGCGTAATGAATACAGGCGCTATAAAGAAGAGTTCGGCATGAAAGATTTCAGGCCGGATGAAGACGCTGATAATACAGGCGAACTGGTTGTAATATTGAATAATGGGCTGGCGCCCGTTAAAAGTGAGGCTGTAATCCCGATTTTTTCCAGTGAGGTGCAGAAAAATTTACGCATTGCCTTTCCAGTCTATCGCGAGCCGAAACAACGGTTGTATGTGCCGGCGATTGATGTGAATAACGCGCAATATTCCATGGAAACGGTTGAAGACGTGGACAAACTGGCGCGTTATTCACTGGAACAGGCAATGCCAGGGATTATGGCCCGTGCAACCGCGCGTGCGGTTATTAAATACAACACACAGCATAACGCGGAGCAAAAAGATTCGTTTGCCGGTATGTTGATGACAGTAACAAACCTGATTACAGAGCGTGCGGACACCAGAAGCTGGACGACCTTGCCGGAGGAAATTCAGTTGCAAAAAATCTCTTTGCCAGCTGGAGAGCACCAGGTAAAGATTCAAATGTTAAACGCTGCTGGAAGGGCTGTTGATGTTATGGATCAGAAGGTAACGATAAAACCAGGACAGACCAGTTTTGTCATCAAGCACTGGAATGCACCCATTGTTAAACAAGTGAAAAATGAAAAAATGAAAAATTTACAATGAACAGCTAATACAGCGGTGAATAGTGAATAGTGAACAGGTAAACATTATGCATGCTGGATTAGTCTTTTTTTGCCGTAATCCGGCACCTTTTTCGGCGTGCAATTTCGCAATTTCCTCCAGGTCATTAATAGCGATAAAAAGGTAAACCATGAATTTAATTTCCAGGCAAACAATTTACATCAGTGCTTTGCTGCTTAGCGGCTGTATGCAGTCAGTAGCTATGAACAGCGGCAAGGTACCGGACTGGGTTTTCGGCGAGCCTGATATGTATCCAGACTTCAGCTATTTAACGGCAACGGGTTCCGCAGCAAAAGCGGAACAGGCCAAAGCACGGGCATTATCTAATCTGGCAAAAATATTTGAAGTGCAAATCAGGGAAGTATCAAGCACACAGCAGAACGTTCAGACGCATACACAACAAGGCGTTGAAACGGTAAGCAAAAGCCAGTCTTTAAACAGCACGGTTAATTTATCAACAGACAAAATGGTACAGGGGGCGCGTATCGCTGAGCAGTGGTTTAACAGCGCAGACCTTACGTATCATGCTTTGGCTGTGCTGGATCGCACCCAGGCCGGGAATAACATTCGCGGTGAAATGAACCGTCTTGATGAGGAAACCCGGTTTGTACTGGATCAGCAGCAGCAGCGCAGTGATATCCTGCTAAAGATAGCGGATTTACATAAAGCTAATCAGCTGCAGCAGGACAGGAAAACCCTGCAGCAGACACTAAAAATTATTGATGTAAAAGGCAGCGGTGCGCCTGCCCACTGGAACCTGGCCGAGTTGCAGGAGCAGCTGCAGCAAACATTAAGGTCACTGCCATTACAGGCTGTAGTTAAAGAAGATGACACCGGCGGTCTCGCTAACATTCTGCAAGGCGCAGCCTCAGCTGCCGGATTTGTTATCGGTGACAATGGTTATCAGCTGGCCGCCAGTCTGCAGGCACAGCAGCCGTTTGAAAAAGATGACTGGTTATGGCTTAGAGGGAATCTTAAACTAGAGCTAATCGCTGCGGACGGTGTTACAGTCATCGGTTATCAATCCTGGCCGCTGAAGGTGTCGGCCGGTGATGATTCCCAGTTGCTGCCTCGACTGCTTGATGCTGCCGATAAAAAATTAAAACAGGAACTGCTGAATACAATTCTGGAGTTTGCAATATAAAATCCCGACCTGAATGGCCTTATATGTATAAGGCCGTAACATACATGAATTGAGAAACAAATTCCGCATGTCGTGCTGAATATTAAAAAATATTGCATATCGAAAAAAATTATTGTAATGTTCTATTGAAATAAATCTCTGGCTGACGATAAACTTTCAGCCAGCAAACAAAAATGGAAGGGAATAATAATCAATGATGAAATGGAATTTCAGCAAACATCAAGATACTACGCTAACTGTTCCTGTTAGCTGCTTTCCAGAAGAAATAAATCCTTATCATTTTCAAAATACAGATACGGTGATGCTGCAATGTATTTGCGGCTAACAATTTAACGTCAAATATAAAACTAATTACTACAGGGATGAGTAATATGAAAAACATACACAAACAATATCACTGCTGTTCCGCTTATAAAAACCCGTTGTCTGTAAAAAGTTAATGTAACAGGCCTCGGCCTGGCTCGCATTAATTCGAGACATGAATCGGACACAACCGCCATTATTATGCTGTGAAACCATCCAGGGTAGATCAGCATCAGTGCTCGTGAAGCAATAGCTGTTGATGGATGCGCCCGAACCATGTCGATGACCGGTGAGGGAACAGAAGTGAATTCACAAGTTAAAACTGCGCTCTGCATTTGTTTATTAATATCAGGTTATAACCAGCTGTATGCAGCTGAAAAATACTGGTATGACCTTGGCGGCGGCCTGTTGGTGGAAACGGCACAACAGGCTTGTGAAATTCTTGACGCCAGGCATACCTATCCGGGTACACTAAGTGATGTCGTGATAATTAATCCTCCGTCAAATGGTCATGGCGCAACATGTTATTTATACAATGGACTGGATCAATACGGTTACACCGTTGGTGTTAAGTGGGAGAGTTATACATTATTCGACCGGCTAAAATCTCAGAATCTGGAGTGTACCGTAGGCAATCCGATTGACCCGGTATCCGGCAGTAAATTACATAAGGAAGAGATCATCAACCTCAACGGCATCAATAATATTTCTTTTGTTTTTTATTACGATAGCATGGTTGCTGGCGGCTGGTCTCATGAGTATGACAAAACCGCCAGTTACAATTATGATGGTGGCAGTACAAAGTATAACTTTAATAACACGTATATACTGGATGCAGATTATGTCACGCAGGGACAGGCTTTAAACAATGTTCTTCCTGATGGCGAGATCCCGAAAGGTAAACTGCCAGTATCAGCAGGCAGCAGCGATACACCGGAGAGCGCCTGCAGCAACTGGATAAATTTTAAATCGAACTACAGCTTTAGCTGGATACCATCATCCTCAACACATTATATTGGCAACGGGAAATGTGAGGTGCTGGCAGACAACCAGGTCAAATTTGTTATCGATGTATACGGCTACAACCAGGGGCAGGCTATAAGTCAGAATGTATCAACCGATCCATTGCTGCCGGCGACTATCACATTTAAACGGGAGAATGGTTCAATCCTGGAGTTTGTCTACGATGCGGATTCATCTGAATACCACAACACTTCCAATACCGGTGAATCCGCTGCAATTGTTGACAATGGCCTGGCAATAACAGAGTTTCTGCTTGTAACTAATGATGATAGCGTTGAGCATTACATTGTCGATACCTCATCAAAAACTGCAAGGCTGGCATCTATCGAATATATTAATGGTAATTCGATAGATTTAACTTACGATGGCCCGAATTTAACTAAAATCACTTCTGCTGCCGGAGACTATCTGGAACTGATTTATGAGGCTTATGGAGATGATGGACTATTACAAAGGCTGAAAACGATAAATGACAAACAGGGGCGTCTCTGGCGTTTTGATTATTCCGATAATAATTATCTTGAGTTTATACACTATCCTGATGGAGTGTTTCGTAAATTTATTTACGGCGACCAGGTTAATAACCAGGGTTTGTTGACTGGTATTGAAGATGAAAATGGCAATGGCTATGCTCACTGGGATTATGACAGCGATCATCGGGCAATCCTGAGTGCTCATGGAAACCTGGCAAACATCAACAGGACAACTGTCAATTATTTAGATGGCAGTACGGCAGATGTTACTGTAACACGCGAATCTGTTATTACAGGTGATAACACCAGTTTAACAAATCAATATCGCACTAATACTGTTTCAAACAGTCCCGCGGTTTCAGAAATAAAACGGATTGCTTGCATTGATTGTGATAATGAGAAGCTTGTATCAGGCCACAATCTGCAAACCGGTGATGTTGAGTATGTCGAGAATATGGGACAGCGTACTGATTACAGCGCCTATGACAATAAAGGTCATCCGGGGGTGATCACTGAAGCAGCAGGGACATCACTGCAACGCACCAGGATCTATACTTACGATTCACGTTATCACGGCAAGATATCAACGATAACAGAAGATTCAGTTTATCCGGGGCATCAAAAAGTTACCAGCTACCTGTATGATGATTTTGGTAATAACACAGCAATTATCGTTAATGGTTTCAAACAAGACGGCAACAGCGTTTCACGCACAACATCATTTGAATACAACGGTCCTTATCATCAATTAACACTGATTGACGGTCCGCGTACTGATGTCGCTGATACGTACTTAATGAGTTATTACCCGGATACCGAGGCGGAAGGTGATAACCGTGCGCGTTTAAAGAGCGTAACTGATCCTCTTGGTAACGAACTTTATACTGTTATTACCTACACCCAGTCGGGGAAAATACAAAGTTATCTGTCTGCAAACAATTTGCAAACTACATTTACCTATTATTACGGCAATGACCGTTTGAAATCACAGGAACTGCTTGATCTTGATACGGGTGATAAACGCCTGACTGAGTGGACATATCTTGCAACGGGTGAGGTTAAAACAGTTGCCACAGGTGATGTACTTTCGGATAAAACGATACTGACATTCAACTATGATACTAGCCGTCGGCTAAGCAGTATTGTGGATGGGCTGGGTAACTCTATTGAATACGTGCTCGACACCGAAGGTAATGTCGAGCAGGAAAATATCCGTGATGCTGCCGGCAATCTCAAAAAACAGTTTAATCAGACTTTCGATGCCTACAATCGCCTGCAACTGCGTACGCAGGCAAATGAACAGCTATCAGAAATGTGGTCACCTGATGGCACGCTTGATAAAGTCATCGATGGCAAAAATATCATTACCGATTACAGTTATGACAACTTACGGCGTTTAACGCAGATTAACCAGGATATGGCGGGAGTTTCACCGCAAACCGCGGCTGCAACTACTGTTTTTGATTATGACGTGCAGGACAACCTAACCAGGGTGACCAATCCAGTTAATGGTGAAACCACTTATACCTATGATGATTTAGGTAATCAGCTAACGCGCAGCAGTGATGATACTGGCTTAACTGTCTATACTTATGACGATGCCGGTAATGTCAAAACAATGTCAGATGCTAATGGTGAAACAATCAACTATACCTATGACGCGCTCAATCGTCTGACATCCATTACTACCAGTAACATGGCAGATGACTATTCTTACGAATACGATAACTGCCTGAATGGTGCAGGGCGGCTATGCAAGATAAGCAATAGCAGTTATGCACAATATTATCAGTATGATGCATTTGGTAACATTACTGCGCACCAGGCGCTTCAATATTACTACGATTCTGCAAACCGGCTTGAGTCGATTACTTATCCTTCAGGCGCAACAGTTCAATATTCTTATGACCTTGCTGGACATGTTCAGCAGTTATCATTGCAACGAAATGGTATAGTAACGCCATTAGCTGCCAACCTGGCCTATGAACCTTTCGGTGACGTCAATAATCTCGTCTATGGCAATGGATTAACATTAACCCAGAGCAGGGATATTGCTTATCGCCCATTAACACAAATCATTCAGGACGTGTTGCAGTTCAATTATATTGATTATGACGAGAACGGTAATTTACAACAGCGGGATGATGCAGTTGCCAATGCATCATCAATTTTTACCTATGATGCGCATAACCGTTTGACTGCCGCCTCGGGTGATTTTGGTACGCGCAGTTACACCTACGATAGAAACGCAAACCGTGTCAGCATAACAGATAATGGAAGCATAACGGCAAGTACTTACGAACCGCAATCAAATAGATTATCAATGCGTGGAATGGAAAACGTAACACTCGATAATAATGGAAATACATTGAATACAGGCGCACGTGAATATAGCTATACAAAACACAATCGTTTATTCCAGGTATTCGATAATGGCGAACTAAAAGCCACCTATTATTACAGCGGTGCAGGTCAAAGAATCAGTAAAACGTTGGCAGACGGCTCAGGGAAATACTTTATCTATGACACCGAAGGCAGGCTTATGGCGGAGGCTGACATCAGTGGCAACATACTATTCGAATATATCTACCTTAATGGAAAACTGCTGGCGATATATTCGCCCGATATGGATTCTGACGGTGTCAGTAATTACCAGGAAGACCAGCAGGGCACAAATCCAGAATCACCGGACCGCGATAGTGACGGCATAACCGACCTCGATGAAATGTTTGTTTATGGCACACAGGTAACGATTGCGGATACCGATGGCGATGGTATCACTGACGGCGATGAGCTGGCGTTTAATTCCAATCCTCGTGATGCCAACATCAACTATGGTGACATCAATCTTAACGGCGAATTCAATCTAGGTGATTACGTTCTGCTCACGCAGTTTGTTCTTGGTACACGAACACCTAATCCTGGCGAGCAACAGCAGGCTGATATCAACCATGATGGTGTATTAAATATACAGGATATGCTATTGATGCAAAGAGTATTGCTTGGCCTGCAAGTAAGCTGGATCGGTCAGCCACTGGAAAACCTGAAGAGTTTATTTGCAAAACTCTATCAGACCATGATTCCTCCCGCTTATGCGACAAATGGCGATGGTGAACTATATTATGTACATTACGATCATTTAGGCACGCCGCTTAAATTGACAAACGAGTATGGTTTGGTAGTGTGGCAGGCAATATATGACCCGTTCGGAAAAGCTACGGTAGATGACGATGTAGATGGAGATGGAAAATCAATGGAAATGAATATACGGTTCCCAGGGCAGTATTACGATGCAGAGAGTGGGTTGCATTATAACTACCATCGATACTATGACCCTGATCTGGGAAGGTATATCACCAGTGATCCGATTGGTTTAGCAGGAGGGTTGAATACTTATGGATATGTTGGAGGGAATCCAGTTGTCTTCATAGACAAATACGGGCTAGATTTTAAAGGTCTTATTAGAGAGCGCAAACGAGCTAAACAACTAGATCCACGGTATGATTTGAAAGAATTTGTAGAATCAAATGGTTTTTCACATGATGCCGACGAGTTATTGCAACGTCAAAGAGATTTAATAAATGGAGCTGCAAAGGCAGCAACAAAAGAGGGAGCAGATGCGATATATATACCAACATTGAGCAAACTAAAAAAATTATTCGGATTGGATAAACCCAAAATAGATCCGGCATTTCCAAAAAAAATACAAGTATGTGAGTAATTAGAATATGTACAAGAAAGTAATTTATACTAGTTTAATATTTAATTTATTATTGTTGATTGGTAGTGGAATAAATTATAAATATATTGTTCTTCCATTGAATAATGATATGGAACACAAACTTGATGAACAGACAGCAAGTTTAGCTATAAAGTCATCAAAAATAATACAAGCATATTCTGAGCAGGAGAAAATAGAAAATCTAGATAAAATAATTTTCTTATACGGAAAAAT
>JAJDNP010000125.1 GCA_022340645.1 Gammaproteobacteria bacterium | reverse complement strand
GGTTTTCGTTTTTTACTTATTAACCCGGCGACATATATTGTCGCCGGGTTAATAATATCCTTGTGCGGGGTATTTTATCGGTTTTTTTCGACCATCGCATAAGCAGAATGATTATGGATTGACTCGAAGTTTTCTGATTCGATGGTATAGGAAAGTATGCGCTTGTCTTGATTTAATTTATGCGCAATGTCGCGCACCATGTCTTCAACAAACTTTGGATTGTCGTAGGCGCGCTCGGTAACAATCTTTTCATCCGGCCGCTTTAACAGGCCATAGAGTTCACAGGAAGCCTGGGATTCTACCAGTTGGATAATTTCTTCAACCCAGATAAAGTCTTCAGTTTCAATACTAACGGTGACTCGAGAACGCTGATTGTGCGCGCCGCGCTCAGATATTTTTTTCGAACATGGGCACAGGCTGGTGACAGGTACCACGACTTTAACGTTAATGGTGTTTTTATTGTGTCTACGCTCGCCGATAAAAGTGACATCGTAGTCAAGCAGGCTCTTAACACCGGAAGCAGGCGCGGTTTTGTTAATAAAGAACTTGAAGGTCATTTCTATATGGCCAACTTCAGCATCCAGGCGGTTGGTCATTTCGGCTAACATCGTCTTGAATGATGCAACCGTGATTTCCCAGTCATGATTATTGAGAATTTCGACAAAACGCGACATGTGTGTGCCTTTAAATTCATGAGGCAGCGCCACGTACATATTGAAGTTGGCGATGGTATGCTGAATGTGGCCGGTACGGTCCTGGACCTGTACAGGATGCAGAATATCCTTGATGCCTACCTTATTGATAGCAATCGCACGCGTGTCATGGGTATTTTGAACATCGGGTAACGTGCTCGTTGCCATCGCTTCTTTTTCAAGGATATCTGTCATTATTCATTCTCTTCACTGTAGCGAACGCAGGCGCGCTCGGTTTCCCATAACGTAACTGCAGTCACCTTGATATGAGGACTGTTTATACGCGCAGAAATTTCTTGATACATATATGCCGCGATATTTTCTGCTGTGGGGTTAATATCTTTAAATGGTTCAAGATCATTCAGATAACGATGGTCGAGTTCCCCGGCGACCTCATTGGCGGCGCTTTTCATGACTTTAAAGTCAACGCCCATGCCAATACTATCAAGCTGAGCGGCCATCACTTCCAGTTCAACTTTCCAGTTGTGGCCATGCATCCGACTGCATGCACCGGGATAATCCCGAAGCGTGTGGGCAGAAGCAAAATCTGTCACTATTTTCAACTGATAACGCGCTGTCATTCATTAGCCTGCCAGAATAATATCTGAATAATACCTGAGTAAAACACTAGGTATTTTATCCTGTTTAAGCTATATAAGCAATTCCTAAATACGCGTGCTAAGGTGCAGTAATCGAGTTCATTCTGGCCTGAATAGTCTGCAGAATGCCGGATTTATCAAGGCTCCAGTCCGCAAACAGCCCCTCGGGCTGTCCGTGGCTGATGAATTCATCGGGGAACCCTATTTGCAGCAGGTTTATGGATTTGTGGCTGCTGTTATTGTAGTTGTTATTGAGATATTCAGATACCGCGCTGCCGGCCCCGCCGGCGATTGCATTGTCCTCAATGGTGACGATTAAATCATGAGTTTCGGCTGCCTTGTTAATCGTGTTGCTATCCAGTGGCTTTACGAAGCGCATGTTGTAAACACTGGCATTGATTTCCTGGGCCACTTCCATAGCGGTTGTTAACAGGGTACCAAAGACTAGCAGGGCAACTTTACTTCCCTGGCGTACCTGTTCCGCCTGCCCAAAAGGCAGGGCCTTGAGTTCACGCTTCTCTTTATTGATGGATTTCCAGTCGGCGCTGTCCATTCCGGTGCTGGCGCCGCGAGGATAACGCACAGCGCTGGGGCCGTCATGCAAAAACGCCGTGGTGAGCAGGCCACGGCAGTCAGCTGCATTTGCCGGTGTCATGATAACCATATTGGGAATGCAGCGTAAAAAGCTGATGTCGTAGGCGCCGGTATGCGTTGGACCATCCGCGCCGACAATACCGGCGCGGTCTACCGCGAACACCACGGGCAGATTCTGCAGGGCAACATCGTGAATCAGCTGGTCATAGGCGCGTTGCAGGAAGGTAGAGTAGATGGCAACTACCGGTTTTAAACCGTCACATGCCAAACCGGCCGCGAGGGTGACAGCGTGCTGTTCTGCAATGCCGACATCATAGTAGCGTTGCGGGAATCGACTGGAAAATTCAACCAGTCCTGAACCTTCACGCATTGCCGGGGTAATGCCGATCAGCCGTTCATCCTGCTCCGCCATATCACATAACCACTGGCCAAAAATTTCGGTATATGTCGGCGGTTTCCTGCTTGCAGGCGCCTGTGATTTGCCGGTGCTCAAGTCGAATGCACCGATGCCATGAAATTTAACCGGCGCATCCTCTGCAGGGAAATAGCCTTTGCCTTTCTGTGTTTTAATATGCAGCAGCCGCGGACCGGACTGCTGGTTAATATTTTTAAGTACGGGTACCAGGGTGTCGAGATCATGGCCGTCCACCGGGCCATAATAGTTAAACCCGAGTTCTTCAAACAGGGTGCCCGGCGCCACCATGCCTTTTACATGCTCTTCGGTTCGCCGTACCAGTTCCAGTGCTGGCGGTATGTTTTCCAGTACTTTTTTACCGCCTTCACGCAGTGTTGAAAACAGGTTGCCTGACAACAGCCGGGTGAGGTGGTTTGACAGCGCGCCGACGTTGGGGGAAATCGACATGTCATTATCGTTGAGGATGACCAGTAAATTGGCATCACTGTCACCGGCGTGGTTCAGTGCTTCGAACGCCATGCCGGCGGTCATCGCGCCATCGCCAATAATAGCGACGCAATGCCGGTTTTCATTAATTTCTCTGGCAGCAATGCTCATGCCCAGGGCGGCCGCAATTGAGGTGCTGGAGTGGCCGGTGCCAAAACAGTCGTATTCACTTTCATCGCGCTTGGGGAATCCGGCAATACCGCCTTTCTGCCTTAAGGTTTTCATTTTTTCGCGACGGCCGGTGAGAATTTTGTGCGGATAGGTTTGGTGGCCGACATCCCATACCAGCCGATCATAAGGCGTGTTAAATACATAGTGCAGTGCAACGGTCAGCTCTATGGTGCCAAGACCCGCGGACAAATGGCCGCCTGTGGATGACACGGAGTCCAGCAAAAACTCGCGCAGCTGGCGCGCCAGCTCGTTCAGCTGCTGCATATTCAGCTTGCGAACGTCAGCTGGCGAGTTTATCGATTCTAACAGTGACCAGTTGGACTTGGTAAATGGCATGTGCAGTGCGTTATTAAATATCCGGTAGATTAATTTACGGTTGTTAATGACAGTTTAATACTGGCGTTCCACGATATAGGCAGATAACTGGCGTAAACTATCGGCTTTTTCGTCAAGATGTTCAAGTGTTTTTAGCGCAAGTTTATGCTGCTGCTGGGCCAGCTGTTTGGATTTTTCCAGTCCGATAATCGCTGGAAACGTGGGTTTTTCCCGTTTTTCATCAGAGCCCTGCGGTTTTCCGAGTGTTTCAGTGTCGCTAATGACATCAAGAATATCGTCCTGGATCTGAAAGGACAGGCCGATATACTTCGCATATTTACTGAGCATATCAATTTCCTGCTGGGTAACATCCTGTTTGCACATGGCGCCAAGCAGGATGCTGGCGCGGATCAGGGCGCCGGTTTTAAGCTGATGCATGTGTTCCAATTGCTCCAGCGTGAGATGTTTACCGACGGATGCCAGGTCGACCGCCTGGCCGCCGGCCATGCCATGGGCGCCGCTGGCTTCAGTCAACAGGCTTAACATTTTAATTCGATGCTCGGGTGTTAATTCTTTATGATCATCTTTCGCTACAATTTCATAAGCCAGTGCCTGCAGGGCATCACCCGCGAGTATTGCAGTCGCTTCATCAAATCGTTTGTGGCAGGTAGGGCGGCCTCGGCGCAGGTCATCATCGTCCATTGCCGGCAGGTCATCATGAATTAATGAGTAAGCATGGATCATTTCAACGGCGCAGGCAGGAATATCCATTAAATCCGTGGATACGCCCATGGCTTCGCCAGCAGCATAAACCATGGCGGGTCGAATACGTTTGCCGCCGCCTACAACGGCATAGCGAATGGCGGCAGCCAGATTGTGCTCTGGCGGGTCGTCCGACGGCAGGTATTTATCCAGTGCGGCATCTACGCGTTTCTGGTATGCATCCAGGTGGGACTGGAAAATGTGTTTAGTCATCCAGTTCGAGATCTTGTTCTAGCAGTTTGCCTTTTTTTTCAACCAGTTCCTTGATTTTTAACTCAGCATTTTGCAATGCCGTCTGGCACTCGGTACTTAATGCAATGCCTTTTTCAAAATGTTTGAGTGATTCTTCCAGACTTAGATTGCCCTGCTCCATATCTTCAACCAGGGTTTCGAGTTCGGATAATGCTTTTTCAAAGTTGGGAGTCTTTTTAACCATGACGCATTTTAGCAAAAAAAAAATCCGCCATCCGCAAATGAACGCAAATTAACGCAAATGTTTTAACAGGAAATAAATGCATTTATTTGCGTTCATTTGCGTTTGTTCGCGGAAAAATTCTTTTGTATTTGGTTTTATAGTGTTATTGCGGTTTCTATCAGTTCACTGACGCGCTGCACGGCGATGATGTTCAGGCCTGCTATGGTTTCGCCTTTTCTTGGCAGGTTCGCCCGGGGGATAATGGCTGTTTTAAAGCCATGCTTGGCGGCTTCACGTAAGCGTTCCTGGCCGTTGGGTACCGGCCGGATCTCACCTGCCAGGCCGACCTCGCCAAAGGCGAAGATGTCATTCGCTAATGGTTTGTCGCGAAAACTGGAGAGCGCGGCAAGAATCAGTGCGCTGTCAGCCGCAGTTTCGGTCAGGCGCACACCGCCGACGATATTGATAAATACATCCTGGTCGAACATTGCGATACCGGCATGGCGATGCATCACCGCGAGCAGCATATTCAGGCGATTGGGATCAAGGCCGAGGCACACCCGGCGCGGGTTATTGCTGTGGCTTTCATCCACCAGCGCCTGTAACTCAATGAGCAGCGGTCGGCTGCCTTCACGCGTCACCGTTATGATACTGCCGGGGACAGGTTCTGCGTGACGTGAAAGAAAGATAGCTGACGGGTTGCTGACTGTTTTCAGGCCTTCATCGGTCATCGCAAAAATGCCGAGTTCATTGACCGCGCCGAACCTGTTTTTGATGGCGCGAATCATACGATAGCGTTCGCCCGGATCGCCTTCAAAATAAAGCACGGTATCAACCATGTGTTCGAGCACCCGCGGGCCGGCAAGAGTGCCTTCCTTGGTAACGTGACCCACCAGGAATAACGCGGTGCCGCTCTGTTTGGCGAAACGAACCAGCTGTGCGGCGCTTTCTCTCACCTGGGCCACGGCGCCGGGTGCTGACTGCAGGGCTTCGGTATAAATGGTCTGGATGGAATCGATGACGATGACTTTCGGGTTTTGTTCACCGGCGAGCGCGATGATGTTCTCGACACAGGTTTCGGACAATAACTTCAGCTCCACGTCTTCCAGCCCCAGCCGGTGCGCACGCAGGCCTACCTGCTGCAGGGATTCTTCACCGGTGACATACAGGCAGGGCATGGCCCGGCTTAGGCTGGCAAGTGTCTGGGTCAATAAGGTGGATTTGCCTATACCCGGGTCGCCGCCGATCAGGGTCACCGAGCCATGCACCAGGCCGCCGCCGAGTACCCGGTCGAGTTCGCCGATGCCGGTCGGTGTGCGTATTTCATCACGCATCTGAATGTCTTTTAACGCCTGAATCTTTGCATTATTCTTTTTGCCGGCGAAGCCCTGCCGGTTGTTTGTGGTGATAGCGGTGATGGTTTCGCTCAGGGTATTCCATTCACCACAGTCACCGCATTGACCGGCCCATTTTGTATGGCTGGCGCCGCAGGCACTGCAAACGTATTGTATTTTTGCTTTGGCCACTATTTTTTAACAGTCCATGTTTTTACTATAAGTCACTTTCGTTTGGTTCCGGATTTTCATCACTGGATTGATTCGTGTTTGTCACTTTTGCAGTCTGCACGGCATTATTATTGGTACGTGTAATCTCGATGGCGTAATCGGCCACCCTCAGGCTGGTGCCGGTTTGCGGAATCATTTCCATGTGCTCCAGGATCAGGCCATTCAATGTTTTAGGGCCATCCGTTGGCAGTGACCATTGTAGTACCCGGTTGATTTCGCGGATATTGGTATTACCGTCGATCAGATAGCTGTTGTTTTCTACTTTATGGATGCCGAGATTACGTGTTGGCGAGTCGGTGGTAAAGCGGCCGATAATTTCTTCAAGGATATCTTCCATTGTCACCAGGCCCTGGATGCTGCCGTATTCATCAACCACCATGCCGGTACGGCGTCGGTTTTCCTTGAAATTCAATATCTGGCGGGTGAGTGATGTTTCTTCAGGAATGAAATAAGCGGGTACAATCTGACTCTTCAGCGTTTCCATGTTCAGTTCATCATGATACAGCAGGTTGAGTACCTTGCGTAAATGCAGCGCGCCAACGGTATTGTCAATGCTGTCATGAAATACGGGAACACGTGTACGCTGACTGTGAGTTATCTGGTGCACGATATCTTTCCAGTCATCGTTCAGATCGATACCGGTAATTTCATTCCTGGGTACCATGATATCTTCAACGCTGACCTGTTCGAGATCAAGTATGCCCAGCAGCATGTCGGAATGCGCCTTTGGCATAAAATGTTCCGCCTCAATCACCACGGTACGCAACTCGTCGACGCTGAGTTTATGGCCATGATCTTTTTCGGGATGAACGCCGATGAGTCGCAGCAGCGTGTTTGAGAAAATGTTTACCAGCCAGACAAATGGAGAGAAAGGTATGGCGATCAGGGTGTAGATAAATGCCGAGGGGAAAGCGAGTTTCTCCGGTTTCAAGGCGGCCAGTGTTTTCGGGCTGACCTCGGCGAAGACCAGAATCACGATGGTTAAAATAACGGGCGCGACTGCCAGGCCGATTTCACCATACAGGCGCAGCGCAATAATGGTTGATATGGTTGCGGCAAAAATATTAACGATATTGTTGCCAAGCAAGATCAGGCCAAGCAGCCGATCCGGCCTGCTCAAAAGTTTTATGGCAAGTTTTGCTCCCTGGTGGCCCTTGTCGGCAAGACTTTTCGCGCGATAACGGTTGAGCGTCATCAACGCAGTTTCCGAGCCTGAAAAGAAACCGGAAAGTAGAATCAGAAGGATAAGGATGATAAACAGAGATGCGGTCGATATTTCGTTCAAAACGAGGATGCTCTTATTATCTTGTTAACCGGGTTCGGAGACATTTTAATTAATGTTGGTGTTGTTTATTCACTGTCAGTAATCAAGATGACTCCGATCCCTGTGCCAGCAAATTATGACAACAGGATTTCCAGCACAAATTTACTGCCAAAATAGGCCAGCATCAGGCTGACAAACCCGGCAAGTGTCCAGCGGATTGCAGTGCGTCCCCGCCAGCCAAGTTTCCAGTGGCCAAATAACAGGATAAGAAACACGAACCAGGCAAATATCGACAGTACGGTTTTATGCACCATATGCTGTGCAAACATGTTTTCCAGAAATATCAGGCCGCTGCCAAGTGACACCGTCAGCGCGATAAAGCCGACAACAATGACTTCGAATAGTAACACTTCCATATTTTTAAGTGGCGGCATGAGCCTGATGATGCCGCCGGGCTGGTGAGAATGCAGCAGCTTGTTCTGTATCCATAGCAGGATAGCCTGAAGTGCCGCCAGTGCAAGCACGCTGTATGCAATAATGGACGCCAGGATATGAAAAATCAGTCCGCTTGAACTATTCGCCGGCAGCAGGTGATCTGTGCTGCTGTTGATATCAAGCGACATCGTGAAGGCGGCTATCGGCAATAGAATGGTTAACAGGATTTCAACCGGGTAGCGCCAAGCCGCGACTAATGTAAGCAATACAATAACCGCGCTGGTCAGTGACAGCGCATTAAAAAAACCAAGGTTGATGCCTTCAGCAATGGCCATGCTGTGGTACAGCGCCAGGCTGTGCAACACTAAACCGGCCAGGCCAATGAGCAGAATCTGTTTTTTTGTCAGCGCTCCCGGCTTATCAGCAGTTTGCCCGGCAGTTTGTTTAATGGAAAAAAACAGCAGGGCCGAACAGGCTAAATACAGAATAATGGCGCTGTAAATGAAGATGTAATTAGCCATATTTAATAATGCTGCTCTCTGCTGAATTTAAACGAGTTGATAATACGGGTAACAGTAGTTTAATAGCAGCTTTTCGCGTAAGTTTTTATAATGAGTTTTGTTGTAAGTCAATGAGTAATTGTTTGATGTTATTGAGTTACTGATTGGCTCGCAATCCGGGCGTTACCCGGCCAATTATGCCGAAAAATTATAACATAGAGTTCAATTGAACTTGCAAGTCATTCAACTCGCACAGATATATGTGTTGTTGGTCGTTAGTTGTTAGTCAAATGACCAGAGACCAGAGACCAGAGACCAGAGACCAGAGACCAGAGACCAGAGACCAGAGACCAAAGACCAAAGACCAAAGACCAAAGACCAAAGACCAAAGACCAAAGACCAAAGACCAAAGACCAACGACAATCTGTATAATTCGTTATAATTCGCTTTCGTAAATAATTCTCAAAAAAGATAAGGTAAACCATGTTTGATGGATTAAGTGACCGTCTCGCCAGTACTGCGCAAAAGCTGCGCGGTGAAGGCCGATTAACCGAAAAAAATATTCAGGACGCCCTGCGTGATGTGCGCATGGCGTTGCTGGAAGCCGACGTCGCGCTGAGCGTTGTCCGCAGTTTTATTGAAGATGTCAAACAGCGCGCACTGGGTGAAGAAGTATTAACCAGTCTGAAACCCGGCCATGTTTTTGTCAGCATCGTTCAGGATGAACTGGTTAAGCTCATGGGCGCGCATAACGAGCGACTGGATTTAAGCGCACAGCCGCCCGCAGTGGTACTGATGGCCGGTTTGCAGGGTGCTGGTAAAACCACCACGGTGGCCAAGCTGGCTAAAATGCTCAGCGAAAGAGAAACAAAGAAATCCCTGCTGGTGAGCTGTGACATCTACCGGCCGGCTGCAATTGAGCAGTTAAAAACTCTGGCGGCGCAGGTCGGTGCAGAATTTTTCCCCAGCAGTACAGATCAGAAGCCAACAGATATTGCCACGGCCGCCATAGATTACGCGCGCAAACATTTCATTGACGTGGTGCTGGTTGACACCGCCGGCCGTCTGCACATCGATGAGCAGATGATGGCTGAAATCAAGGCCATCCATGCGGCGGTCAAGCCGGTAGAAACCCTGTTTGTCGTTGACAGCATGACCGGCCAGGATGCGGCCAATACCGCCCGGGTTTTCAACGAGGCACTACCGTTAACCGGGATTATTTTAACCAAGACGGATGGTGATGCTCGCGGCGGCGCCGCCCTGTCGATACGGCAAATTACCGGTAAGCCCATCAAGTTCATGGGTTCGGGGGAAAAAATTGAAGCCCTTGAGGCTTTTTACCCTGACCGCGTGGCTTCCCGTATCCTGGGCATGGGCGATGTGCTTTCACTGGTCGAAGAAGTTCAGCAGAAAGTTGATCACAAAAAAGCTGAAAAACTGGCGAAAAAAATCCAGAAGGGCAAGAGCTTTGATTTTAATGACCTGAAAGAACAGTTTGAGCAAATGCAGAACATGGGGGGCATGGCCGGTTTAATCGACAAGCTTCCCGGTATGCCGGGCATGGCCGACAAACTGAAAGGCAAGGTAAACGACCGGGAAGTGAGCCGTATGATTGGCATTATCAATTCAATGACTCCCAAAGAAAGGTCTTTCCCCGATATTATCAAGGGCTCTCGCAAACGCCGGATTGCTGAAGGCAGCGGTTTACAGGTGCAGGACGTTAACCGGCTGCTGAAGCAGCAGATGCAGATGCGGAAGATGATGAAAAAAATGTCCGGCGGCGGCATGGCAAAAATGATGCGCGCCATGAAAGGCCGCGGCATGCCTCCCGGCATGGGTGGGCCAGGTGGCGGTATGGGGATTTAGCTTAAAAACAGAAAACTATTAGCCCGCAAATAACGCAAAGAAAAGCTTATTTAATCCACAGATGAACGCAGATAAACACAGATAAACACAGATAAAATATTTTGTTTTTATAATCCGTGTTTATCTGCGTTCATCTGTGGATAATTTCTCTTTACTTTTTCACGGAGTATTCTTTGATAACTGTTTTGTGTTATTGATTTGTCAATATTTTTAACAGTTGGTTGTCGGATTTAACAGTTTGTTGCAGATGAACAGGTAATTCCTGTAATAATCAATTCTATCAATTAGCCGCTAAAATCATCTAATTACGCGTAAAATATCGTTTTTCGTATCGATAATACCTTAATTACCAGTTTTGTATAAGTGCTGGAATTATGGTTAATTTTATGGCATGTGTTTTGCAACTCTTATGTCGATAACCACCGATTTAAGAGTAGTAACAATGCATCACAACAAAGATACCCAGAAAGAAATAGTCCTTATAGAGGCAGCGGTATGGGTTTTTTGGGCATTAGTTTTCGGTCTTGGCTATCTGTTTTCCAGGTTGATTGGGTGAGTCCGGCGATGATAAGTTTACTCAAAAGTGGTATGCGGCGGTTAAACCAGGCGCTTGCTCATTACAGGCAGTTTGGTGCCAGCGCCGAGGATGAAGACCTGGCGATGAACTGCGGTACATTTAACCCGCGGTTCCTGGCCAAGATCAAAAGAAGTAAAGAAGCAAAGCCGATTACAAAATAACAGTCCGCGAATAACGCGCTAAAATGCCGGGAGCATTTTGAACGTACGCTAGTACGGTCCGAAGGACGTAGCGCAGGACGCGCGTATTACAATACGCAAAGAAAAGCTTTTTTAGTCCACAGATAAACACAGATGAACACGGATTTTAAAACCGAAAAAATCTTTATCTGTATTTATCTGCGTTCATCTGTGGATAATATTCTTTTTGTTTTTTTGCGTCTTTCGCGTTATTCGCGGACTATTTGAGATTTTTTCCTGTGTCCCGACTTTTCAGCGGTTAATATTCCTGATTTTTATCCGTCAATCAGGCTTCCATCTGGCAAAATAATCACGTAAAATGCCCGGTTTCCTGTGGCCGGAAGGCCTTTTTATTAAAAGAATTTGAGAGTGACTGATGGTAACAATACGTTTATCAAGAGGCGGTGCCAAGAAAAAGCCTTTTTATCACATTGATGTTAAAGATTCACGCACATCTCGTGATGGCCGTTATATTGAACGTTTAGGTTTTTTCAATCCTGGTGCTACCGGTGGTGAACAGCGCCTGGCTATCGATATGGATCGTATTACCTACTGGACTTCAGTAGGCGCGCAAACATCTGACCGTGTATCCAGTCTGATTAAACAGGCAAAAGCTGAATCAGACCAGCAAGCTGCTTAGTGATTTTCTGTCCTGTTGAGTGAAACTTGCTGTATGAAGCGTGGTCAGCAAGATGAAAATCATCATGGCAGGACTTCGGAAAAAATCATTTTAGGACGCATTACCGGGGTTTACGGAGTAAATGGCTGGCTTAAGATTTTTTCTTATGCCGACCCGATGGAATCCATCGTTGATTACAGTCCCTGGTATATCCGGCCAGAAAGCAG
Organism: Gammaproteobacteria bacterium; assembly: GCA_022340645.1. Classification (GTDB taxonomy): domain Bacteria; phylum Pseudomonadota; class Gammaproteobacteria; order SZUA-229; family SZUA-229. The sequence goes on along the minus strand of JAJDNP010000125.1, from coordinate 21,643 downwards.
GTCAGGTAGCAGAAACACGGCGCCATGGGAAAAGGTAAAACTTGAAGCAGGCAAACGCCATGCGAAAACAGTGATTGCAAAGCTGGAACACTGTAATGATCGTGATGAAGCACAGGCTTACGTTGGTTCTGAAATAGCCATTGAGCCAGCGCAGCTTGAACAGCTGAAGGGTAAAGATGAATTTTACTGGCATGAGCTGACAGGATTGCGAGTGATCAACCAGCAGGGTATTGAGCTGGGTGTGGTCAAAAGTTTGATGGAAACCGGCGCCAATGATGTGCTGGTTGTTGCTGAAGAAAGTACGGATACGGAAGCCAGCGAACGGCTGATACCCTGGATTATGCACCAGTCTGTTATCGCGGTTGATCTGCAACAGGGTATTTTAGAGGTAGACTGGGACCCGGATTTTTGAGCAGGCTAATTAAGGCCTGGGTTAACAAAGCCGGGATAACCAAAAAACATAGTAGTGAAGCAGCGTTATGAATGTTTACATCATTAGCCTGTTTCCAGAGTTAATTCAGCAGGCCACCAGTTATGGCGTGCTGGGACGGGCGATAAAACAGCAGCAGTTAACACTGAAATGTTTTAACCCGAGGGACTTTACAGACGACAAACATCGCACGGTTGATGACCGGCCTTATGGCGGCGGCCCCGGCATGTTAATGAAAGTCGAACCATTATCACGAGCGATAATGGCGGCCAAAGCAGAGGCTGCTAAAGACAGTCCCGCAACACAGACTAAAGTGGTGTATCTGAGTCCACAGGGGCGGAATTTAGATCAGCAGCTGTTAGTCAATACAGCAGCAGCGGCTGAAAGTTTGATTTTGATTGCTGGTCGCTATGAGGGTATTGACGAGCGAATTATACAGTCACTGGTCGATGCAGAATGGTCGATAGGTGATTATGTTTTAAGTGGCGGTGAATTTGCCGCCCTGGTTGTGCTCGATGCAGTCAGCCGGCTGATGCCCGGTGTTCTGGGTGATGATGAATCGGCTTTGCAGGATTCATTTATGCAGGGCTTGCTGGATTATCCGCATTACACGCGGCCCGAGACAATCGATGATCAACGCGTGCCTGAAGTTTTATTAAGCGGTGATCATCGGGCGATACGCCGTTGGCGCCTGAAGCAGGCCCTGGGTCGTACCTGGTTAAGAAGACCGGATATGCTCAAGGCAATGAAACAAGATGCCTCGCGCTGGGACGAAGAAAAAGAACGTTTACTGGCAGAGTTTATAGCTGAGCAAACAGGGTAGCAGTCATGGGCAGCCTGCTCAAAAAATAACAACGGGTCAGTCTATGACTTCGACCCTTGTGGACAAACAAGATTAACAAGAGTTAAACGCGGAAGCGGAGTAATGATATGAGTAACATAATTCAACAGCTTGAAGCTGAACAAATGGCACGCGAAGTACCGGCATTCTACCCAGGTGACACAGTTGTTGTTCAGGTGCGTGTAAAGGAAGGTGATCGTGAGCGTCTACAGGCATTCGAAGGCGTGGTAATTGCCAAGCGTAACCGTGGCCTGAACTCTTCATTTACGGTTCGTAAAATGTCCCATGGCGAAGGTGTTGAACGCGTGTTTCAGACCTACAGTCATGCCATCGGTGATATTGCAGTCAAGCGCAGCGGTAAAGTACGCCGCGCGAAACTTTACTACTTACGTGGCAGAACTGGTAAATCAGCACGTATTGCTGAAAAACTGAAACTATCTGATAAAAAATAATAGTCGGTCGGGTTTTAAGCTTTAACAAAAAAGAGTGGTACATGGTGCCGCTCTTTTTTTTCGTTAATAATTTATATCCGAGTAATCTGAGTATTGTACTGTTACTCTCGCTATGGCGCTATGGCGCAAAGGACGCATGGAAAGACTCTAATATCTTTGATTTTCTCTTCGCGTGCTTTACATTGCACTATCCTGCGCGATGCCCTGCGGGCCCGCACTAGGTGCGTTCAAAATGCTCCCGGCATCTTAGTGCGTCATTGCGAGAGAGTTATACACAATTTTTATTTGCGTTTTTTGCGTTCATTTGCGGATAAAATTACATATTCAGCGGGTCTGCACTGATACAATTATTCAATAACCATAACAGCAGGTTGTTATTAATGCGTGTTTTATTTTCTGTGTTAATGGTATTTGCCCTGTGCGCGGCTAGCCGGGCGGAACAGGGCAAACCGGCCGCTGCCTCTTCAAGCACCGAGGCAAAAGTTTCGACTGTACAAACTGCCGTTGACGGTCAGTCAATTACCTTTGAATCGCTGGCGCAAATGGATGAGCTAGTTAAGCTTGGCATGCCTGCACTTGCTTTAAGTTTGCTGGACACCGAGCAGAAAAAACGTCAGCAGTTTACGGCTGACTGGTATGCATTCGAATATAAACGAATCATTTTATTGTCCGCGCTGGAACGATGGAACGAGCTAATCGAACGTGTGCAATGGCTGTTTGATACGGCAAAAAAGGAAATGCATATCACCCACAAGATTCGTTTGTGGTTTGAAACGCAGCAGGTAATTGCAAGATTGCAGTTAAAGCAAAGTGACCAGGCCCTGGACCAGCTGCAAAATTTACTATGGACTTCGACAGCTGAAAACAGGGATAAATCATTACCCGCTGTCTGGCGGCGGCTGGTGATTCGTGCTTACCTGCAGATGCAGCGCGATGACGATGCACGCCGCGCGCTGGTTAAATATGAAAGCGACTACAGGGCAGATGAAAAGGATGTCGACTGGGTCATACTGCAGGTGCAGGTATTGCTAAGAACAAGCCGGCCGCAGCAGGCGATCCAGATACTCAAGCAGGTTAAGGATGAAGATGCCGTCGATATTCAGGCCCTGTTATTGATTGCGCAATTGCAAAGTGATCCAGGCAGCGCGCAGAAAATTTATCAGCAGATGCGTGAACAGCTTGATGGCCAGGTGTTAAGCAAGCCGGCGCGATGGGCAAAGTCCTATGTGGCTTATCTTGCCGCAAAAATACTGGCAGACCAGCCAGCACAGATATTAAACCTGGAATCGATGCTGTCGCTGAAAATTGAGTATCCCGTGTTTGATGAAAGCTACCAGGTCAATGCTGATGATTTATGGGATCTGTACAATAAACAGGGGTTAATCATTGCAAATGAACATGCATTGCTTTTTGGAAACGATGCACAGTGGCTGCAGCTTTCAGACAAGTTAATACAGACAAATCCGGAAAAAGCGTTACAGCTAAATGCAGCACTGGTATTGCATACAGCTAATTTTTCAACGCAGCAGGATCAGCACAAAACGATTGTCGAAATACTGGAAAAGCGCAACAATGGCCTTGAATTAATCAATAAGCTCTACCTGCATAGCAGCAAGGTCAGCGATGTGAATGTGCTGCCTGATGAAGTGCGTTACCGGCTGGTGGATTATGCGCTGTCTGAAGGGGATTACTACGAAGCGGCGACAATAATGAAAAGCCTGAAACAGCCGCCAGAAGGTAAAACCTTGTTTGACTGGCGTATGCGCAAAGCGCGGGTGCTGATATTGCAGGGTGAATATGATCAGAGTGAAGCTTTAATACGTACAATGTTTTCCGAGAAACCGAAAATTACACGCGCTGAACTGGATCGTTATATTCAGGTGGTATTCGATTTCCAGACGGTACAGCAGCATGAACGGGCGATTAAATTATTTGATTTGATTTATATTGATGGCCTGGATGAACAGTTAAAAAGAGAAATATATTACTGGAAGGCCGAATCTTATTTCTCATTAGAACAATATGATAAGGCAGCGCTGTTTTATCTGCAGTCAGCACATGCGGTAAGTGGCGCAGAAAATGACCTGTGGGCGCAGTCTGCCCGTTTCAAAGCAGGTAGAGCGCTGATGCTTGCCGGTATTTATTATGATGCCGAAAAAGTTTATTCTGATCTACTGGTTATTACCGCCAGTGACACTCGCAAGGCATTAATTGATCAGAACCTGCAGAAAATCCATTTATTGAAAAGCGCATTAAAAAAGCAGTGAAAAGTGAACAGTTAACAGTGAACAGTGAAAGTCCGCAAGACTATGCGGTGGTTTTTTGGACTGATATTGCAACCATTGGATTGCGGTTTGACGGGTCGAGATTAATTAAAATTGATTATTTAAAGAAAACGCCGGTTAAAGCAGCGTCAAATAAGCAGGCGCAAGCGGTTAAGAATAAAATTGAAAAATATCTTAAACCTGGATCGAAAACAAAAAATATCAATGCTGATATAAAGTTAAACGTCACCCCCTTTCAGGAAAAAGTATTAAATCAGTTATTGCAAATTCCTTACGGCGAAACACGCAGCTATGGCGAAATAGCAAAAATACTCAAAACCTCTCCCCGTGCCGTGGGTAACGCCTGCCGGCATAATCCACTGCCAATCATTATTCCCTGTCATCGAGTGGTTGCCGCAAATGGTATTGGCGGTTATTCCGGTGAAACAGCAGGCAGCATGCTGGATATTAAACGCAGGCTGTTACAGCTTGAAGGCGTGATTTAATTATTGTCCTGCATGTACAGGTGTCGGTTTTTTTTCGACTCCTATACCTTATGTTCAGAAAAACTTATTAAATTCATCCGCAAATGAACGCAAATTTTTAAAAACAAAAGAATATTATCCACAGATGAACGCAGATAAACGCAGATGTTTAAAAGCATAAAATATCTTTATCTGCGTTTATCAGTGGAAATAAAAAGATTTTATTTGCGTTCATTTGCGGAAAAAATTGCTTTTAACATTTCTGTTTTTTGACTTGATAATACAGAGAATGTCCCCATTTACAGCAGCATTATTATTGGCAATCTATCTATGGAGTAAAAAATGAGCGTTGAAGCGAGCAAAGAAACCCTCGAATTTCAAACCGAAGCCCGTCAAATACTACATTTGATGACCCATTCACTGTATTCAAACAAGGAGATATTCCTTAGAGAGCTGGTTTCTAATGCATCCGATGCATGTGACAAGCTGCGTTTTGAGGCATTAGCAAATGACAGCCTCTATGAAGGCGATTCCGAGTTGTCGATCAGGGTTGAATTCGATGACAAGGCAAAAACGATTACCATTATAGATAATGGTATTGGTATGTCGCGCCAGGAAGTGATTGATAATATTGGCACTATTGCCAGCTCGGGTACAAAAAAATTCATTGAGGCAATGAGTGGTGACCAGGCCAAGGACGCACAGATGATTGGTCAGTTTGGTGTCGGTTTTTATTCCAGCTTCATCGTGGCTGATAAAGTGACGCTGGATACACGCCGTGCGGGCGCATCGGCAGAAGAGGGTGTCCGCTGGGAATCTGATGGAGAAGGCAGTTTCTCTCTTGAGAATATCGAAAAAGCTGGCCGCGGCACCAGGGTGACACTGCACCTTAAAGAAGGTGAGACTGAGTTTGCCAGCGAGTTCCGCTTAAAGAACATTATTAAACGCTATTCAGATCATATCTCGATTCCGGTGCTGATGGCAGAAGAGGAGCGTGACGATAAAGGCGAAGTTAAAAAAGATGAGGATGGTAATCCAGTTACCAAACTTGAGCGTGTAAACAGTGCCTCTGCATTATGGGCGCGTGATAAAGCGGATATCAGCGATGAAGAGTACAGGGAATTCTACAAGCATGTAAGCCTGGACTTTGCGGATCCACTGAGCTGGATACATTCCAAGGTGGAAGGCAACCAGAGTTACACTTCGCTGCTTTATGTGCCGAGCAACCCGCCGTTTGATCTGTTTGACCGTGATCACAAGCGCGGCGTAAAACTTTATGTCAAACGTATTTTTATAATGGATGATGCCGAGCATTTGATGCCGACCTACCTGCGTTTTGTTAAAGGCGTCATTGATTCCGATGACCTGCCGCTGAACGTGTCGCGCGAAATCCTGCAGCAGAACAAGGTGATCGACCGCATCCGCGGGGCTTCGGTCAAGAAAGTACTGTCGATGCTGGAATCGATGCAGAAGGACGATAAAGAGAAATATGCGACTTTTTGGAAGTCTTTCGGCCAGGTGCTGAAAGAAGGCCCGATTGAAGACTTTGCCAACAAGGAACGCATTGCCAAATTGCTGATGTTTGCCAGCACGCACAATGACAATAATGAACAGAACGTCACCCTGGATGATTACGTTTCCCGTATGCAGGAAGGCCAGGACAAGATTTACTACATCGTGGCGGATAACTACACCGCGGCAAAAAACAGCCCTCACCTTGAAGTATTCAGGAAAAAAGGTGTCGAAGTGCTGCTACTCAGCGACCGGGTTGATGAATGGCTGGTGTCACACCTGACTGAATTCGATGGCAAGAAACTGCAGTCTGTCGCACGCGGTACGCTGGACATCGAAGAGGAAGCAGACAAGAAGGAGCTGGAAGAAGCTGAAAAAACGTTTGCTTCGGTGATAGAACATACTGGAAAAGTGCTAGGTGACAAGGTCAAGGAGATTCGTTTATCACAACGGTTAACAGATTCGCCTTCGTGCCTGGTGCTGGAAGAGCATGATATGAGCGCCCAGATGCAAAAGATTCTGGAAGCGGCAGGGCAGTATGCGCCAAAAGCACAGCCCATACTCGAGTTAAATCCGGACCATGCCCTGGTGAAAAAACTCAATGAAATCACCGATGACGAGCTGTTTGAAGATTACACGAATTTATTATTCGAACAGGCGCAACTGGCAGCAGGTACGCCGCTGGAAGATGCCGCCGGGTTTGTTAAACGCGTGAATAAGTTATTAGCGAATTAAAGATATACTTTTCCGCAAATGAACGCGAATGAACGCAAATTAAAGCTATTATAGTTTTTTAAACATTTGCGTTTATTTGCGTTCATTCGCGGAAAAAATAGGATTTATGTCTTAATTTATTTGCGGACTTTAAGCTGAATGGATGAAACTTTACGAATAGACAAGTGGTTATGGACAGCGCGTTTTTTCAAAACGCGTTCGCTGGCTAGCGATGCGGTTAATGGCGGGAAAGTGCATTTAAACGGCCAGCGTGTTAAAGCGGGGCGCCCGGTAAAAATCGGCGACTTCCTCTCCATTCAGAAAAACGGTGTCCTGTTCGAAGTTACAATCAGGGGTATTCATAAGACACGGCAGCCTGCCAGGGAAGCGGTATTAAGCTATGAGGAATCGGAACAAAGCCGGTTAAAGCGCGGGCAGGAACAGGAAATCAAAAAGCTGGCTTCTTCATCCAGGCCCGTGCCAAAACGCAAACCGGACAAACGAGAACGCGAGCAGCTGCGCCGATTTAAAAATAGTATGTAGAGAGAAGTTATCAGTTTGCAGCAGGCAGTTATCAGTTAAAAGCGAAAAACTGTATTGCAAGTAGCAGTAATGGTTTAAAATTTCTGCCAACTGCCAACTGCCAACTGCCAACTGCCAACTGCCAACTGCCAACTGCCAACTGCCAACTAATAAAATGACCAAACCCGTAACCCCGCTATTAACCGCCGATGTCATCATCGAAATGACGATGATAGACGATAAACCGATCGTGCTTATCGAACGGAAATACGAGCCTTACGGCTGGGCTATTCCCGGCGGTTTTGTGGAAGTGGGCGAAACCATTGCTACTGCTGCGCGCCGCGAAGCACTGGAAGAAACCAGCCTGGAAGTCGAACTGGATATATTGTTGGGCATCTACTCCAATCCGAAGCGTGATTACAGGGGGCATACGGTGTGCAGCGTGTTCATTGGCAGCGCTAACGGCAAGCCTGTCGCGGCAGATGATGCCAAAGATATTGCACTGTTTGATCCATTCAATATTGATGTTGAACTGGCGTTCGATCATCGGCAGATTCTGCAGGATTACTGTAAATACCGCAGTGAAGGTATTATTTTGTTGCCTGAATAAGCAGGATTCTATTACAAGTTCAAAGATACTAAATTAACCGATGGGCGGGCCGTCATGTCTGTCTGGGAGATGCCGTGAATACATCCCTGCAGGCTTTACGGTCGCATCCCTGCGACCGACACTCACAGACAGACATGACGACCCGCCTCTACCTGCCGCTAATAGAAAGTAACTGGGCGCCACATTATTTTTATAATATGCCTTAACATGGTTTTTACAAGTCTCTGTTTTTGATATAATTTCATGCTTTCATTTTATTCGGATCTTTTCAGGTTATTCCATTATCGTGAGCAATCGAACGCTGTCTATTGATGACCGCATTTACGGCTACCTTTGTGATGTTGCTGTCGATGAGCCCGATCTGCTGCGCCAGTTACGCGAAGAAACCGCGCAGCTGGAATATTCAGAGATGCAAATCTCGCCCGAGCAGGGCCAGTTTATGTCATTGCTGATTAAATTGATGGACGTAAAGCGCGCTATCGAAATTGGCACTTTCACAGGTTATAGTTCAATCTGCGTTGCCAGGGCGATGCCGAAAGACGGCAAGCTGATCTGTTGTGATATTTCACCTCAATGGACAGACATCGCAGAGAGGTACTGGGCGCTGGCAAAGCTGCAGGAAAAAATAGATCTGTACCTGCAGCCGGCGGAAAAGACATTGCAGATGCTGCTTGATAATGGCGCTGAAAATAGCTTTGATTTTGTATTTATTGATGCCGATAAACAGAGCTATGTGATGTATTATGAAATGGCTTTGCGCCTGTTAAGAAAAGGTGGGATTATTGCTGTTGATAATACGTTATGGTCCGGCGCAGTTGCCGATCCGAACAATACTGAACCTGGGACTAGAGCCATACGGCGCTTTAATGAGATGCTGAAACAAGATAATCGTGTGACTAAAAGCCTGTTAACGATTGGCGATGGTTTAACCCTGGTATTGAAAGAATTCGACTAACATGCTGAACTGGATAAAATCTATTACCAACAAGCCGGACAGGAAAAAGGCTTCATCATCAAAACGTGAGCCCAAACGAGAAGGCAGGCGCACGTCCGGGCGAGCACAGACAGCATCTGCGGGTGCGGCAAGTTCAGGCGGGAATCAGCCGTTGATTCTGAAGCGCAGCGAACACAGCATATCACGTGACGATATTGATTCAAATGCGCTGAAAGTATTATATCGCCTGCATAATGCCGGTTACCAGGCCTGCCTGGTGGGCGGTGCAGTGAGGGATTTATTACTCGGCCACAAACCGAAAGATTTTGACGTGGCCACTGATGCAACCCCTGAACAGGTAAACAGGTTATTTCGCAACTGCCGTTTGATTGGCCGCCGATTCAGGCTCGCCCATATTCATTTTGGCCGGCAAATTATCGAAGTTGCCACCTACCGCAACGATCATGATCTAACCCAGTCAGGCGTGCAAAACGAAAGCGGCCGTATTGTTCGCGATAACGTTTTTGGTGAACTGGCGAATGATGTCTGGCGGCGCGATTTCACCGCTAACGCATTGTATTACGATATATCCGACTTCAGTGTCATTGATTACGTCGGCGGTTATGAAGACATTATCAAGCGGCGCCTGCATTTAATTGGTGATGCTGAAACACGTTACCGTGAAGACCCGGTAAGAATGCTGCGTGCGCTGCGTTTTTCGGCAAAGCTGGGATTTGAAATTGACGAGGCAAGTAAATCGCCGATCTATACACTGGGCCACCTGTTAGCTGACATTCCGCCAGCACGCCTGTATGAAGAAACGCTTAAATTATTTCATTCGGGACATGCCGTACGCAGTTTTGAATTATTAGTGGAGTTCGATCTGCTTCAATACCTGTTCCCTGATGCGGCGAAATCAATTAAACAGGACGAAACAGTAAAACAGGTTCTATTAGTTGCCATGAAAAATACGGATGATCGTATTCTAAACGACATGCGGGTAACACCGGCATTTTTACTGGCGGCGCTGTTATGGGACTCGGTAGACCTGGGCACGCGCAAACTTGTTGAAAACGGTATGCCGTATTCGATTGCCATACAAAAAGCGGCGACAAAGGTTTTAAGCCGGCAGGTTTCCAGCGTTTCCATACCAAAGCGGTTTACTACAACAATGCGAGATATCTGGGGATTGCAAACCAGATTTCATTACCGCTCGGGAAAGCGTGCGATGTCCGTGCTTGAGCATGCGAAATTTCGCGCGGCATATGATTTCCTGTGTATCCGGGCACAGGCGGCTGAAGGTGAAAATAGTGACAGCCTGAAACAGGACTGCAAGTGGTGGACCGAGTTACAAAACATGACCGCCGAGCAACAGCAAAACAGCTTGTTCAGCCGGGCAAAGCAAACCAGCAGGAAAAAACGCGCCAGGCCCAAGCAAAGTCATGCAGCAAAAAACAAGAAACCTGAAAACCCAGAGCCGTGAGTACCAGCACAACAAAGCCAGGCAAGGTTTACATAGGTTTAGGCAGTAATATCGAGCAACCTTTTTTACAGATAAAACAAGCAATCCTTGCCCTGGAAAGTTTGCCCGGGACCCGGGTGTTAGCCGATTCAGGTTATTACACAAGCAAACCGATGGGGCCAGAAGACCAGCCCGATTATGTAAATGCGGTCATTGAGATTGAAACCGTATTAGAGGCAAAACAGCTGTTAAACCACTGCCAGCTGATTGAACAGCAGCAGGGCAGGGTAAAAAAACGTCACTGGGGTGAACGGACGATTGATCTGGATATATTGCTGTTTGCAGATCAGCAGATTGCTGCCAAGGACTTAACAATACCGCATCCGGGCATCTGCCAGCGCGATTTTGTTTATTTGCCGTTATTGAAGTTAAATCCCGAGGTGGAAATACCGGGAAAAGGTATGTTAAATGCGATGGTAGAGTCGTGTGTAGAATCGGCTACCGGGTTGACAACCGAGGTAAATTCAGATTATTCATGCCGGTTCGCAGGGCCAATTTGTAGAGATTACTGAATGCGTTCTCAATTCAAACAAAAACAGCCAGCATCGGAATTAACGCCGGAAGGCCCTGGTTTTATTGTCATCGAGGGGCCGATAGGTGTCGGTAAAACAACGCTGGCCAACCGGCTTTCTGCCTCATTTGGCGGAGACCTGCTGCTTGAGGCTGCGGATGAAAATCCGTTCCTTGAAAAGTTCTACGGCGACCCAAGGGCGGCAGCGCTGCCGACGCAGCTGTTTTTTTTACTGCAGCGCGCACGCCAGTTGAAAGCCATGAAGCAGGAAGATATGTTTAATCCTGTACGCGTGGCGGACTTTTTAATTGAAAAGGATCGTTTATTCGCAGAGCTAACATTAGATGCGGATGAGCTTGATTTATATGAGCAGGTTTATGCGAGTTTAACCATCGATATTCTGCAGCCTGACCTCGTTGTTTATTTACAGGCGCCGGTAGAAGTATTGCTGGAACGCATACACAAACGCGGATTAAAACACGAGCGATTTATTGAAACAGCTTATTTGCAGCGATTATGCGATTCATATATTCAGTTTTTTTATCGTTATGATAATGCGCCGTTATTGATTGTGAATGCAGCTGATATTGATTTTGCAAATAATGACGCCGACTATGCGCTGCTGTACGAGCAGATACTGGAAGTACAATCCGGGCGTCATTATTTCAATCCAGCACAACTGGCACTTTAGTGCAGTGAATAGATAACAGTGAATAGTGAACAGTGTGTAGGAGCGGATCTTAATCCGCGATTTCTCTAAAAACCAAAAACCAGAGACCTTTTTGTAAATGAGTACACAGAGCGATACAGGAAAAAAAGTAACCGTTCGCCGGCTGGCCGAAATGAAACGGGCAAAGGAAAAGATTGCCTGTCTCACGGCATATGACGCCAGCTTTGCACAGATACTGGAAAAATCCGGCGTTGATGTTGTGCTTGTCGGTGATTCATTAGGCATGGTTATCCAGGGTGAGGAAACGACTTTACCTGTCTCTGTAGAAGATATGCTGTATCACACACAGTGTGTCGCCAGGGGCTTAAATAAAAGCCTGCTGATTACCGATATGCCGTTTTTGAGCTTCACTACCGTGGATGAAGCGGTATTAAATGCTGGCCTGTTTATGAAGCAGGGTGGCGCTCACATGGTGAAACTTGAGGGCGGCGCTGACCAGGCGGAAACGGTCGCTGCACTAAGTCGAAATGGGATTCCTGTGTGTGCGCATTTAGGCCTGCAACCGCAGTACGTGCATAAGATTGGCGGTTACCTGGTGCAGGGCAGGGAACAGGCGGCAGCAGATAAGATGCTGGATGATGCCTTAACTTTACAGCACGCTGGTGCTGATATGATGCTGCTTGAATGTGTGCCGGAAGTCCTTGCCAGTAAAATTACCGAGGCGCTGGATATTCCTGTTATTGGCATCGGCGCCAGTGCTGATTGCGATGGTCAGATCCTGGTGCTGTATGACATCCTTGACATCAGTTTAGGACTGCGACCTAAATTCAGTAAAAACTTCATGGCATCGGCAAACAGCATTGAAGAGGCCATTCAACACTATGTTTCTGCGGTAGAACAGGGTGAATTCCCCGCTGCTGAACATGTGTTCAAGTAAGTCGCATTAATAACAGCTGATCCATATTTTCAGGCCATGATTGTTTGTCAGAATATTAAACAATTGCGCGAACAGACAGCTATGTGGCGCAAAAATGATGAGCGCATTGCCTTTGTGCCAACGATGGGGAATTTGCATGACGGGCATCTGTCACTGGTTGAAATTGCACACCAGCATGCTGTCCGTGTCGTGGTCAGTATTTACGTTAACCCCCTGCAGTTTGCACCGGGTGAAGATTTTGCAAGTTACCCTCGCACGCTGGAAGATGATTTAAAGCAACTGCAAATGCTGGGTGTTGACCTGGTGTTCACCCCGGATACGCAGATAGTTTATCCCAATGGTGATCAACAGAATACTTTTGTTCAGGTACCGAAACTGTCAGATATACTGGAAGGCGAGTTTCGCCCAGGCTTCTTTACCGGTGTATGTACGGTTGTTTTAAAGCTGTTTAACATGGTGCAGCCTGATTGTGCTGTATTTGGTGAAAAAGACTTTCAGCAGTTACTGGTTGTCAGGCAAATGGTAAATGACCTTGATTTGCCAGTGGAAATTATCGCCGGTGCCATCAAACGTGAAGCGGATGGTCTGGCAATGAGTTCACGTAATAATTATCTAAATTCCGCAGATAGAGCGACGAGCCGTTACCTGTCGAAAGCCCTGGCGTTTTGCCGTCAGCAGATAGATCGGGGTGTTAATGTTGACGAGGCGGAAAAAAATGCTGTCGCTACTTTGCAAAAACAAGGATTTATCGTCGATTACGTTACACTCAGGGAGGCTGAAAGGCTGGAAAAAGTCTCCCCGGCTGATATAACTGCCAATACAGAGCTTGTTATTCTGGCGGCGGCAAAATTAGGTAACACACGCCTGATTGATAATGTGAGATTTGTCAAATCAGCAAAAAGCTGAACGAGGGCCTGTATCTGGGCTTGATGCAAATTCGTGTATAAACGATAATATACGCGTTTTATGGTGGCTGCGATATTATACAGCCACCTTCGAAGAATTTACCGGGTACTGCTCTGTCAAAGTAATATTGGCGGAGAACCAAAGATTATGGAAATTACACTTTTAAAATCAAAACTTCATCAGGCAACGGTTACGCTAACTGAACTGGAATATGAAGGTTCATGCGCGATCGACGCAGACCTGCTGTCTGCTGCCAACATAAATGAATATGAGCAGATCCATATTTATAATCTAAATAATGGTGAGCGCTTTATTACCTATGCTATTCAGGCTGAAGCGGGTAGCGGTGTAATTTCCGTGAACGGCGCAGCGGCACACAAAGCCAACAAAGGCGACCGCGTTATAATCTGCAGTTATGCCAGACTGTTACAGCATGAAGTGGCAAACTTTAAACCTACCCTGGTTTACCTCAATCGCGATAATCAGATAATTCGTAAATCCAACCAGATTCCTGTTCAGGCTGCGTAAAGACATTTAGTCCGCGAATAACGCCAACGACGCAAAAAAAAGCATAAGAATATTATCCACAGATTAACGCAGATAAACACAGATAAAATATTTATGTTTTAAATATCAGTGTTTATCTGCGTTAATCTGTGGATTTAACAATGTTTTATTTGCGTCGTTGGCGTTATTCGCGGACTAATGCTGTTGTATTTGCTGTTTGATTTCTTTCAGTTCCGACTCGTTATTGCAAAATTCGATCCTGGTAACATCCAGATCTGCTGAAGACAGCTTTTCGTCACATTCATCAGTATTTTCACATGCAGAACAATTGTTCATGTGGCGTTGAATATCCTTGACCCTGGTTTGATAGAGATAGGCGGTTTTATCAATTCCCAGTGCGCCGAGCATGCTGTTTAAGCGTAGCTTTTTAAATTCCTGGTCAAGCGAATCGTAAAATTTACGACCATTCTTCAAGTTCATAAAAATCGTATAAGCCAGGCGCAACAGGAATACCGTGATAAACAGTAAAAGAATACCAGCAACAATATTAGTTATTATGTTCATAAGTTATATATTAGCTGAGTCTGAAAAAAAGCTATTGATTTAGATCATGAAGGGTTAATAAGAGGTCGTTTGTTAGTAGTCGTTTGTCGTTTATCAAAAGACCAAAGACGAAGGACTTAAGACGAAGGACCAAAGAATATTTCATTACCCCGTATTACGCATACCCGCGGCAATAGCATTAATGCTGCGTAACAGGGGCCCCAGCCATTTCTGGCGTTCTGCTTCATCCAGAGAACTGTCACGATAACGTCTCAGCAGTTTAATCTGTATATGGTTTAGCGGATCCAGGTATGGGTCCCTGCGCATTAATGACAGCGCAAGAGGCGGTATGTCATCCAGCAGGTGCGCCATGTTTGCGACGCGTAATGTAATTTCCAGCGTGCGGTCATGTTCATCCCTTATCATTTCGAAGATGCGTTTGCCGGTTTCTGCGGAAAGGCACAGTTCCGAATATTCTTTTGCAGTCCGTATATAGGTTTTGTATAAAGCCATTTCAGTATTACTTAATAGCGCCCTGAAATACGGCCAGTGCTCGTACATCTCCTGCAGCTTTTTCAGACGCGAGGCATCGTGCCCTATCCATTGATACAGGGCGGTGCCGATACCATACCAGGCCGGTAATGTCTGTCGCGCCTGCGCCCAGCCGAATACCCAGCCAATGGCGCGAATCGATGATTTGGAGCGGTCGCCCGGTTTACGATGCGAGGGGCGAGAGCCAATATTCATTAATGAAATCTCGCTGACCGGTGTGGCTTCATAAAAGTAGTCGAGGAAGCCTTCCGTGTTATCGGTTAACTGCCGGTAGCAGTCTTCACCGTAAGTCTTGATCTCACGCATGATGGTTATGTATTCATCCGTGGCGGTCGATTTGCCGGGCAGTGTCTGGTACCTGCTGGCCAGCATCAAACCGGCAACGCCCAGCGTTAATTCGTAGACCGCCGTCTCCGGGTTGCTGTATTTGTTGGACAGGACTTCGCCCTGCTCGGTGAATTTTATCTGGCCATGCACCGTGCCTTCCGGCTGAGACAGGATAGATTCGTGGGTGGGGCCGCCGCCACGGCCGATGGTGCCGCCGCGGCCATGGAATAAACGGCAGTTTATATGGTGTGAATCGGCCAGCTTCATCACTTTTTTCTGGGCTTCATATAATTGCCATGATGAGGCCAGTATGCCGCCGTCTTTACATGAGTCCGAGTACCCCAGCATTACTTCCTGCAGGTTGCCGGATGCTTTCAACAGTATTTTATATATTTCGTCATTGTATAAACGGCCAAGCACCGACTCGATATGGGTGAGGTCTTCAATAGTTTCGAACAACGGCGAAATATTGATTTTACAGAACCAGTCACCGTCTTTTTTGCCGGCTAATCCAGCCAGCGTGGCCAACAGCATAACTTCCAGTACATGGCTGGCCTGGTGGGTCATGGAGATGACATATTCACCAAGAGCACGTGTGCTGATCTCATCGTACATTTTTTCGATAACATCAAACACGGCCAGTGTTTCCCTGTTAGCATCATCGAGTTGCGAGCGATCAAAATCAACGCCGCTGCACTGGTTCTGGATCAGGTCGGACAGCAATTTGATGCGTTCGGCTTCATCCAGGCTGTGGTAATCCAGGAAAGTGTTGCTCAGTTTCAGTATTTGTGCAACGGCCGCCGTGTGACGCGCCGATTCCTGGCGTACATCCAGCTGCATGAGGTAAAAACCAAAGGATTCTACCAGCCGGATCAGGTCTTTAAGGGCAATGTCAGCGATTCTCTCATCCCCGTGACTGCACAGCGAATCACGGATTATCAGCAAATCATTTAACAGGTCTTTTTCCGATGCATAGGCCTGGTTGCACTGGCTTACGTCAGCGGTATTATCAGCAATAAGCGCCCGTGTTTTATTCAGGTTTTGTTTTATACGGTAACGCATAAATGCAATTTTTCGCTGGTAGGGTGAATGCTTGTAAGCCAGCGGGTCGTTAACAAACACTTCACTGCTTATGGCCTCATCTTTATTAAGACTGTCGATGAATTCACGGCTGGGTTTACATAACTGGTCGGAATGCGTCAGGTGTTCGAAAGCGGTATTCAGGCGTTTCATATATTCCACCAGCGTCGTTCTCGACTGCAGGCGCAACGCCAGTTCCGTGATGTCGGCCGTGACATTCGGGTTGCCGTCACGATCACCGCCTATCCATGAACCGAATCTTAGAAAACTGGGTACCCTGATTTTGGCACCGGGGTAATGTTGCTGTATTCGATCTTCAAGATTTCTGTACACCACGGGAACGGCATCAAACAGGCTTTCCTTGAAGTAATAAATACCATTTTTAATTTCATCGCGCACCTGCGGGCGGCTCTCGCGCACCTCATTGGTGCGCCACAGGATATGAATCTGCGTCTCCAGTTCGCCGATCACTTTCTGCCGCTGTATTTTGCCAAGGCGGGTATCGTTCAATTTTTCATTGGTCAGAAATAACCGGCGCAGGCCGTACAGGATACTGCGGCGCTTTGCTTCGGTGGGGTGTGCCGTGATGACAGGAATATAAGTCAAGCGGTCAAGCAGATGCTGCAGTCGCTCTGCGGACATACCCAGGCTGACAAACTTGCGTATAGCAGAGTCAAAGGAGCCAATCCATAATTCTTCGCCCCTGCGCATCTGGCGGCGGCGAAGCTGTAACTGCGAAGCTTCTTCTGCTACGTTCACCAGGTTGAAGTAAGTATTGAAGGCGCGCACTACCTGCGTCAGGGTATCTGCATCGAGCGAATCGATCAGCCTCATTAAATTTGCTCTCTTCTCCTCGTCATCTTCCTTGTGCAAATCAATAAAGCCGACGCGCAGTTTTTCGACTGCATCGTAAACTTCCGCACCCGCATTGGACAGCAGCACATTGCCAAGCAGGTTGCCGAACAGTTTTACCCGGGAGCGCAACTGCTGGTCCGTGCTGGCAGTGTTCAGCAAACCAGCCAGCTTGTGACCTTCCACCTGGCCTGTACTTGCTAACTTATCAGAATCTGGGTTTTGAAGATTGTCCGGGGATTCGAAAGGATTACTCATAAACATTTAGGCAGCAAGCGGCTGCTATCTGGCGAAAGTGAAATTATTATAACGTATACAAAGGTAAGTTGGCAGTTTTCAGTAAAAGCTTAAAACCAGGATTTTGTCATTGCTAATGAATGAGGACAATTTTATATATGAACTTGACCTAACAGCTAAAGACCTTTAACTACTTTCAGGGTGAAAAAGTAGTATTAACTGCAAACTGCCGACTGAAAACTGCCAACTTATCTTTTATCAACTTTGTTTCAAAGCCCAGTCTATGTGCTCAACAAGCATGCTGTTGGCGCTGAATGCCTGTTTTTTATGTTCCAGAACACGTATTGTTTCTTCTGTCTTCGGCGCGTTGCCAAGCGCCACTGCAATGTTTCTCAGCCAGCGTATGTAACCGATACGCCGAATGGCGGAGCCTTCTGTATACTTTAGAAATTCCTGTTCGCTCCAGTTGAAAAGTTGCAGCAGGTCTGGTGCGTCAAGCGGGTGGCGGGTAAAAAAATCGTCTTCCATGGTGGTCCGGGAAAAACGGTTCCAGGGGCAGCATAGCTGGCAGTCATCGCAGCCATAGATACGATTACCCATGCTGTTACGTAGTTCCATCGGTATACTGCCGTGCAACTCAATCGTCAGGTATGAAATGCAGCGTCTCGCATCAAGCCTGTAAGGCGCAATGATTGCCTTTGTCGGGCAGATATTGATGCAGGCCGTACAGGTGCCGCAATGGTTTTCAGCTGCCTGAACGCTCATCGGGCGAGTTACCGGCAGTGGCAGGTCCGTATAAATTTCGCCCAGGAAAAACCAGGAGCCTGCGGATTGATTAATCAAATTGGTATGTTTGCCAATCCAGCCCAGTCCTGATTTTTCAGCCAGCGCTTTTTCCAGTACAGGCGCGCTGTCAACAAATGCCCGGTAACCAAAATCACCAATGTGCGCCTGGATTTTATCGCACAGATTCTGTAATCGTTTGCGCATGACTTTATGGTAATCGCGGCCCAGCGCATAACGCGAGATAAAACCCAGTTGCGGGTTGTCCAGCACCGTTGCAGAGAGTTCGCTGTCCGGCGGCATATAATCCATACGTACAGAAATAACACGGCAGGTGCCGGGGATGAGTGCTTCCGGGTGACTGCGTTTACGGCCATGCTTGCTCATGAATTCCATTTCGCCATGAAAACCCGCAGCCAGCCAGTCATTCAGATGTTTCTCATGCGCAGATAAATCGATATCTGTTACCCCCAGTTGCTGAAAGCCTAGTTCCGCAGACCATCCTGCTATCTTTTGCAGGAGTTGATCGTAATCTATGGTATTTGATCTGACTGACATTAGAGTATTTTAAACTTTTATGTCCTTCATCGTTAGTCGTCAGTCTTTTGTCAAAAGACCAAAGACCAAAGACCAAAGACCAAAGACCAAAGACCAAAGACCAAAGACCAAAGACCAAAGACCAAAGACCAAAGACAAAGGACCTCATTTAAAGCTAAAATACGCCACCAAAATTAATCAGTAACAGCATTATTATGAAAGTTCGCACAAGATTCGCTCCCAGCCCTACCGGTTATCTTCATATTGGCGGTGCGCGCACGGCTCTGTTCTGCTGGCTGTATGCGCAGAAGATGAAAGGTGAATTTGTGCTGCGTATCGAGGACACCGATCGAGAGCGTTCAACAGATGAAGCAGTCGATGCCATCATCGACGGTATGGAATGGCTGGGACTGGAACATGATGAAGGTCCATACTACCAGACGCAGCGGTTTGACCGTTATCGTGAAGTTATCCAGCAACTGCTTGATACCGGGCATGCCTACTACTGCAACTGTTCCAGGGAGCGTCTGGAAAAACTGCGTGAGCAGCAGATGGCAAACAGGGAAAAGCCCAAGTATGACGGCTGCTGCCGTGACAAGGGACTAACGGCTGCTGACGATACCGTTATCCGCTTTAAAAATCCACTGGATGGTGACGTTGTTATCAAGGATCATGTGCGTGGCACGGTAGTAATAAATAACCAGCAACTGGATGATTTAATTCTACTGCGCAGCGATGGCACACCGACCTATAACCTGACGGTTGTGGTTGATGACTGGGATATGAAGATAACTCACGTCATCCGGGGAGATGATCATCTTAACAATACACCACGGCAGATCAACATTCTAAAAGCGCTTGGCGCCGACATTCCTGAATACGCGCACCTGCCGATGATTAACGGGCATGATGGTAAAAAGCTTTCAAAGCGTCATGGTGCGGTAAGCGTAATGCAGTATCACGAACAGGGATACCTGCGTGAAGCGGTTATTAATTACCTGGTGCGCCTTGGCTGGTCGTACGGTGACCAGGAGATTTTCACGCTTGAAGAAATGATTGAAAACTTTGATATCAGGGATATCAACAAGTCGTCTTCGAATTTCAGTATCGAAAAATTGCAGTGGTACAACCAGCAGTACATGATGATTCTTGACCCGGTGGATATTGCCAAACAGCTGGCGTTTTACATGATGGAACACGGCATCGATATCGACAGCGGGCCGGGCCTGAAAGAAGTTGTCCTGCTGCTGCGTGAACGTAGTAAAACACTGGTTGAAATGGTAGAGAACTGCCGTTTCTTTTATCAGCCGGTGTCCGCATACGACCCTGCAGCATTAAAGAAACACATCAAGCTTGGCACAGTCGAAATATTGTTGTCTGCCAGCGAGAAGTTTACCGGCATTGAGCAGTGGTATGCCGATGATATTCATCATGCCATTCAGCAGGTGGTCAATGAAAAAGAAGTCGGTTTTCCAAAGGTCGCACAGCCGCTGCGCATAGCCGTTACCGGTTCAACCACTTCACCGTCAATCGACACCACGCTGGATTTACTGGGCAAGGAGAAAACAATCGACAGGATAACAAAGTTGATTGAGTTTATTCAGGGTTAATAGCACAGCTCATAAGTTATATGTCGTTGGTCTTTAGTCGTTTGTCATATGACAAACGTCTATCGACCAACGACAAACAAGCAGTTTTTTTATTTTCTCCTGGCAAGACCAAGCAGACCCGCCAATCCTGAGCCGAACAACCAGGCAGCGGCGGGTACGGGTACCGCACTAACGTCCAATGCAGAACAGTCGCCAGAGCCCATAATATTGGCTGAACCCGGTGTGATGCAGCCAGGCTTAAAATCTGCATCATTATCATTGCTATCCACCCCATCGGTAATGCGGGCAATACTGACAATGTCGGTATTGTTGTCGCTAACGCTTAAAGCATTACCTTCGGTGAAGGGTATCAGCGTACCTTCGTATGACAACGAATCCTGTAACAAGCTATTATTATCGTAGAGTGCAACGGCGTCGGGCGAGCCATTCTGAAACCAGCCATTTGTCGTGGTGAAGCTGTAGTCGCAATTTGCTACCAGTGCAGCGTCACCGCACATCACGAAATAACCGCCCGCGTTGATGCTGAATCCTGTTAAATTTATGGTTCGATAACTGGATGAATCAGCGCCATTGATTAAATCTACCGAATAGTTATCAAGCGATAGCGCTGACACCCCTGAATTGAATAACTCAATAAATTCAGCAGTGTCGGTACCTGCCTGGTCATAATCAATTTCATTAATGACGATTGCCGCGTGACTGCTGACAGCCAGGCTGCCGGTTAAAAGCGTAAGACAGTATGATGTGACTTTAAGTTTTTCCATTTTATTACTCCTTGTCGTTAAAAATTGCGCAGAAATGCGCCCCAAAAATCGTGGTTTGATATCGTGTTGCGAAACTGGAATTGCCTGAAAGGAAATGAATCGGTTGAGTAACGGGTTATAACGAAACGTGCAAAATATTCAGTATTTATAACGTGATATATTAAACAGAGATGTTTAAAGTTCTGGTCGACTGTTTTCATCAGGAAGCAGTCGGTCAAATGAAAACTGGCGTCAAGATTTGAATGGTGTGCAAAAACTGGCCTATATGAATAGGTCAGCCTGATCCAGCAGTTCCATGCCTTAAAGACGATGTCCATGTTTAATCTTCCTGATTGATGTGTTTATTCCATTAGTAAATGCAATCTAACCAGTTATCAGGGTAATTGTAAATCCTTAAACTTTTTTTTTTTAAAAAAACGGCTCCCGAAGGAGCCGTTTTTGTTCCAAATAAAGTTGACACTTTAGTATCAGCTCTATTATTAACACGGCGACATATATTATTGCCGGGTTAATAATAAATATCCGTTATAATTTTAACAGG
>JAJDNP010000123.1 GCA_022340645.1 Gammaproteobacteria bacterium | reverse complement strand
CAGAATTTTGGGTAAATCTCAGCGAGTCAGTTTGGCTGATTAGCCGAAAAGCATAGCCATAGCTATGGTTACAGGCGAATCGGTCAAAATGGCCGCTGAGATTTTTCCAAAAACTGTATAGCGATACCCGGTACATAGTGTGTTTTGCTAATATACTAATATTTATTAATGGACTCATAATGTTAAGTTATATTTTCAGCGTTCCTATGAAATATCCGGGCTAGGACTGGTTTACTTCTAGCTGAAACATATGTGGTGTACATCTATCAGCAACCATCACCCGCAGGGATGCGGGTGTTGAGCCACGATGGATGGTTTTACGGCGTGTTGCTGATAGATGTTCACCACATATGTCTGAGGCAGTTAACATGGCAGTTGTGACAACCAATAAAAATCAGCCGGATTGCAAGATAGCACTTACCGGTGCTGCAAGTGCGAGTTTCGTGATATCGGTCTGCCACTGATACACGTTATTATCAGCAACCGACAGCCCCTGCGAGACAACCTGTACCTCGCATGGCGTAATATCAAGATGAAAGTGGCTAAAGGTGTGGCGAAACACCGGCAAATCACGGTACTCGCTTACGGTTAATTGCCAGTTTTGTTTGACTGACTCATCGACCTGCTGCTCCATGACGAGTTCAGGCAAACTCCATAATCCGCCCCAGATGCCGGCAGGCGGCCGTTTTTCCAGCAAATATTGCCCTTTATCATTGCGAATAATCAACAACCGTTTTTTACGCACCGGCAGGGCTTTTTTCGGTTTTTTGGTCGGCAGCTCCGCGACACGCCCCTGCAGGTAAGCCCTGCATTCCACCATCAATGGACAAAGCTCGCATTTTGCGGCAGCACGGGTGCAGATCGTAGCGCCCAAATCCATGATTGCCTGGGTATAATCGGCGACATCCTTTTCCGGCGTATGGTCTTCAGCCCATTGCCATAACTGCTTTTCAACGGCTGGCTGTCCCGGCCAGCCATCAATTGCATGGTAACGCGCCAGCACCCGTTTCACGTTGCCGTCGAGAATCGTATGGCGCTTCCCCAATGCCTGCGCAAGAATGGCGCCGGCGGTGGAAGGCCCGATACCCGGCAATGCCAGTACCTCATCATAGCGGAATGGAAACCTGCCCTTAAATTTTTCAACAACAAGAATCGCGGCCTTGTGCAGATTTCTTGCCCGGCTGTAATACCCCAGCCCGGACCAAAGCAGCAAGACATCATCCACTGATGCCCGGGCCAGCGAATCACAATCCGGAAAGTGTTGTATGAAACGTTCATAGTAGGGTATCACCGTGGCTACCTGGGTTTGCTGCAACATGATCTCGGAAACCCAGGTGCGGTACAGGGACCTGTCCTGCTGCCAGGGCAAATCGAAACGTCCGTACTGTCGATACCAGCCAAGCAGGGACGCGGCAAAAACATTCATAGAGAACCTGCCTAAAATAAACCTTTCAGCTTGTTTTTCAATTCGTCCTGAAGCTCATCCGCCTTCTTTTGCAGTTCCTGTTTGGCTTTTTCTTCGGCGCGTCGTTTCTCTTCATCGGCTTTGGCTTTTAATCGCTGCTTTTCGGCCTCCAGTTTTGCCTTCGCCTCGTTCTCAAGAACATCGGTGGTAGATTTTTTCAGACGGTCGGTGTCGATATCATACGCCAGGTTTTCAAACGGGCCATGCACCCGGACAAACATCGGTTCATCCAGGATTTTTTCCAGTACCGTTTGACCGCGCGGCAACTTAATCGATGAGGTCACATCCATACTGTTCTGCATAATATCGACCTGGCCCTCAGCCCTGACCTGCACCCGCAGGGAATCCATTAAGAAGTCTTTGGTGGTGGCCTTGCCATCTGCCAGCTTGACGGTACTGTGTATCTTGTCAAATACCGTCACCTCACGCGGCTCATAATTGCCCATTATGGTTTTTGACAAACCGGCGCCCTTGCTGTCGATATAGTTAGCCACCGAGGAGCGCATATAAAATTCCGGATCGAAACCATTAACCTCGGTTGTATTCATATCGAGAACGATCTGGCCGGAGCTGGCTTTTTTCAGCTGGTTAACGGTTTCCCCCCTGGTGTTAACATCCATTGCCAGGTTAACCGCTCCCTTCATGGTTATCGGTTTCTCTCCCATCATCCCTGCAATTATCGGATTGGCAACCGGTCCGGCCTGCAGCCGCTTTGCATCAAGCTTAACCGTATAAGCCGGAATCGCATTCACCGCATTCATTTTAATGGCCGAGTTAAGCTGCCCATCCAGTAACTGCATTGAAAGCGGATCAATATTGATCACACCCTTTTGTGCCGAGGTGCGCATTAACAGTTGCTTAATTTCGTATTGACTGGCGATTAATGAGTTAACGCGTAAATCACCCTCAACATCGAGTTGCCGCAGCAATTCAAGCGGCAGTTTAATTTTTTCATCCCCCGCTGCTGCCGGATTGCTGCTCGCCATGACGCCGCCGGACTTTGTCCTGTCGTTTACCGCCTGTTCCGCCACCGGCGGCATGTAATCATTGACATTCAGCTGATCAAGGGCGAGATCGTAGCGTAATTGCTGCTTGCTTAAATTGATAACATGCAGCCAGCCGCTTAAGGTACTGCCGTCCATCAATAGACTGACATCATTTGCTTCCAGTTTTTCACCCTGTAACTTGATGTTCGTTTTCAGTGATACATGATGCAGCGCATCAGCCTTTGCCATCGCCGGCAATGCAATACCTGCACGTTTCGTCGTCGCCACGGCATTGAACGGCAGCACTTCGATGCTGCCCTGAACAAACGGGCTTTGCAGGAATTGTGAAATATTAATCTCAGCCTGGGTCGTCGTATCCAGGGCGGTCAGCTGTAATTGTTTTATCGCTACCTGCTGGGCATCCATTGATACAGCAATATCCGATTTGATCACCAGCTTTTCATCCTGTTTAATAAATTCATTAGCTTTTACCAAAATCTCGGCAATAAAGTTACTCAGCCCGAACTCAGTGAAATCATTGTTAAAGACTAGCCGGGTGGACAGCTTGAGACGTGTGTCAATGCGCGGCTGACTGTTTTCAAGGTGCGCTGCAAAATTTATATCAACCGGTTGATTAAACTGGATCTCGCTGGTTGTTAGATTGACTTCCGAAACGCTTGCCCTGGTATTACTGCTGCGATCATCGTAATGAATCTGGGCATCAACAAGCTCCAAACCCTGCACGTACAAAGCCTGTAACACAGGCGGTTTAGACGGCTGCTCAACGGCTTTGCCGGCTTCTTCTGCGGGCGCCTCGGAGCGGACCAAACCTGACCAGTTATCGCTCTTATCTTTGGCTACTTCAAGAGAAACGTTTAAGCCATGTAACCGGATTGTGTTGACCTGTACTTCTTTTTTTAGCAGAGGCAGCAGATTAACCTTGATATCCAGTTGCTTGATCTGGGCGAACTTTTCTGCAGTGAAGCCCGCTGCATTTCCCAGGGCGACATCTTCAACCTTGAGACCTACCCAGGGAAAAATGGATAAACCGATATCCCCGCCAATCGTAAACTCACGACCGGTTACTTTTTCAACCTGTGCAATAATTTGCGGCCTGTAATTCTCGACATCGAAGGTTGCGACAAATGCAAGCAAGGCAAGCAATAGCAAGCCAATAACAATAAAAAATACCTTAATTGTACGACTTAATACTTTCATCGTTGCCCCCACATGAGCTGACGCTCAAGTGAACAGTGAACAGTGAACAGTGAACAGTGAACAGTGAACAGTGAACAGT
>JAJDNP010000119.1 GCA_022340645.1 Gammaproteobacteria bacterium | reverse complement strand
GCAGACGGCCAGGAAAAACTATTTTTTCCGCAAATGAACGCACTAAAATGCCGGGAGCATTTTGAACGTACGCTAGTACTGTCCGAAGGACGTAGCGCAGGAGGCGCGTAGTAAATACACACAAATAAAAAACTATTTAAGTCCATAGATAAAAACGTTCTCAGGCTTATAAATATCTGTGTTCATCTGCGTTTATCTGTGGATAATCTATTTTTTTCTTTTAAATATTTGCGTTTATTCGCGTTCATTTGCGGAAGAATCTAAAAGTTTTTTCTTTTTCACCAATGGACGTTCAGGGTCGCCTATTCCCGGTCAGTATATTTTCACGACAGTGAGCTTACGGCACAGAATGGACCGTCAGATAAATAAATCCCTGCACAATAGCGGGGCTGATTTGCTTAATGTTTATTCAGTTTTATGTGCGCGCTTTTATTCTTGCTACTACGATTAATTCAATGATGCCAGACCCAAAGAGCCAGAGCGCTGGCGGGATTGGCGCCTCTTTCGTAACAAGACTAAAGCTAAGGCCTGCGTCATCAATGCCGTTGAAAGAAGCTGTGACACCTATAAATATAGGAATATTACGATCAAAATTGCCGCTTACACTGTATAAGCCTGACCTTTCTGATGTCCGTGTAAACCACTGTTCAGTGATACGGCCGTTGGTAATTGTGAGGTATTAATCGGTGTCATTGTATATTTTACTAATATTATAGAAATTTGTGATCCAATCCCGGTTTTCGAATAGAATAAATCATGGTCACTTCGAACAATATATATAACGATCAGATCAGGTTACTCAGTAAGTACATACCGCGAGGTATGTTATTAAATAGCGTTGTACCCATACCGTTTGCTTTTCTCATGCTGCTGCAGTCAAGCAGAACAGTCGTTGTTGCCTGGCTTGTATTTTTCTATGTCGTCATATTTTTTCGGGCTCTTCTTCACAGGTACTTAATACCTCCTGTGCGTAACAAACCAATAACACCGAATACACGCTATCTTTACGCACTGAGTTCCGCTATAGCGGGTGCGGTTTGGGGCAGTACTATACTGGTATTTAAGCCGACTTCTTTAGGCGAATTTTTACCAATTGCTCTGACACTTGCCTCTGTAATGGCTGGTGGTATCAGTGTGCTGTCATATGTGTGGGTATCTTATATCGCGTTTATTCTGCCTATGACGGTATTGTTTTTCATCAGTTTCTTTTTTATCGATCATCAGATAGCGGTGCCTATAGGCTTCATGGTTTTAATCTATGTTATTGCCTGTCTGTATTTCAGCCGCTCATTTAGTAAAGTACTGACTGAAAATTTACGGCTTCGTCATGAGAATGATGTACTGTTGAATGATTTACGTATTAAAAAGGAGATAGCAGAACAGGCAAACAGGTCAAAATCACAGTTTCTTGCTGCTGCAAGTCATGATTTGCGGCAACCACTGCATGCACTGTCCATGTTATTCGAAGCAGTAAAAGAAACAAATTCCAATGACATAAGAATCTCCCTGTATCCGAAAATTGAAACCTCTATCCATGCTCTCAGCAATTTGTTTAATTCGCTGCTGGATATATCAAAGCTGGATGCTGGTGTAGTAGAAGCCAAAGCTGAAAACATTGAAATTAAAAAAATAATCCTGTCCAATCTGAATCAATACGAGACAGAAACAAAGAAAAAAAACTTGTCTATCAGGGTGCACTGTAATGGAGCGATTGTATATACCGACCATGTCTTTATTGAACGGATTCTACGCAATCTGATAAGCAATGCCATTCGTTATACTGAAACAGGAGGTATTCTTGTATCCTGCCGCAATCGCGGAAATTTTGTGTTACTTCAGGTCTGGGATACGGGTATAGGTATTGCCGAAAATGAAATTGAAAACGTATATGCAGAATTTTACCAGTTACATAACCCGCAACGCGATCGACAACAGGGGCTGGGACTCGGGCTTTCGATAGTGCGGCGTTTATGTGACCTGCTTGATTGTTCGTTGGAACTTCGATCAAAACCAGGTTCAGGCACCGTGGTCAGCATTTTATTGCCCAAGGGTGATGCCAGAAATATTCAGAAAACTGTAGAACCCGAACCCTTAAAGCAATGGCAATTAGCCGGCTTACGCGTGCTTATAATCGACGATGACTTAGAGGTTTTAACAGCAACGTCGATACTGCTGAAAAAGTGGGGCTGTGTAGTTATGACGGCGAAGACATCAGATGAAGTACTGGAAAACATCGACTTTTCTGAACAAGCAGATTTCATACTCTCAGACCTGCGACTGCCGGGTGAGTTAAATGGTATCGAGTTGCTTGATTTAATACGCGCCAGGGCGGGCAAGGATATCCCCGCCATTATCATTACCGGTGACACCGGCCCTGAACGTATTCTGCTCTCACAGAAAAGCAGTTACAAGATTTTGCACAAACCGCTAAAGCCCGCACAATTACGCACGACTATTCACATCGCGCTCACCAATAAAACTGTCAGCTGATAATTCCTTTGTTACGGGCAATCTTCACACATTCGGTTCGATTGGATGCATCAAGCGCCCTGAACAATGCACTGACGTGTGCTTTCACGGTGTTTTCAGTGAGAAACAGTATACTTGAAACCTTCTTGTTTGAATGCCCGCTTGCCAGTAACTCCAGCACCTGAAGCTGTCGTTTGGTAATACCGGTGTCATTTGTAACATTGTTACAGCTATGTTTATAGTAGTCGTCAGGGTTCGGTGTGTTATTTGTTTTCGGTATATAAATTTTCCCGTCCAGTATAGTATGCAGGGCATTGAGTAATTTTTTTCCGGAATAGGATTTGGGAATGAATCCCATAACACCTGAATCTATAACCGACTGGATGGTTTGTGGATCATCATCACCTGAGATAATTACAATAGGAAAACAGGTGGCTTTTGTTCGCTGGTATTGTATTATTGATGTACCGTCCAGCCCTGGCATATGCAAATCAAGTAAGACCAGATCAAGATTGCTGATTGATTCCATGCATTGAATAGCATCACCTGCAGAATTTGCTTCAATAATATCAACGTCATCATCCAGCAATTTAACAATGTGTCGAATGCCATCGATAAAGAGTTGGTGATCATCGATGATAAGAATACGCATTAATTAACTCCGTTTATAATTAAATCGTACAAGCCAACAGTAATGATTATAACTGTATTAGCTGAAATATAATTCATACTTTTGGGTGAAAATGAGTATCGAATAGTTGTCTATTATCAGTGACTAATATATTCAGAAATTCTGTTGACTTTAAGCATACGGCCTTCTTTAATACATGAGTATGTAGATAAATTCACACTTTAGTATAACTAAATTCATACTTTTTGCTAGTACTCATTTCATAGCCTTCAGCTGATAATTAAATCGTATTTTTTATCACCCAAAAGGAGAAAGACTATGAAAAATACGATAAAATTAAATCTTTTTATTGCCTCGTGTAGTTTAAGTTTATCGGCTCCTTCTTTCGCAGAATGTCCTGACACACTTAATACAGAAAAAATGGTGGAATGTATAACGGTAGAAGGCTCTGGCGCAGATTATCAGGATTGGCAGAAGAATGAGTACGAGCTTAACCTTGAAACAAGTTCAAAGACAACATCAGTGGATACTGCTGATGCTGGCGCAAACAAGAAGTAGGCTGCGTGCATTAAATAATGCAAATAAAATTAAAACGGCAGTCCATTATGGCTGCCGTTTTTTATGAAGATATATTTATAACGTTTTATATGCACATTATCGCCACACCAACGTTTAAGCCACAATTCAATGCAATTTTCTAAAAGTTAAATCATTCGACAACCACTGACAGTCCCTTGTGGGTCGACTTTTCCCTGTCAGCTGGATTTCACCAAGGTCCGTTAACGCAATTTTGTCTAATCATTAATACTAACCAGCCGTAGATAACTGGAAAAAGTTTCCCTCTGTGTCCTGGTGCCTCTGCGGCACTTTATTCGTTTCTGATAATTATAAAATGTCAGCTTATCTCATTCAGCTAGTAGGCAGTCTCAAGGCTATGCCGTTGCCGGCGAACCACAAACAAACTGGTACTGGACTTCGGGGCAGAGAGCAATTGTTTCTAAAATACTCTGCTGCTAGTATATTGAATGAAAAATATTTCCGAATTTTGTTTTTTTCTTATTTTATTTATGGAATATCAAGATGCCGCAGACTGCATGGCATAGTCTGGAAACGGATGAAGTACTGCAGCAGCTTGCGTCTGCGGTCAGCGGTTTAAGCGCTGAGACTGCAACAAAGCGTCTGGCTGAACACGGCCAGAATATTATCCCCGAAAAGCAGCAGGCTACCCTGCTCAATATTGTACTAAGGCAGTTCACCGATTTTATGATTATCGTGCTGTTGCTGGCAGCATTGATATCTGGTTTTATCGGGGAAGCGCAGGACAGCATTGTCATCCTGGTTATCGTTTTGCTTAATGCCGTTATCGGTGCTGTGCAGGAATTCCGCGCGGAAGCAGCGGTTGCCGCTTTGCGGCAAATGGCGGCGCCGAAAGCACAGGTATTACGCGACGGCCGGACGGTTACCCTGCCGGCGGCAGAGCTGGTGCCGGGCGATATCGTATTACTGGAAGCGGGCAACATCGTACCCGCCGATTTGCGCTTGCTGAAAGCAGAAGAGCTGCAGGCGGATGAATCGGCACTCACCGGCGAGTCTCAGGCCGTTGAAAAACAGACCGCCAGCCTGGCCGGGGCAGAGTTACCGCTTGGCGACCGCGATAACCTTGTGTTCAAGAGCAGTCTGATAACCCGCGGTCGTGGCAGCGGCGTGGTTATCGCCTGCGGACCGGATAGCGAGATCGGCAAAATCGCCGAGATGCTGCAGGCCGAGGCCAGGGTGAAAACCCCGCTGCAGCAGCGGCTGAGCCGTTTCGGCCGTTACCTTGCACTGGCGGTACTGGCTATTTGTGTCATTGTCTTTAGTGCGGGACTGCTGCAGGGGCAGCCTGCTTTGCTGATGTTTTTAACGGCGGTCAGCCTCGCTGTGGCGGCGATACCGGAAGCATTGCCTGCCGTGGTGACGATCTCGCTGGCACTGGGTGCGCGCAAATTGATTCATCAAAATGCGCTGGTGCGTAACTTACCCGCGGTAGAAACCCTGGGTTCGGTCACGTATATCTGTACCGACAAAACCGGAACCCTGACACAGAATCACATGAGTGTTGAGCTGTATTATGCCGGCGGTAAACGCCTGGATGCATTGCCCGGGCCGAGGGGCGGCGAAGAATTTGCCGAGCTGGGCATGGCGATAGCCATGAACAATGATGTGGTGGAAAAAGACGGTAAACCCGCTGGTGAACCGACGGAGCTCGCCCTTTTTGAGGCAGCCCGGTTGTCCGCCTTTAACAAGACAGAGCTGGAGCAGGCATGGCCGCGTGTTGCCGTTATACCGTTCGACAGTGATCGTAAACAGATGACGACCTTGCACCAGTCGGATGATGGTGTCACTGCCTATATCAAGGGTGCGCCGGAACGATTGTTACAACACTGTGCACAGTGTTTGTGTGACAATGAGCTGGCAGCATTTAATGCCGCATCCGTGATGAGTGAAGTCGAACAGCTTGCCAGCGAAGGTTACCGGGTACTGGCGTTTGCCAAACGCGAATTTGCCAGCTTGCCCAGGTCGCTTGATGCCGAGGTTATAGAAACCGAATTGACTTTTCTCGGCCTGGTTGCACTGATCGACCCACCGCGTCCGGAAGTGCCGCAGGCGGTTGCAGACTGCCTGGCGGCAGGCATTACTCCGGTGATGATTACCGGTGACCACGCTGGCACCGCGATGGCCATTGCCCGCCGCCTGGGTATTAGCGATGACAGCCACGCCTTGCTCACCGGCGAAAAGCTGGAAAAGCTGTCCGATGATGAATTTGCCCGCCAGGTCGAATCCATACGCGTGTATGCAAGGGTAACACCGCAACAGAAATTACGCATTGTCAGTGCCTTGCAGGCCAAGGGCGAATTTGTCGCCATGACCGGTGACGGTGTTAACGATGCGCCCGCACTGAAACGTGCCGGCATCGGTGTCGCCATGGGAAAAAAAGGCACCGATGTCGCGCGCGAAGCCTCCGACATGGTATTGCTGGATGATGACTTCTCTACCATCGTGCACGCGGTAAAGGCCGGCCGGCGCATATTCGATAACATTCGCAAGTTCATCAAGTACACCATGAGCTCCAATTCGGGCGAGATATGGACACTGTTCCTGGCGCCGTTTCTTGGTTTGCCGATTCCCCTGCTGCCGATACATATCCTGTGGATTAACCTGGTCACCGATGGCCTGCCCGGGCTGGCATTAACCGCTGAGCCGGCAGAGTCCGGTATTATGCAGCGCGCACCGCGCCCGCCCGATGAAAATATCTTTGCCCATGGCATGTGGCAGCATATCGTCTGGGTGGGGCTGTTTATTGGCGGCATCTCGATTGCGGCCATGGCCTGGGCGATATCGCGGGATGCGGCTTACTGGCAGACAGTGGTGTTCACCGTGCTGACCGTATCCCAGCTATTTCATTCACTGGCAGTGCGCGGCGAAAGCCAGTCGCTGTTCGGTTCAGGCCTGTTCAGTAATATGCCGATGCTCGGCGCCGTGCTGCTAACGCTGCTGCTGCAAATCGCCGTCATCTATTTACCGGTATTCAACGAGATTTTTCACACGCAGCCGCTGCCGCTTTTTGACCTGGCTGTCTGCCTGGTGGTGTCATCACTGGTGCTGCTTGCCGTTGAATTTGAAAAGTGGCTGGTGCGCAAAGGCCTGATTTATGTCGCTTAGCAGGTCGATTTAGTGGTCTGCTAAGTGACACCGAGGGAATACTCTGGCTTAAGGCAACGCTGATTAATTATCATAAAGTTCTGCGGGCTTTTAACCCGAATATTTCACAGGAACACTGAAAATATCACTTAATATTATGATTATAAAAAAGAAATATAGGCACATTAGAAAACTACACTATGTGCCCGGCATCGCTATGCAGTTTTTGCCAGAAAATATTTTCTTTGGATCTCAGCGGCCCCATGATTAATTTTTTCTGGAATCGATTCGTCTGTAACCATAGCTATGGCTATGCCCATAAAGTCATACTGGAACGAATCGATCAAACTGACTCACTGACCAATGTTAATAAAACATGGCCCAAAACGCTGCATTCCTATGAAATATGCGGGTTAAGCGTGCAGATTCAAGGCATGGTTTGCAATGAATGGTTATTCCATTCATAACAGCCATAACGCAGAAAATGTGCGCTAAAAAAGCCCGCCCTGTGGGGCGCTGCTCAAAAGCCAGACGCAGCGTTATTGATTTTCACCATACAATAAAAGTATGCTTTCAAACCAATGCCTTGATTCTGGCTTATAGGCATCGCCAGAATTTATGATAATTAATCAGAGTTGCCTTAATATAAGCTGCTGCCCCGGGCAGAATATGCATTAAAAAAATAACCAGGTGTGAATAATATGCCAGATCTCGAAGCGGAAAATCTTGACCCTATTACCTGCAGTGAACAGCAGTTTGATAATGCTGTGCTTTATGTCAAGGAACTCAAGAGAGGCCTGATCGATTTTTTAAAAAAACCCAAGCGCATCAGTATCGTTAATTTTCCGATCGAACTGGATGACGGTTCGGTACGCTCTTTTCAAGGTTACCGTGTTATTCATAACCGTGTGTTCGGGCCGGGTAAAGGCGGCATTCGCTATCATCCCGATGTCACCATGGAAGAAGTGGTGGCACTGGCGAAACTGATGACCTGGAAGTGCGCGCTGGTGAACATACCCTTTGGCGGAGCCAAGGGCGGCGTTGTTTGCAATACCAAGGTCTTATCTGAAAGCGAGCTACGCCACATTACCCGGCGCTTTACTTCGGAACTGTCTGACAGTATTGGTCCATACACGGATATCCCGGCGCCTGATTTATATACCGATGAACAGACCATGGCCTGGATATTTGATACCTATGATGTATTGCACCCGGGGGAAAACAACCGCCCGGTGGTTACCGGCAAACCTGTTGATATGGGTGGCTCCTATGGCCGCCATGAAGCAACCGGTAACGGCGTCTATTACGCGACCGAACGGTTCCTGTCAAAGGCGCTGATTCCCGAGCAGCAGACGGTGGCGGGCGCCCGCATTGTCATCCAGGGTTTTGGCAACGTGGGCTCGATTGCAGCACAGGCATTTTTCCGCAACGGCGCAAAAATTATTGCCGTCAGTGACAGCAAGGGTGGCGTATACCGCGAGGGCGGGTTTGACCCGGATGAGCTGCTGGCATTTAAAAAGGAGCAGGGCACCATTGTCGGCATGCCGGACACGATGACGCTTACCAACCAGGAAATTATCGAGCTTGAATGTGACATATTAATACCTGCGGCTTTAAGCAACCAGATACACGGGGACAATGCCAGGAAAATTAATGCGAAACTCATTATTGAAGCGGCGAACAATCCAACTACACCCAAAGCCGATGCAATACTGACAGAACGCGGCATTTACCTGTTACCGGATGTCATTGCCAATGCCGGCGGCGTCACTGTCAGTTATTTTGAATGGGTGCAAAACCAGGCAAATCAGCAGTGGGACCTGGAAGAAGTAAATACCCGTCTGCAAAAACGTATTTACAAGGTCATGGATGATGTTTTCAGCCGCTGGCAGGGATTTATTGTTGGTGAAGTGCAGCCATCAGCAAGCCAGCCAGGTCAAACAAGCAGTACTAAACCCAGTTTTCGGTGTATCGCCTTATCGATTGCAATAGAGCGCGTTGCCAGGGCCACGCTCATGCGTGGCATATGGCCATAAATGCATGAAGCAACACAGATTTAACATGACCTTATGAACAAACGGCACATACCGGGGGAGAATACAGCTGGGCCGGTCCCTGCTCCCTATGCGCTCCCGACAGAGACAGTACTGGATTTACTCAATAGTTCACTGCATGGCTTAACACATGATGAGGCCGCGGTACGCTTAGGTAAATACGGGCGCAATACGCTGCCAAAAGCAAAATTGCCCGGTGTAAGCATTGTTTTTCTCAGCCAGTTTAAAAGCCCGCTCATCTATGTTCTGCTTGCCGCCGCGGTTTTGTCGCTAGCAATTCAGGAATGGTCCGATGCCGGTTTCATAAGCGCGGTTTTAATCATCAACGCCGTAATTGGCACCATCCAGGAAAGCTCCGCGCAGCGTGCAGCAGCGGCATTGCAGGCGCTGGTAAATACAAAGTGCAAGGTGCTGCGTGAAGGAGAAACCTATGAAATCAATGCTGATGAACTGGTGCCTGGTGATATTGTAATACTCGAGCCAGGCGACAGGGTTCCCGCGGATATGCGGCTGTTTATGTCGCATGATCTGGCGGTTGATGAATCCCTGCTTACCGGTGAATCTTTACCGGTTCAAAAAGAATGTAACACCATACTGACCGAAGATATTGTGCTGGGTGACAGGGTCAACATGCTTTATACAGGAACCATGGTAAACCGCGGGCGTGCACGCGGTATTGTTGTTAATACAGCGCTCGATACGGTGCTGGGCAGTATCGCTGCCGATGTTCTGTTCCAGCAGCCGTCCAAAGCGCCATTGCAGGTTCGCATGGACCGGTTTACGCATCGTGTTGCGATTTTTGTCGGCATAGCGGCATTGATTATGTTTGCGGTCTCGGTCTCGCGTGGTACGGCGGTAACAGATGTGTTCCTGCTCGCAGTTGCACTGGCAGTATCCGTTATCCCCGAGGGGCTGCCTGTGGCGCTTACTGTGGCACTCGCTATAGGCATGCGCAGAATGGCAAAACGAAACGTTATTGTACGCCGGCTGCTGGCGGTAGAGTCACTGGGTTCCTGCACATTAATCGCAACTGACAAGACCGGTACGCTTACGGTAAATAAGCTGACCGCACGAAAAATTATTTTTCCCAACAACGATAGCTGGGAGATTACCGGTGAAGGAGTAGATCCGGCTGGTGCAATATTGCCGCATGAATCGGCGACAACAGACAGCACGGTGCTGCTTGAGCGTTTATGCCGTATAGCGGTGCTCACCAATGAAGGCTTTCTCGGCCGCACTGAGTCAGGCTGGTCCAGTCATGGTGATGCCGTAGACGTTGCCTTCCTTGTCATGGCTCACAAGGCAGGTATTGTAAAAGCAGACGTGGTAAACGTGTTTCCTGAAATCGATACTATTCCATACGAATCCGAGCTCCAGTTCTCAGCCAGCTTAAACAAGGTAGACAAGGTGCGACACGCTTTTGTGAAGGGCGCGCTGGAGCGTTTGCTGCCAATGTGTTCAACCATGGCGATGCCGGGCAGCGATGTGCCGATAGATGCAGCAGTCATTGAGCAGCAGACCCATATGCTGGCCAGGCATGGCTACCGCGTTATTGCTCTGGCCTGTGGAAAAATCGAGATCGAGCCAGTGGAGGATTTTAATGACAGCCACCTTCACGGACTAACACTGGTCGGCCTGGTTGGGATTATTGACCCATTGCGAACCGAGGCGAAACTGGCT
>JAJDNP010000096.1 GCA_022340645.1 Gammaproteobacteria bacterium | reverse complement strand
CCCTGCTCCTGCAGCTGCGTGCTCATTGGCGGATAAACATTGGCATCGCAGCCGCTGACCTCATGTCCAGCCTGCTTTGCCAGTACGGCAATACCGCCCATGAATGTTCCGCAAATACCCAGGATATGGATTTTCACACACTACACTCCTTCAACAGGGAAAAACAACTGCGACAGCACAATAGAAATAAAAAACAGGGAAAATGATACCACCACGGCGCTGAACATCTTCATATCTAATGCATGTTTGAATATATGGGCCTTTACCAGTACTTCCCAGCTTATTATCAATAAAAACGCCATAGACATATACGATTGCAAAGTAGTGGTTATCGATTCGCTGGTAAGCACGGCGAATACCGGCCATGATATTAAGTTAAACAGAATGCCAACGGCTACAATTGCGCTGAATGTCTGCACAAAACGCGCAGCCTTGTTGACAGCACGCAGCACCAAAAAGGTAAACACGTATTGCACAATAAAACCCAGAAGAAGCCCGGTAAACATATCATCAGGATTTAACGTGGTTCGCAATACAATAATACCTGAGAAAATATAAGCCACGGCTAATTGCACGGCAAGTTGCGGTGAATACGGCAAATCCTGCGGCGCAGACTTTAAAATCATTAAAGTCAGTATTTTTTGAAGTACAGACATATCAACAAGGGGCACAATATAGGGCATAATATGGTCGGGTATTATGACAAAAAAACAACTAACAATCACTCAGCCTGACGACTGGCATCTGCATTTGCGTGACGCTGAAGCTTTAAACAGTGTTGCGCCATTTACCGCAAAACAGTTCGCACGCGCCATTATCATGCCTAACCTGAATCCGCCGGTAACGACCGTCGCCATGGCGGTGGAATACCTTGACCGTATTCTTGCCGCGGTTGAAGGCACTGATTTTGAACCCCTGATGACGCTGTACCTGACCGATAATACTTCTGTTGATGAAATTATCGCGGCGCGAAAAAGCTGTTTTATCAAAGGGCTGAAGCTCTATCCGGCCGGCGCAACAACAAATTCAGATGCAGGCGTCACCGATATTCGAAACTGCGATGCCGCGCTGGATGAGATGCAAAAATCAGGCTTGCCGCTGCTGGTTCATGGCGAAGTCACCGATCCACAGGTTGACGTGTTTGACCGTGAAAGCGTGTTTATTGACAAAGTTTTACAGCCGCTGAGTCAGCGGTTTCCCGAGTTAAAGATCGTTTTCGAGCATATCACCACCAGACAGGCGGCCAACTTCGTGCTTGAATCTGGCGACAATATTGCCGCAACCATTACGCCTCAGCATTTATTATTCAACAGAAATGCCCTGTTTCAGGGCGGACTGCAGCCGCATCACTACTGCCTGCCGGTGCTGAAGCGCAATATTCATCAGCAGGCCTTACTGGGAATAATCCGCGCCGGCAGCAATAAATTCTTTTTAGGCACTGACAGCGCGCCTCATGCCAGGCACAAAAAAGAATGCGCCTGCGGCTGCGCAGGCATATTTTCTGCACATGCGGCGATTGAAATTTACACTTCCATCTTTGAACAGCAGGGGGTGCTGGATAAACTGGAAGCCTTTGCCAGCTTCAACGGCCCGGACTTTTACGGCTTGCCGCGTAATAGCAAAACCATCACCCTGGTAAAACAGGACTGGCAGGTTCCCGATGAATACCCACTTGGCAGCGATAAACTGGTTCCCTTCCTGGCAGGCCAGACCATACACTGGAAACTTGTCTGAAAAATAACCTGAAAAAACTCAAAGAAATTCAGTCCGCGTAAACGCAAAATACGCAAAAAAGCAATTGATTTGAATAAGTCGCGTTATTTGCGTGTTTCGCGGGCCAGGTTTTTTTGTTTTTAATCTTTGTCATCCGCGTTCATCTGCGGACAGTGTAAAATGGCAGTCATGAGTGACAACGAACTTAAATTAATGTCCCAGCGTTTTCGCGGTTTTTACCCGGTTGTTGTCGATGTTGAAACCGGCGGCTTTGATGAAAAAAAAGATGCCTTGCTGGAAATCGGGGCTGTCACTTTAAAAATCGATGACAACGGCAAGATGACCACAAGCAATGAATACCAGTGTCATATCAACCCGTTTAAAGGCGCGAATATTGAACCCGATTCCCTCGCAATAAACGGTATCGATCCGCACCACCCTTTTCGGGTCGCCATGGCAAAAGACGAAGAAACCGCGGTTCGCGAGTTTTTTCGTTTTATTCATAAAGAGATGAAGCCGCATAAATGTAAGCGCGCTATCATGATTGGCCACAATACAACGATGGACCACAACTTTATTTTTGCAGCCGCCGAGCGCAACAAGATTTCCCGTAATCCATTCCACCCCTTCAGTACCTTTGACACCGTGAGCCTGGCGGGTCTCGCTTACGGGCAGACGGTTTTATCACGTGCGGCGCAGGCAGCCGGTCTTGAATGGGATAGCAATGAGGCCCATACGGCGCTATATGATGCAAAAATGACAGCCGAGTTATTTTGCATCATCATCAACCGCTGGGCAGAATCCTGCGGCCCGGTGTGGACTGATACATCCTCGAATTAGCCGTACTTCGCAACACTGAATCTGGAGCTGGACCAGATATAATCGATTAACTGGCGCCTGGCAACTTAACTTCAACAAACTTTCTTTAAATTAAGGAAAATAATCAAAACTTGGCTATAGTCTTAATTAATAATACTGGATCAGAATTATTAATAATAAAAAAGCCTTTCGGGAAACAGCGTAGTAATGGCTACAGCACGTTCATGAGCAACACAGACCTCTCTATTATTATTGTCGATGACTTACAATTTAGCCGTGTTG
Source organism: Gammaproteobacteria bacterium (assembly GCA_022340645.1). Classification (GTDB taxonomy): domain Bacteria; phylum Pseudomonadota; class Gammaproteobacteria; order SZUA-229; family SZUA-229. The sequence continues at coordinate 4,316 of JAJDNP010000096.1, read as the reverse complement.
TGGTTAAAACCGCGTTAACAAAGGCCGGATACAGCGATATACGAATGGCTGGCAGCGCCAGCGAAGCCTTAAAACTGATGGAAAAGCAGCCTGCCGAGGTATTATTAGCAGACTGGATGATGCCGGAAATGGATGGACTTGAACTTACCCAGCGAGTCAGGCAACGAGATGAAGAAAAAGGCATCTATACCGCAATTATTTTATTCACGGCTCATGAGGGGGTTGAATACCTGGTTGAAGCCTTTGATCACGGTGTTGATGACTATCTATGCAAGCCTCCCAATCCCCAGGAACTGGCCGCTCGAGTCAATGCCGCCGCACGTATTGCTACGCTGCAGAATGATATGCTCGAAACATCGCGCCAGATGCAGAAAACCATCCGCAACCTGGAAAGGATGTCACTCGTCGATGAGCTGACGGGCGCAGGCAATCAAAAGTACCTGATAAACAAACTGAATGCACATTTACTGGAAGCTTCTACAAGACGGGGCGGTGTTTGCCTGGCGCTTGTAGAACTGCGTGAACTGGAAAGCATTTCCGCCAGCTACGGCAGGCTCATTGCGAATGAAATTATAGTCAGCCAGCACCGCCGCTTACGCCAGGCAGCCAGACCAACCGATGTCATTGCCAGATTAGATAACAATAACTTTGGCATCATCATGCACCATACCAACATGCAGGATTACAAAACCTCGGCGATCGAACGCATTCTCACCATGATCGACAACCGCGCCTATAAAACATCTGCTGGCAATATGGATATTAGCGGCTGTATCGGCTCACATTACTATTGCGGTAATGAAACTGTTATTTCTGCAGAAGAAATGCTGAAACTCGCCAGCGACAAGCTTACACAGGCACGTGGTGACAAGTTGCTGCATATTGCCTACTGATTTTATAAAAAAGTTGGCAGTTATCAGTTTGCAGTCGGCAGTAAAATCTTCTCTCACACAGCAAATAATATATCCGCAAACGTAGGTCGAGTTAGCGTAGCGTAACCCGACCTATCCCTTCATGTCCGGAAGCTGCATCTGTCACTTAAGAGAATAAAAAAAGCCGCTTTCATGTAGCGGCTTTTTCGTCTATAACAGGCTGCGATTACCCGGCAGTTGCCGCATCGATTATCTTCTTCAGTTCGCCGCTTTCAAACATTTCCAGGGTAATGTCGCAGCCGCCAATTAACTCGCCATTAACGTAAACCTGGGGAAATGTCGGCCAGTCTGCATAGCGTGGCAGGTTCTGGAAAATCTCAGGGTCCGCCAGCACGTTACAATACGCAAACTCCTTACCAACCTGTTTCAATGCTTCGACAGCACGGCTTGAAAAACCACACTGCGGGAACTGCGGTGTGCCTTTCATATAAATCATTACCTTATTACCCTTAACCTGCTGATCAATTCTGTCTATTACATCTGCCATTTCAAATACCTGTATTCAATAACAATTAATATATTATACCCTGCCTCTGCAATTATTTACCCCAATGAACATCGGGTGAAATTAATATGAGGCCAGATGGAAATAATACAAGTCGAAATAAAGTTGGCAGTTTGCAGTTTGCAGTTAACAAACTTCTAAGCTTACGCTGCCTACTGCAAACTGACGACTGCCAACTAGCTCTTAATATTCTGCTGGAACCACAGCTCAAGGGCTGCCAAATGCCAGAGTTTACTGCCCTGCAGCCGGGTATGGTAATCCTCCGGGGCGGCCAGCAGTTTTTCCACATAAGCCGGGTTGTACAGGCCACGCTGCGTTGCGCTGTCGGACAGCAAAATCTCCTGCATAAAACTAAGGAATTCACCACGCACATACTTCAGCGCCGGCATCGGAAAATAGGCCTTGCTGCGATTAACCACTATATCAGGCAGAAAACCGCGCGACAATTCTTTCAGTACGTGTTTGCCGCCATTAGGTAGCTTCATTTCCGGCGGCATCGAGGCAGCCAGTTCCACCAGCTGGGTGTCCAGGAAAGGCACGCGGGCTTCCAGGCCCCAGGCCATGGTCATGTTATCGACGCGCTTGACCGGGTCATCAACAATCAGGGTGGTCACATCAACCGCCAGTACGCGATCAAGATATTCATCGGCTTCGACCTCGTCAAGCAGATCCTGTATCAGCTGCGAGGTAACATCTTCGACGTGAAAACGGCTAGCAACCGTTTCCAGATATTCCTCGTGATCGCGATCGAAATACTCATCGGAAAAACGCCTGATGCCCGGCGTAATTGAATGATGCATACGCGGATACCAGAAATATCCGCCGAAAACCTCATCGGCGCCCTGCCCGCTCTGCACGACCTTCACTTCTTTTGAAACTGCTTCCGATAACAGGTAAAACGCCACCGCATCCTGGCCAAACATCGGCTCCGCCATGTTGGCAAAGGCTTCCGGCAGTCTTGGCAATACCTGGTTATTCGGTACCATTAACTGGTGATGCTCGGTTGCAAACTTTTGCGCCACCGCATCGGAGTATTCAAACTCATGCCCCCGTTCTTCGGGGGCGTCTTCAAAACCGACGGAAAATGTTTTCAGGCCTTTTTGTCCCGCTTCCGCCAGCAGGCCCACCAGCAGGCTGGAATCGATACCGCCGGACAGCAATACACCGACCGGCACATCAGCAATCTTCACGCGTTTTTCAACCGCGCGCCTGAGTTCATCATGGACCGCCCGCACCCAGTCCTGTTCTGTCATTTCTCGGTCTGGCCGTTTTGCCTTTAAAGACCAGTAACGTTTTTCCTGCATCTTTCCGCTGCTGTCGATAAGCATGTAATGCGCAGGTTTGACTTTTCGGATACCGTTAAGGATGGTTCGCGGCGCGGGCACAACGGCATGCAGGGTAAACAGGTGGTGAAGCGCGGTCGGGTCGATGGCAAGGTCTATGTCCCTGTCAGCGGCCAGCAATGCCTGTGTGTTTGATGCAAATAGCAATCGCTGCCCGCTCCGGGAATAATATAACGGTTTGATACCGCAGCGATCCCGCGCCAGCAGCAGGCTCTGTTTATTGCTGTCCCAGATGGCAAAGGCAAACATGCCCTGCAACCGGGCAATGCAGTTTTCACCCCACTGAATATAGCAACGCAGGATAACCTCGGTATCACCGGTGGATTTAAAGCTGTGGCCCAGGTCCTGCAGCTCTTTTCTAAGATCCGGGTAATTGTAGATCGTACCGTTAAACACCAGCGCAATACCAGACTGCTCATCTGTCATCGGCTGCGCAGCCCTGTCCGTCAAATCGATAATCGCCAGCCGGCGATGGCCGAATGCCAGCGGTCGAGCAAAATAGCTGCCGCCATTATCCGGACCACGCTTGTGCAGCTTTTCCTTCATGCGCTCGATTTTCTGCTGCTCGGGCGCAGTATTGTCAAACCTTAATTCACCACATATTCCACACATAATTCTGACTACCGGCTCACGACCACAGGCAAAGATAAGCGGCTGTGCAAAAACAGTTTTAGCACCAGGCCAGCCACCACCAGCGCCCACACTATAATAGCACCGCTGGGCAGGTCAGAAATAGATGACACAATAAGTCCCGCTGCATAGCCAACCGCACCCACAAAATAGCCAAGCAACAGGGCGCCCCTTGAGGACTTGATCGAACGCGTCGCCAGTGCCGGAACAATCAGGCTGGAAAAAACCAGGTAGACACCGACCAGCTGCACGGATGCCGTTACCGCTAGCGCAAAAATAACATAAAACAGCAGCGAGCCCGTTTTTCCCCGCAGCGTAATCCACGCGGTAAGTAAAACGGCGTATAAAATCATGGCCGGTATCAGATGATGAATATCGACCCACAGTATCTGGCCGGTCAGCAGCTCGCGAAGATGCTCACCGCCGTGTGGATTATTTGCCAGCAGCAGAATCCCGGTACTGGCAGCAAGGATGAATATGACGCCAATCAATGCCTCCAGTGCTTCATTCCAGTGATGTTCCAGCCAGCGCAGCAGCACCGCGCCGCCAATCGCACTGCCCGCTGCCACCAGCTGTACCTGCCAGCCGTCTACATCCCAGCCCATGGCGTGAGCCGCGATAACGCCGAGCCCGGCTATCTGTGCGATGGCCAGGTCGATGAAAATGATGCCGCGACGCAGCACTTCCCTGCCCAGGGGGACATGCGTGGACAGCACCAGCAGACCGGCAAGAAAAGCCGGGCCGATTATTTCGAAATCAATTACGTTACTGACCACTTGCCATAGCTCCATTGAGACGTTTTATGGTTTCATCAAACAGATCAAACAGGGTATCCACACCTTCGATGCCGCCTGTCGTGAATGGCAACTGGACCGCCTTGATCCCGGTTTTTTCTGACAGCCAGTG
>JAJDNP010000095.1 GCA_022340645.1 Gammaproteobacteria bacterium | reverse complement strand
CAGGAAAAACTGGTAACTGGCGTGGTACAGCCGCAAACGGTTACTGCCCAGGTGGCGGTGTTCCTGTTCCTGGGACATATAGGCGAGCGAGAAAAACGAGGTGGTGGCACCGACCAGCGCGGTCAACGCAATCAGGTAAACATTAAAGCTGTCAATATAAAACTGCCCGTCCGTTCTTCCCTGTGGCCCGTGCTGCAGCACCAGCCAGGCGAGCCACAGACTGGCGCAGAGCTGCGCGATCGATGTCAGTACATTTAAATGCCCGGCGGCTTTATGCTGGCCATACAGCGCCTGCAATAAGCCGGAGAAGAGCGGTATCAGCAGGATCAGGCTCAACGCGATCATTCATCCGTCTCCGACAGCCGGTTTAATTCGCTGACATTCAGCGAATCGATACTGTCCTTGATGTGGAAGAAGAATACGCCGAAAATCACCGCGGCGACCAGTACGTCAAACGCCACGCCGAGTTCAACCACCATCGGCATGCCGTGGGTGGCGGCCACCGCGGCGAAAAACAGGCCGTTTTCCAGCGACATGAAACCCACCACCTGGGATACCGCCTTGTTGCGGCTGACCAGCATCAGCATCCCCAGCAGTACCACCGACATGCTGATCGCAATCGTATTGCGGGTGATGGAATGTTCCAGCTGCTGGATCGGCTGTGCCACGTAATAACAGAAAATCACCAGCGCGGTGGCGATCATCAGCACCAGCGCCGGGTGCTCGACGGTATGGGCGACCCGGTCGATGCGCATCTTTTTCACCAGTCGATGCAGCAGCCAGGGGATGAACAGCGCTTTCAACGACAGCGTCAGTGCCGCCGAAATATACAGATGGTGTTTACCGCTGTCGAAGGCCACCAGCGCGGTCGTCATTGCCACCAGCGCACCTTGCCAGGCGAAGGCGTGAATGATCGCGGTAACGCGGGTCTGCGCCAGCAGTGTAAATGAAGAAAACAGTACCAGTGCGGCCAGCAACAAAATTGCCTGTTGATAGATTGGCAGGCCGGCGAGCATCAGTTGATCTCCAGGATGATGTGACTCAACAGGCCGATCACCGAAAGTGTCAGTGCCAGCACCAGGAAAGCCGGCACACGAAACAGGCGCATCTTGGCAAGCACGGTTTCGCCGAGCGCAAGGAAGATGCCCAGCAGCATCAGTTTGAACACGATGGCGATAAACGCAATTGCGAGCGAGAGGGCATCCGCCGTTTCAGCGATACCCCAGGGAAAGAAAATATTGGCGATCAGCACCCCGTACAGCATGAGCTTGATTTGTGAAGCCCATTCGATGAGCGCGAGGTGTCTGCCGCTGTATTCCAGGATCATGGCTTCATGAATCATGGTCAACTCGAGATGCGTTGCCGGATTGTCCACCGGGATACGCCCGGTCTCGGCGATGCCCACCAGTACCAGGCTGAGGAATGCAAACAGCAATGACGGCCGCAATACCAGGCCGTCAGCCAGCACATGGCTGATCACCGTGGACAGGTTGGTGCTTGATGCCACCATCGCCAGGGTGAATATCGCCATCAGCATTGCCGGTTCGGCGAGCGCGGCAATGGTCATTTCGCGTGAAGAACCCATGCCGCCAAACGCGGTACCGATATCCATGCCGGCGAGCGCCAGAAAAAAACGCGCCAGAGCGAAAAAACCGGCCATCACAATCACGTCGGCGATTGCGGCCGTCGGCAAATTCACCGCGATCAGTGGAACTGCCACCGCCGCCAGCAGTGTGGCTGCGGCAATAATATAGGGTGTCAGCCTGAAAATAATCGAGGCGTTGTGCGCCATCACCACGTGTTTGCTGAACAGCCTCCGCAAATCCCGGTAAGGCTGTAACAACGCCGGTGAGCGGCGGTTCTGCAGCCAGCACTTGATGCGTCTGACCCAGGCCGTAAACAACGGCGCCAGCAGCGCAAACAGCATCGCCTGGCTTAACGCAAGTAACCAGTCAATCATGTGACCAACCACAGCAGCAGAATCAGCGTGATGAAGGAATACAGCAGGTAATGACGCAGGTGGCCGGACTGGATCCGCCCCGCACGGCGTGCGGCGGCATGCAGCAGCTTCACCACGGGCAGGTAGAACCAGCGCCACATCGAATCTTCAACCTGCAGCTGGTAGCGGATGGATTCCGCTTCTGTCTGCAGGTGGGGCCGGGGGAGACGTTCGATGTCTTCCTGTAAACGACACACCGAGCCGAATATCCGCTGCACCGGCATGGAAAACGCCGTGGCCGTGTATTGCATGCGGGGGGTCAGCGGGCCGAAGCCACAGTCCCAGGCATCGGTGTGCACGGTGTTTGCCTTGCCTGTCGGGCGCATCACAAAATACATCAGCGCCCATGCGGCAAACGCCAGTAATATCGCCAGCATCACCAGCGGCGCACTATAGGAGGCAATGTCCGCCGACATCGGCGTCAACCATAACCAGCCGTGTGCCGTCGCCGCCTGCAATTTATAACCGGTGAGGCTGAAGCTGATATGATTGATTGCCTCGACGGTCAGCGTCGGCAGCACACCCAGCAGCAGGCATAGCAGAGCGAGAAAACCCTGCGACCAGACCATCCCTCTGCCAGCCTCACGTACACGCCGTACGTGCCGGGTCCTGGGCTGTCCCAGGAAAGCGATGCCAAAAAGACGCACAAAACAGGCGGCTGCCAGTGCACTGGTCAACGCCAGTACAATGGCGGCAATCGGGATCACCGCGCGCAATACACCGCTATGAATACTGCCCACCTGCAGTGCCGTCTGAAAAATCAGCCATTCGGAAACAAAGCCGTTGAACGGCGGCAGTGCCGAAATGCTGATACAGCCGATGAGAAAAAACGCGCCGGTCCATGGCATACGCGACAGCAGCCCGCCCATGCGCTCGAGATCTCGTTCATGGCTGCGTTGTATGACCGTGCCCGCACCCAGGAACAGCAGGCTTTTGAACATCGCGTGATTAAGTGAATGATAGAGCGCGGCAACCAGCCCGAGCACACCCAGCAGATGGTTGCCGGTACCGAAAAAAGTCAGTGAAAGACCGAGACCGATGAAGATGATGCCGATATTTTCCACCGATGAGTAAGCCAGCAATCGTTTCATGTCGGTCTGCAGCATGGCATAGAGCACACCGTACAGTGCGGTGATGCTGCCAATTACCAGTACCGCAACACCCCAGCTCCAGTGTACATTGCCGATCAGATCAAACGTCAGGCGAATAAAGCCGTAAACCGCCACTTTCAGCATTACCGCCGACATCAGCGCAGAAATATGCGAGGGAGCAACCGGGTGCGCCTCGGGCAGCCAGACATGAACCGGTACCAGTCCCGCTTTCATGCCGAAGCCGAGCAGGCCCAGTCCGAAAGCGATGCTTGCCCAGGTGAGGTTCAGCGGCGCGGCGCGCATGAGGTCAAAGGTAAAGCCGCCACCAAAACCCGCAAGCACGCCGAAACCCAGCAGGATGGCCAGGGCGCCAATATGCGCCATCAATAAATATAACAATGCGGCGCGCCGGTTTGCAGCATTCTGGTGCTGGTATGCTACGAGGAAGTAGCTCGATAATGACATCACCTCCCATGCCACCATGAAAGCGAAAGCATCATCGGCCAGGATTACCAGGTACATACCGGTGACGAACAAACCCGTGAACAGGCCGAGTACGGAAAGCGGTTGTTTGCTGTGTTCAAATTCACGCGCATAACCCGGGGCAAACAGGCTGACAGCGAAAACCACGATACCGATCAGCAGCAGGAAAAACCCCGCCAGCGGATCCAGCCTTAAATGCCAGTGCAGCCAGGGCAGGCCGGGTGAGAACAGAAAGGACTGGCTGCCACCTTGCAGCAGAATATGCGCCCCCTGCAGGACGCCCATGATTCCACCGACTCCAAGCAACGGAAAAACCAGCCAGCGCATGATGGCCGGTTTTGTATCAGCTGCCAGCGCCAGTAGCGCAGAAGCAACAGGAAGCAAAAGCATCGTCAGCAATACTGAATTACTGATTTCCATTTTGGCAGGCCGTCACGTAACAGGAGTTATCGCCATGTTGTGCTGTTATCACTACAGCACACATGATATTTGATTATTTTTCACTCGTGAATTATAACCTCTGGCAAGGTTTTTACTCTACTGAGTTTGGCTCGTTTACATAAAAATTGCATTTTTTATTATTCTGCACCCTGCGTGACAACGATGGTTTATTAGCCGAACACGGATGCTGCATATTAAATGAAACTGCCGCCTGTTTAACAAAATAGCATTTGCGCTTTACTGCAGGTTGTATGCATGGGAACGCAAAGTTGATATGCTTGTATCAATTGAATTGCCGGGCGTCAACCAGCAGTTTAAATCAACTGTAGCGTTCAGTATGACCAATATCATTGTTATGAGGACCAGAAATATGAAAGTCTATCGAAAATTGCTATTGCTGTTGTTCCTTGTAGTCGCATTTAATGGTTATGCCGCCGATAAATCCATAGGCCCGTCTCATGGCATTGCATACCCTGAAGGCTGGCAGAACTGGAAAATGATTGGTGTATCACACCGCACCGATAACAATTCGATACGCGCTATTCTGGGCAATGATATTGCAGTTAAAGCGGCGCGTTCCGGTGCAACCAACCCATGGCCGGATGGCAGCATCCTGGGCAAGATTGTATGGAAGGATATTCAACACGAACACTGGCAGGGAGCAACGGCGCCCGGCGAGTTTGTCCACGCGGAGTTTATGTTTAAGGATTCAAAAAAATATACCGAAAGTTATGGCTGGGGCTGGGCGCGTTGGGTTGGACTTGACCAGGAACCTTTTCAACAGGGCATGCAGGTCTGTATATCCTGTCACACGCCTGTTAAAGACAGAGATTGGGTATTCACTACTCCAGCAAAATTTCCGGAGTAAAAGACATGGCTAATATGAATTAAAACCTGACAACAGGTCATGGCTATTAAAATACCAAAACGAGGTAACGGTTGGCTGCCCGTAAACAATTTATCCTGATCATCGATAGTATTGCGTAAACATACCATCGCCGTATCGCTACCCATTCCGGGAGTTACCAGCAGGAGACTATCGTCGGCATGACTTTCAAGCTTATGCCGCCGCTGGGTGAGTACGAGCCCGAAAAATTATTAACCTGGGTACAAATCGCTGGTCTTTACAACCGCAGACTGGCGTCTTACATGTGATTGGTCGCTGGACACGGGAAAGCGCTGCATCAGCATATCTGTATACTGATATTGACAATTTTGACAACGGTAAAACCCGGCGATCCCATTTATTCGGCGCAGGTTAATGTCATATATTCCTTTAAAAACGGTGTCCGGGCTTCACCAGGCCGCACTTGCTGCACGGCTGGAAAAACATCGATTGACGGCGTTGTCTGGCAGTACCGAGGGGGTGCGGGCATCCTGTATAGTTAAGGCCTGTTGCTCAACCGTGCTTCCGTTCCACGGGTGGTGCAGTATTGATTGCAGTGGCAGCTGCCAGCATGTGACACACCGCCAGCTGAACAAGGAACGGCCATTTTTCTCGCTTATAACACGGCCGGGTTGTCGCGGTGTTCAAGGTAGGTGGTAGTAGCCGGTATCACCAGTTTCACACCGGCATCCTCCAGCAGGTCGAGAATTTTCAGGTTCACGTCTTCCCGCTGCTCGAGGAACTGAGCATAGTCTATTGTCCGGATATAGATGAACAGTTCCAGTTCCTGGGCGTATTGCGCAAACTCGATAAAGCGTACACGCGAGCTTTCCTCGTCAATGAAGTCATGACTCTGGATCAGCGCGCGTATTTTCTCAAGCGCCATCCTGATCTGAGCAGGTGACGTCTCATAGGACAGGCGCAGTCGGCAGCGGTACAGGATCTTGTCGCGCTGCGTGAGGTTCTCGATTGCATCGGTCGAAAACTTGGCATTCGGAATGTGCACCAGCGTACGTTCGAGCGTGCGCAAAACGGTCGCGCGCAGACCAATCTCCTCGACCGTGCCGAGCACTTCGCCAAACTTGCAGAAATCACCGACACGCACCGGCTGCGAGGTGTAGATAATAATTGATCCGATCAGGTTCTCGATTGATCGCTGCGCGGCAAAAGCAACGGCCACGCCACCAACACCCAGGCCGGCGATTAATGTCGTGACCTGGTAACCAAGGTTGTCCAGCCAGACAATGATAGCGATGAATACTACAGTGAACTTCAGCGCTGTACCTGCCGGTTTCAGCAGCACAACCGCGTCATGCTGGCCGTTTCGCTCCATGTGTTCCGACAGCCGCCACAGCAGCATATCGACCACGCCCATGGAGAACCAGGTCACAGCTATGACCAGAAAGGTTTTCGCCTCGAAAAGAGCGCGCGCCGTCAGCGAGGGTGCGATGGTTTCGAAGCTGGCGCGGAATAATATAACCATCATCAACAGCCGTGCCGGGCCGGCGATGAACCGGTTGAACCTGCTTTCACCTCCTTTAATCGCTCGCTGGCGTATCCACAGCAGGATTATTGTTATCAGATAAGCTACGGCATAACAACACACCAGCAGCACCACCAGCATCATCAGCTGCCAGAGCTCGAACCCGGATATGACGTAGTGCGGAAATATCATCGACAGCTGGTCGCCTATAACGCCATAGCCAAACTCCTCGTTCAGCTTTGGGATCATTGCTACCGTCGCGTTGGATATTTTCCAGATAGACACCCCGTCACCGCGAGGTACACGTTGCAACAGAATATCCACCGGGCCGTCCACGGTCTTGATTGTGGTTACGCGGTCACGGTAACTCGGCAGTCCGTCATCGGTATGGCCCTTAGGATCAGCACTCAGCGATTCGTAATCGATCAGCATCGACCGTACGGCAACGGTTTTCAGTTTGCGTGCGAGATCAGGGCCGTCCGCCTCACCGATGGTGAACGGCAGGTTACGCAGATCGAGGTATTGTGTGGCGGTAGTGTAATCATTTTCATTCAGTGCATTGGCCAGTCCGATTACACTGCCGCGAGGCGTGGTCCGGTTGTACTCGTCATACGGTCCCTGCTGGATTTCTTCGGGTGTGTCCTTGAGCTGCTGTGCCTTTTCCTGCTTTTCGGTAATTTCCTTCAGGGTCAATGCATCATCGGTTGCGAACGCGACCTGTGATAAGCAAACAACGATAAGCAATACAACAAGCTGTAGCGGCATGACATATTTCATATTGATAAATCCGTGTGTCTGACTTTTATACTGTTAAATGTTTGCGCCCACGTAATAAATATAGGCTGGCGGTGGTATACGGCTAATTAACAAGCTGGCCATTTTACAGGCAATATAGGCGAATATATCATTTACCATTTAATATTCACATCCATGCATGTGGTTTTGATTGACCTGCTTGCCTGGGTGAGGAAAATTGAATTCAGGTTAGTGGCAATGCTATCGACATTTAAATTTACGTGGGTGCTTTGAAACAATTCTTAAGAACCATTATTCAGGCTGAGAAGCAACGACCGGAAAATATGACGCCATAATACACCTGGAATTCGGCATAGCAATCTGCAACTATTGGTATTAATATTTGACGATTACACCTGTACAGTGAGGGGTCCTATGAAAAAAATGAACATAAAGCAAACGGTAATTGTGTTAACTGCTGTTTTAACATGCGCATCAGCCCAGGCCGAAGATGTCGTGTCTGATAAAAGCATCGGTATGGAGCTGGCGCGTGATATAGCAAATGAAACCATTATGGCCTGTCGTAAGGACGGTTATCATATCGGCGTCGTTGTGGTTGACCGCTCCGGTTTAATGCGCGCTGCATTGCGTGATGACCTGGCGTCGCGCTTCACACTTGATATAGCAGAACGCAAGGCGAATATGACGGTGATGGCCTGGACTGACAGTGGTGTATTTAGATCAGCACGGCCAGAAATGCAGGTGTTAAATAATATCGACGGTCTTATGGTTCTGGATGGCGGCATTAAAATTGTAGCAGGCGGTTACAATATTGGTGCAGTAGGCGTTAGTGGCGCACCGGGTGGTGACAAGGATGCGGCCTGTGCGCGCAAGGCGCTGGACAAGCTGGCCGATCGTATTGAATTTGCGATTGATTAATCACAAAACCGGTAATTTATTTAATTTTATTAGTCCAGATTTAATCTGGCTGTGATATGTTGATTTCCATATAACCTGACAGTTGTTTATGGCTCAAACGTACCCATAAGTGATGATGCGTAATTCCTGGCTCAACCTCCAGGATCTAAGCCGAATGTCCGTTGGAGAAAACTGTTCATGAATATTTCAACGCAGAAATCGCCACCGCCAGGTTATATTGCATATTCGCATCTCGCGGATTTAGCCTGATGGCATTCTGATACGCAGTTTTTGCATCTTTATATTGATGTTTCGCCATGTAGGCGTTACCCAGGTTGTTGTAACAGGCTACATAATCTGGATGTTGTTGAAGCAATGACTGCAATATTGCTATCGACTTATCATACTGTGCAAGTGCGTAATGTGTTCGTGCCGCATGAAACCTTGCATAGATGTGATCCGGGTTAATTGACAATACCATTTCAAATAATTCCAGCGCTTTTTTTGCTGAGCTGTTCTGCATATGTATCTGACCGAGACACACGAGCGCATCAACATGCTGAGGGTCACGTTCAAGTACATACTCAACAAAATTGGCAGCCTTTTGAAACTTGCCTTTACGACGATAGCATTCAGCAAGTCCATACAAGGATGCCAGCATATCCGTATCTAATTGCGTTGCCCTCAGTAGGGTTGTTTCTGCACTGTCAAGCTGATCAATGCTCAGCTGGATATGACCAAGGTTATTGAGAAAAAGCGGAAAATCAGGATTCAGTTCTATAGCTTTTTGTATAAAACTTATTCCCATTTCGGTATTTCCTGCCTGATGGCAAAGCATCCCGAGTAGATGTAACGCATTGGCATTATCCGGGTTTTCGTCCAGTAAGGCGCGGTAGATGTCTCTCGCTTCCTGCAGACGCCCAGCCTTCTGATGTGCAGTTGCCACCATAAAGCGTTCGTAATATGCCTTATCCTGTATCGCGTTTTCAACGCTCATTGCATATATAACCTTTAATATAATTATGCAACAGCATGGTACTTGATAAATATGACGAAAGTTTTTCAGTACTTTTATACTTTTCTAACAATTACAGATAAATGTGATTTAACAAATATTCACTTTCCAGAACAAGGCCGAAGGGCGTCTGGTTTGTATGGCAGTCCGACATTGGCAAAATCGTGGAATTAACTGCCTGTAAGCAGAAGAGGGAAGGAAGATATATAGGATGTTTTGGTTTGACTATGCTTAGAAAGGGTGTTTATACTTTCTGTATTTGCCTTTTCGGCTGAAACTGAGGACACCATGCACGATTCTATAGAAGGCCACATCGTTCAATCTTTCAATGATGAATTGTCGAAGCTTAATAAACTGGTTTTTCAGCTAGGGAATTTGGGACGGGCTCAGTTAAGCAGCGCAGTGCAAACGCTGAAAAATGGAGATCCTAAGATGGCGGGTCTGGTCATAGACAGGGATCGGGAGATGAATGACCTGGATGTGCTGGCGGATGAGGAAATTATTCATATTATCGCCAAGCGCCAACCTATGGCCAAGGATCTGCGCGACATCATGGCCGTCCAGAAAACCATCGCAGATCTCGAACGGGTAGGAGACGAAGCGCGCAAGGTGGCTAACCTTACCATTCATTTATTCGGTCATGACAAAAACCCACCCAGCCGCGAGGTGTTAAGGGATATATTCAAAATGGCGGATTTCGTGGACTGCATGTTGGGTATGGCGCTCGACGCCTTCGATACTTTGGATCTGGAAAAGGCACTGGATGTCATACAGGAAGATGACAATCTGTATGATCTGTTTCGTGCCTCACTCCGTCGTTTGTCAACTTTCCTGATGGAGGATTCACGTAGTGTAGGCCAGTTTGTTGATGTTGTGCTGGCGCTACGCGCCCTGGAGCGGATTGGCGGCCACGCTAAAAATATTAGTGGCTATGTGATTTTTCTGGTCACCGGAAAGGATGTGCGGCATGAAAATCTAACGACCATTCGGGCGGAAATTGTTGCCAGGAGCTGACAAATTAAAAAAACAGGTGGTAACGATTCACAACCGAAGTCTTGATGGCAGGATGCCCTGGGGGTTGAGAACATAATAATGGATATGAAAAACACCATCCCACTGAAGTGTAAGCGATCCAAATAAACAATCTACATAAAATGATTAACCTCCATCGTGCCGGATTATTTTTACCTGGCAGTCCGCTCATGGCCGCATTTATTCTGCCATATTTATGACATGACAGGAAGTAGGCGGCCCTGAACAGGCGTTGGAAAAACTTAAAAGCATTAGTCCGCGAATAACGCAAAAGACGCGAATAAAAGCTTTTTTTAATTTTTTTGTCATTGCGAGGTGCGAGGTAATCTTTAATCATGTTTATCGCATGGCAAGACTGCCTCGCACCTCGCAATTGACGTAAACCAATATTGATTTCTTTTGCGTAATTCGCGGACTATTTTTTGCTTTTATCCACCTTAAAAAAGCCAGTGAGGCTGTGCCGTTACCATGCGAATGAATTCGCACCTGCACCTGTTTACATGTTTGATTGCCACCACTCCGGCAGTTGGGCAACAGAATCAAGAATTGCGTCGGGCGTAATACCGAGTTCGAGGTCCTGCGGGGTAAACTTGCCAGTACGCACCTGTATGGATTTTAGCCCGGCCTGTTGTGATGCTTCGATGTCACCGCGTATATCATCACCGATCATAACGACATTATGCTGCATACCAAGCAGACCGATGGCTGCCCTGTAGAAGTCAATGGATGGTTTGCCGGTGACTACCGCGATGCGGCCGGTTGCATATTCAAAGGCTTTTATCATAGGACCAACGTCTAACTGTAAACCATTGTCTGTTCGCCAATAACGTGTCATGCCCAGGGCTACAAGTTTTGCCTGTGTATTATTGATAAGGATTCGAAAAATCCGGTTCATGATTTCGAAGGTCCACTGATATCCAAGATCACCGATAACAACGGCGTTAACATTACCGTCCTCATCGCTGACAAAATTAAAATCCGAGAACTCCTGCCTGGTAGAATCCGGCACAAAAAGTGCAATATTTTTTAAGTTGTTTGTCTGCAACCATTGCCTGGCCGCAACCGGCGGCGTTAGAAAATTTTCCTCACCTGATTCGATACCCAGATGAGACAGTTTGGTGACCAGCTCGGCACGGGATTTTGAGGTAGTGTTTGTCAGGAACAGGTGAGGAATATGGTTTTGATTAAACCAGTGAACAGCGGCAGCAGCGCCGTCAACGGGTCTGTCGCCTTCATATAATACGCCATCAAGATCGAATAATATGGCTGACATGATTCACCTGAACATGCTGTCAGCGGCTACCTGCCGGCAGGCTGACAATTAAAGTTTTTTCAGCTGCTTGCCTATTATATCTTCATCACAGTTGATTATTTCAACAATTTTATTACATGAAGTAAACCCGCTTTCGATACTGATCGAGCCCTTCGCCAGCTTGAGCGATTTTTCCAGCACCTTGATGACAGCCTTGTTGGCCTTGCCTTTTTCTGCTGGCGCCTGAACTTTTACCCTGAGGGTGTCTTCCAGCCAGCCCGCGATGCAGTCTCTTGAAGAAGACGGAATGACTTTTATATGCAGCTTCATTCAGCTGTCGACACGCCGCCAGTTGTTCTCATCGCGAATGACTTCGTATTTCACCCAGCGGGAAAAAGCATTTTTGGATACCACGCCCGTGTTGCGCCTGTCAGCACCGGCAACAACTTTATAGATAATTTTATCCTCGCCGTCTTCACTGCTGCCGCTCCAGTCAACAATCTGGCGTACAGACCACAGCTTATCGTTTTCACCATTGCAGTAATAATGCCCGAGTTTTAATTCACTGGCAGGGAAGATAGTCAGTTGATGGCGCCTGGTTACCAGGTCATAGATAGTCAGCAGGTCTTCTTCAGATATATCCAGAAACGAATCAAATTCACTTAGGGCGTAAACGAAATCTTCATGCGTTATTGCGGCATGGTGTTTATCAGGTGTTTGTGCTGAGGATGGCTTTTTTCGTATCAGGCTGGCAGGGTAACGGCGCCACCTGAACAGGTAGTTGAAGCTGATTGCAACAGTGAAGATGGCCACAACGTTGATGAGAACAGGTGTTAATACGTACTGGTAACCCAGTTGATGAATTTCCACGCCGCCGACCACGGCAGACAGAGCGGTCGCACCGCCGGGGGGATGGATGCAATTCAGGTAATACATCAGACCCACGGCAAGCCCGACTGCAATAGATGCAGCAAAAAACAGGTCGGGAATAAATTTCGCGCAGCTAACGCCAATTACCGCTGAGATCAGGTGACCGCCGATAAGCGGCCACGGCTGCGAGAGCGGGCCGTGAGGCACGGCAAACAGCAACACCGCCGATGCGCCCATCGATGCGACAATCAGGTAAGAGGATGTCCCGGGTACAAAAAATGAACTGCTGTAGAAAATAATGATAATGCCCAGAAAGGCGCCTGCGGCAGAGACCAGTTTTTCGGTATGGCCAACAGCACGTGGTTCAATGCCAAGAAAGTGCAGAAGCTTGTTAATTAGATTGGGCGAACTGTTCATACCCGGCATTATATGTTATCTGACAGTAGTCAGAAAACTTTCCTGGCTTGTGTATAAGCTTTTCTTTTGCCTGAAATTGAGCTGTCGGAGTCTAATGGGCGTAATTGTAGGTGCGAATTTATTCGCACAATGCACAAACATTCTGGCGCTGCTGTGCGAATAAATTCGCACCTACAATTAGTTTCATTAGTATCGGAGCCGGTTTTTTTCGACTCCGACACCTTAAACGAAATATAAAACAAACGTTATTAATCTATATTTATTTACTACGCGCCTCCTGCGCTACATCCTTCGGACCGTACTAGCGTACGTTCAAAATGCGCCCGGCATTTCAGCGCGGTCATCTGTGGACATATCACGCTTTTAAGCTTTGCCCTGTAACTGTGCGACTACCGCCGGGTTTTCCAGGGTCGATGTATCCGACGTTATCTCTTCGCCCGCGGCAATGGTTCTTAACAGGCGCCGCATAATCTTTCCGGAACGGGTCTTGGGCAGACCATCCGCAAAGCGAATGTCATCTGGCTTGGCGATGGCGCCGATCTGTTCACCTACCCAGTTGCGCAATTCCTTAACCATTTTGTCAGCAGCTTCGCCAACGGGGCGGTCACCGTGACAGATAACGAAAGCCACCACGGCTTCGCCTTTGAGTTCATGCGGGCGGCCGACAACCGCGGCTTCGACAACGGCCTCATGCGCTACCAGTGCCGATTCGATCTCCATGGTGCCCAGACGGTGGCCCGATACATTTAATACATCATCGATGCGGCCCATGATCCAGAAGTAGCCGTCTTCATCACGACGGGCACTGTCGCCAGCGAGGTAGTACTTGCCGCCAAATTTGGGGAAGTAGGTTTCTACGTAGCGGTTATCATCCCCCCAGATTGTTCTTGCCATTGACGGCCAGGGTTTGGTGATAACCAGGTAGCCGCCCTTGTTGGGTTCGGTAATCGACTCGCCGTCTTCGTTGACAATATCAACCGCCATGCCGGGCAGGGGCAGGGTGCAAGAACCCGGTTTTGTCGCCGTAACACCCGGGATAGGGGTAAGAACGTTGGCGCCGGTTTCTGTCTGCCACCAGGTATCGACGATAGGGCATATTTCTTTGCCGATGACGGTGTGGTACCACATCCATGCTTCCGGGTTGATTGGTTCGCCAACGGTACCCAGTAAGCGCAGTGAAGACAGGTCATAACTGTTCGGAAAGGAATCGCCGTATTTCATCAGTGCGCGTATTGCTGTTGGTGCGGTATAAAATATGGTGACTTTATGCTGCTCCACCATCTTCCAGAAACGGCCGGCATCAGGTATCACCGGTGCGCCTTCGAACATGATGATGGTTCCGCCGGCTGCCAGTGGACCATAGGCGACATAGGTGTGGCCGGTGATCCAGCCGACATCCGCGGTACACCAGAAAATATCATCATCCTGCAGATCGAATACCCAGAGGTTGGTGACGATAGCGTTTAGCAGGTAGCCGGCGCTGGCGTGCTGAATACCTTTGGGTTTGCCGGTTGAGCCGGAGGTGTAGAGCAGGAACAGCGGGTGTTCAGAATTCATCCATTCCGGCGTGCACGATTTATTCTGACCTGCAACGGCGTCATGCCACCAGCTGTCGCGTCCTTCCTGCATGTGAACATCCTGTCCGCTACGTTTGAGGACGATGACATTTTCGATAGTGTCACAGCCCTTATCCAGGGCTTTGTCTGCTGCTTCTTTCAGGGCGACAATCTTGCCGCCGCGATTGCCGCCATCGGCAGTGATGAGCATTACCGCCCGGGCATCATTGATACGGTCACGCAATGAGTCAGCAGAGAAACCGCCGAACACGACAGAGTGGATAGCGCCGATGCGGGCACATGCCTGCATGGCGATCACCGCTTCCGGCACCATCGGCATATAAATAACGACGCGGTCTCCTTTCGTAACGCCTTTTGCTTTAAGCGCATTGGCAAACTGGCAGACATCGTCATGCAGTTGCTGATAGCTGATGTGATGGACATCACCGGGTTCGCCTTCAAAGATGATCGCTGTCTTGTCAGCCTTGCTTGCCAGGTGGCGATCGATACAGTTGTAACTGACGTTCATTTCGCCATCAGCAAACCATTTGAAATGTGGTGCATTGCTGTCATCCAGGATTTGTGTGAAGGGCTTGTGCCAGTCCATATACTTTCTGGCCTGTTCGGCCCAGAAGCCTTCGTAGTCTTCATCAGCCTGCTTTTGCAGGGCCTTAAGATCGTCTGGTTTGATGCGTGCTTTGGCAGTAAATTCTGCGCTGGGCTGGAATAAGCGGTTTTCGATTAAGCCGGATTTAATATCTTCGGTAGACACGTGATTTCCTCTTCAATAGTTTTTATTTTTGTCTAGCATACACGGTGGTAGCTAAAACTTCGATAGTTTCTTGTTGCGAATATGTTATTTTTAACATATCTGGCTGCAGCTATTTTTGACCTGTGACAGGTTGCATTTGTGCTTTTGATGGAACAGCTGCAACATCCCAGTTTGCCAGTGCCCATGACCAGATATCATTAATACCGGACTGCGCCAGTTCAGCGGGCGGTTTTTGACCTAAAAAGTCCAGCACGCTGACCAGCAGTCGTTCCCTGTCATCCAGGTTTATTTTAGCCGCGCCGTCAGACTTGCTAATCTTGTTGCCCGCGCTGTCAATCGCCAGTGGCAAATGGCAATAGTCCGGTGTTGGATAGTGTAGCAGTTGTTGCAGATATATCTGCCGTGGCGTGGAATCGAGCAGGTCGGCGCCGCGTACGACTTCAGTAATATTCTGCAATGCATCATCCAGCACAACGGCCAGTTGATAGGCAAATAAACCGTCGCGGCGTTTGATGACAAAATCACCGCATTGACGTTTGATGTTTTGCGTCTGTTTGCCCATCACCGCATCATTGAAGTCGATATCAATATCTTCGGCGATAAGACGTAATGCATGTTCCTTGCTTTCAGGCAAAGACCGGCGACGGCACGTACCAGGATAGATCAGATTGCCTGATTCAGCTAACTGTTTACGCGAGCACAAACAGGGAAATATCAGTGACTGTGAAAGCAGCTTCTCAACAGCATCCTCGTAGTACTCCGTTTGTTTTGACTGGTAGATAACCTTGCCATCCCATTCAAGGCCGAACGCTTCCAGCGTCTTCAGGATATCGGTATCAGCACCTTTAACCCGGCGCGTAATGTCGACATCTTCGATACGAACCAGCCACTCACCGTCTTTTGATTTCACCTGCAGATAACTGCCGACCGCAGCGATCAATGTGCCGTAATGTACCGGGCCGGTCGGCGAGGGCGCGAATCTTCCTCGATGGATTGTTGGTTTTTTATCGGACATTTAAAAGATTTTTCCGCAAATAAACGCGAATAAACGCAAATATGAAACTTCAATATAATTTTTTCTGACTGAAGTGTAGTGGAATGAATTTTGTCCACAAAATATATATGTTTAATCCATTGCTGTCCCATTTAAATTACACGCGTACACATAACTCACTGTTATACATAAAAGAGATAACTGTTTATGCATCCGAAACATGAACTGGCAACGGTCGCCCGAGACACGCTGTGAATACTTCCTTGTACGCTCGAATGCCGCATCCATGCGGCATACGGTCTCGCACAACAGTTCCCAATCCATATTTCTAACATTAAGTGGGACAGCAATGATGTTTAATCCTTAATTTAAAACAGAATAACTGTTTTTTTACGTCTTTGTTTCATTTGCGTTTATTCGCGTTTATTTGCGGAAAAAAAAATAAAAAAAGCCGATAATAAATATCGGCCTTATAGTTTCAAAACTGTAAGTTAGAATTACTTGCCGCGTGTCTGTTTTTCCTTGATTTCGTCCAGGCTTTTGCAGTCGATGCATTGCGTGGCTGTTGGCCGGGCTTCCATACGGCTTAAACCGATTTCGACACCGCAGGTTTCACAGTAACCATATTCGCCGGTTTTCATTAATGCCAGGGTATCGTCGATTTTTTTAATGAGTTTGCGTTCACGATCCCGGGTACGCAGTTCCAGGCTGAATTCTTCTTCCTGTGTTGCACGGTCAGCCGGGTCTGGAAAGTTTGCGGCTTCATCTTTCATGTGATCCACAGTACGGTCGACTTCTGACATCAGGTCGACTTTCCATGCCTGAAGTATCTCGGTGAAGTGCTTGATTTGCCCTTCGCTCATGTATTCTTCGCCTTTTTTCCGTTTATAAGGCTTAAAAGTCTGATTTGTAGGTGACGCTGTCTTAGGCATCTTGGCTCCATTTGACACAACATTAATTAAATCAATAAGTTGCGTTATATGTTAATTGCTGCTAAAAATAAAAGAGCGACTTTTTACCATAGTTTTGTTGTTTATGGCAAATACCATTTATAACTTCTACAGGATTAAACATTATAGCCTGTAAACCAGTTTTTTCTGGATAAAACTTTTTACCCATATTTTTTATTGTAAATGCTGATATTTATATAAACACGAAATACGCAATGAAATTATGACATTAGTCATTTTCAATGCAGTTTTCTACCTTGCTGATTATCTGGCCCTTGTGTAACCGGGTTTTAATGGTATCACCGGATTTCACCTGGTCGGCGGAGATGATGGCTGCTCCCTGGTTATTCAAGGTAATTGAGTATCCTCGTTCGAGGGTTTGCAGTGGGCTGATGGCATTTAAGGTTCTTGCCAGGTTACCAAGCTGGGATTTTTTGCGGGTGACCACATTTACCGCTGCCTGTTGTAATTTTGAATTTAAAAATCGTACCGACTGCCGGTTTTGTTTTAACAGCATTATCGGGCTTTGCGCATAAAGTTTTGCTTTACTGGCTGACAGCCTGTGCTGGCGATAATCGATCATCGCCTGACCGTAACGCAGCAGGCGTTTTGTTAATTCATCGGTACGCGACCGTAAGCGCTGCAGCTTATTTTCCGGGTGCTGGTGCTGCAGGCGGCGGTGTATCCATAATAGCCTTTCCTGGTGACGATAAATTTTCTCATTAAGCAGTTGCAGCAATCGCTGCTGATACCAGTCGAAAGACTGCTGCCATGTGGTCTGGTCAGGGGTAACCATTTCGGCTGCGGCAGTCGGTGTGGCAGCACGCCTGTCAGCAACATAGTCCGCGATGGTGACATCCACTTCGTGGCCGACGCCGCAGACCACGGGGACAGGGCTGTTGAAGATAGCATGTGCCACGCTTTCATCATTAAATGACCACAGATCTTCAAGCGAACCGCCGCCGCGCACCAGTAAAATAACATCGCAGTTTAGCTGGCCTTCAGCTACATGCTGGCCGATGAGTTTAATTGCGTTGACGATGGCAGGGGCTGATTCGGCGCCCTGCACCGGCACCGGGAATAATTTAACCGGTATCGAGGGGAATCGTCTTTCGATGACGCTTAAAACGTCATGAATAGCAGCGCCGGTTTTCGAGGTGATAATGGCGATACCTACGGGCAATTCGGGGATTGCCTGCTTGGCTGCTTCATCAAACAGGCCTTCAGCTTGAAGCCTGGTTTTTAAAAGTTCAAACTGGCGGCGTAAAACACCAGCGCCAGCTTCTTCCATGCGGTCAATAATCAGCTGGTAGTTGCCGCGCGGCTGGTAAAGGCTGACCTTGGCGCGCACCAGCACCTGCTGGCCATTCTCTGGCTGAAATGCAAGACCCTGGTTGCGCCCTTTAAACATGGCACAGCTGACCTGTGCCGAGCTGTCTTTCAGGCTGAAATACAGGTGTCCGGAAGACGGCTGCGCCAGGTTGGAAATTTCACCTTCGACCCAGATCCAGGAAAACTCGCGTTCCAGCAGGAGCGCGACTGACCTGTTGAGTGAACTGACGCTGTAGATATTATCTTTGTTATTTAGCATGCCGGGCAGGTTTAATTAATACTGCATTATATTTAAACAGGTGTGCAGGTGCTAATAAATTATATTGAACAATTTATCATGAATGCCCCAACGGGGTGAGGCATAGGACGTGCCGAATAATTTATTAGCAGCTACAGGATGAAACGACTAAGCAGGCGGCCTGTCTTTAGGGATAACGATTGTCAGCACGCCATTTTTAATTCTGGATTTCATGCCGCCTTCGATAACAGGTTCTGGCAATGTGATACTGCGGTGAAAGTTGCCGGATCGACGCTCCCTGATGACAATATTTCCGCTCGGATCCATGTTCTCTTTTTGCGACTTGCGCCTGCCTTTGATGGTAAGCCTTTGTCCGTCGAGGGACACAGAAATATCATTTTTATCGGCACCTGGTAAATTCACCAGAACGATGTATTGCGTGCGGTCTTCCTTAACATCGATTTCCGGCAGTGTCAGCTGCTGGTGGAAATTGTACCGGTAATCAGGCCTTTTGCTGTAAGGCCGGTTATAAGGCCGGTTGTAAGGCCGACTATAGGGCCGATTATAGGGCGCGTCATAAGATTGACTAAACATCCTGTCTATATCGCGCTGCATGCGTTCAATTTCTTCATACGGGTCCCGGTCCTGTCTATCAAATGGTGTGTTGAAAAAATCATCTCTGAACATGGGGCCTGGATTTGCCGGTACAGGATTTCTATTGTCAGCCAGTGGTTCAGGCAGTTGCTGCTGGTCGTTGTTTGATACTGGCGTCTGATCATCGGCCGGGTCGGCAGGCTGCTCCAGCTGCCTGGTTTGCGGCGCAACTGCAGGCACTTGTGCTTTGGCGATTATTGGCTCAGACTTTTCCACCTTTGGCGTCTCAGGTTCAGCTATAGACGGGTCATCTGTTTGTGTTTGCGGTGCAGGTTTGTGCGCCTGCAGGTCGTCCAGCTGATGTCTCATCCCCATCATGTACCATATCTGGATACCGCTGACCACTATAAGCACCGCTATCAGCAGCGTAATTAATCGTTGTTTTGGTTGGTCTTTATCTGATTCTGACATGATGGTTCCTCAGCAAAACTGATTAACCAGGTGAACCATTTAGAAAATAATGATCTTGCTGGTTGATAATAGTGTATTGTCAATGCACATATTAAGAACAATCATTACGATTTCAAGTCTGTATATTTAATAAATTTATTAATGGTAAATGACAGACACAAGGTAATACCAATTATTAGTGATAGTTAAACTACTGGTAAAGAATTAAAAGCAAATGCAGATGGTATCAATTAAACAGGCAGCAGGGTGATTTCAGTTCAAAGTCGTTTCATATGTTAATAAACCGAGTAAATTTTATCTTTGTGCAGCGGCTTGTATTTGTCTTCAGCCTGTTCATTTCCGTTGCTGTGCAGG
This sequence comes from Gammaproteobacteria bacterium, assembly GCA_022340645.1. Classification (GTDB taxonomy): domain Bacteria; phylum Pseudomonadota; class Gammaproteobacteria; order SZUA-229; family SZUA-229. Next base: position 19,316 of record JAJDNP010000095.1, on the reverse strand, counting down.
CCGGTACTTCATGGCAGGCACAGACATCAGTAACCCTTGAACAGTTGCTGAAAAGCAACCCGGAGAACCTGCCGGAGCTGAATGAGCCGGTGGTGATCGATTTTTATCATGAGCGCAAGTATCAGCCCTTATGGTCGAATGCAAAGGGCCGCCTCAATCGTGCTTATGATTTACTGCATGCCCTTATCGAAGCTGATACAGAGGGACTTCAACCGGCTGATTACCTGCTGAATGAGATCAGGAAGCAATGGGGTGCCAAACAGGCGACGGAATCGGCCCAGCTTGACCTGTTATTAAGCGCTGCGCTTTACCGTTACAGCAGCGATGTGCACTCGGGTGTTTCCAGGCCGGACGAGATGGATGCCAGCTGGCATATAAAAAATGGAGCCCTGGATATCCGTGGCCTGCTGACTGATGTCGCCAGCAATGATTCCATAACACAGTTATTAAATGAACTGCCTCCCCGGCAACTGGCTTACAAGTTGTTGAAAAAGCAGTTGCAGCGCTATCGTGAGTTTGAGAGGCAGGGCGGCTGGCAGGCGTTTGCACCGGGCCCGGTGCTGGAAGCCGGAGTGCAGCACCGGCAGGTAGTGCAGTTAAGGCGCCGGCTGCAGCAAACGGGCGACCTTGCTGACTGTAACGTGTGCAGTATTGATATATTCGATCACGGGCTTACGGAGGCGGTAAAACGATTCCAGCAAAGGCACGGTTTAACGAGTGATGGACGGGTCGGGCCGGAAACACGTAAGGCATTGAACATACCGCTAGCTGATAAAATCAGGCAGATATGCATCAATATGGAGCGCTGGCGCTGGATGCCACGCACACTGGGCGAACGCTACCTGATGGTGAATATGACCGGGTTTGAGCTTAACCTTATACAGGATGACTCGTCCATACTGACCATGCCTGTAATCATCGGTAAGAAGTATCGGGCTACACCCAGCTTTTCGGGCCAGATCAGTTATATTGTATACAATCCTTACTGGACGGTTCCGGCGAACATGACAGTACAGGACTTTGTTCCGAAACTGATTAATGATTCATCTTTGCTCAAAAAAAAATCAATCAAGCTTTACCGGGGCTGGGGCGCGAATGCCCAGGAGATAGACCCGCAAACGGTGGACTGGAGCAAGCTGGACAGAAACAGCTTTCCCTACTGGCTGCGTCAGGAGCCCGGACCACAAAACGCTCTCGGCAGAATCAAGTTTCTTTTTTCCAACCCCTATGAAATATACCTGCATGGTACGCCGGACAAGCATTTGTTTGACCGCGTCGTTCGTACCTTCAGTTCAGGCTGCATCCGGGTTAAGGATCCGGTTCAGCTTGCCGCTTACCTGCTGGATGATGGCAGTTTGCGGATGGAGGAAGAAATACTGGCAAATATCCATCTTGGCAGCAACCAGGGTGTTGATCTGCCCGTTGCTGTTCCCATCTACCTGGTGTACTGGACCGCATGGGTAGGCCAGCAAGGCGAGATGAATTTCAGGCGTGATATTTACGGCCGGGATACTCATCTGTATAGTTTATTTGCAAATTAATATATTGAAATTGCATGACTACAATAACTTACTACTAATTTTTTAAATAAAACCTTTTTATTTAAAATTATCCCCCCATATAATCATTAACTTAAATAATAAAATAACAGGGTAGTGATGTCTTGCAAAAACGAAGAAGTGAATCATATCCAGCTGTCACGTAGAAGTTTCCTGACTTGCATTGCGGGGGCAGCGATTACCTTCGCAGTCCCGGGGGCGATCGCAACCACTATCCCGGTAGCTGACCGTGAACTGTCTTTCTACAATACTCATACCGGTGAAAAACTTTCCGCCACTTACTGGTCAGGCGGAAAATACCTCGATGACGGCGTCGAGGAAATCAGCTGGCTGCTGAGGGACCATAGGGCAAGTGAAACAACGCCTATTGATACCAGGTTACTCGACCTGCTGCATCAACTGCAGGCCAGGGTAGAGCAGCAGGGTGAGTTTCACGTGATATCCGGTTACCGCTCGCCGGCAACCAATAAGATGTTGATTCAGAGCACTTCGGGCGTAGCTAAACGCAGCTATCACATGTCAGGGCAGGCTATCGATGTGCGCCTGCCCGGGTTTGATACCGCTAAACTGCGCCAGGCCGCTGTTTCATTAAAGGGCGGCGGGGTTGGTTATTATGCCAGTTCCGATTTCGTTCACCTGGATGTGGGCAGGATTCGGTCCTGGTAATGCTGGTTTTTATTTTTCTTTTTTAGCGCCATCTATAAAAATCGTACGCATCCATCAGGATGATCACAGCTTAGATTTCATTATGACATGCCAGGCATCAATCACTATGAATGATTATTCGGAATTTTTAAAAGAAGTTGAAAGCATGAATGAGAAGTATGCTTCGATTTATTTGAACTGTGAGCTTGAACCGCTAGTTATGCCTTTCTGGACATGGGATGAAATTCTAAAGGGTTTGAGTTTGAGGAGGGAGTGGGAAGTCGATACATCATTAATTCCGTTTTATGGTGACTGGCATGACCTGTTTTGCCTTAAACAAAGTACGGGCGAGATAATTGCGTTGAATGAAAATCGAGAAGTGTTATGTCAATGGGCTTCCATTAAAGCTTTTATAAGCTGTCTATCAGAAAAAGAAATTGAATATGATGATCAGTCGCAAATTGAAGAGGGATCATTTTTAACTGGTGTTTTTGAAGTAGCGGATGGATCGAATAAAAAACATTAATAAACCACAGCAGCCAGTGTGGCAGCATGTATGTTTCAGGCAGTTCTACCCTGGAGCATTTCCTCACGCATTTTGAATTTCTGCAGTTTGCCCGTTACCGTCATGGGAAACTCTTTAACAAAGCGTATATATTCAGGGATCTTGAAATGCGCCATGTTATCTTTGCAGAACTCACGCAGCTCCTCTTCCGTTAGTGTTTCGCCGCTGTGCAGTTCTATCCAGGCGGCCACCTGTTCACCGTAAAAATCATCGGGGACGCCAAACACGGCAACCTGGGCAACGGCGGGATGGCCAAAGATTACGTCTTCGATTTCTCGCGGGTAAATATTCTCACCACCACGAATAATCATTTCCTTGCGACGGCCGGTAATCTGCACATAGCCGTGTTCATCCATGGTGCCCAGGTCGCCGGAGTACAGCCAGCCCGCTTCATTGATCGTTTCCGCGGTTTTTTCCGGCTCTCCGTAGTAACCGCGCATAACGTGATAGCCGCGAAAACAGATTTCGCCGATTTCACCCAGGGGTACGGTAAGACCGGTTTCGGTATCGACAATTTTAACTTCCTGGTGAGGCAGGTTGCGGCCCACCGTATTGATGCGCCGCTCAAAACTATCATCCCGGGTAGTGAGATGGGTGAGGGGTGATGCTTCCGTTTCACCGTAGCCGATCAGGATTTCACTGCAGTGCATGTCTTGGATAACGCGCTTCATCAGTTCGGGGGGGCAGGGTGCGCCAGCCATTATGCCGGTTCGCAAACTGGAAAGATTAAAGGTTGAAAAGTTATCCAGTTCGAGCTCTGCAATAAACATGGTGGGCACACCATGAATGGCAGTGCATTTTTCCTGTTCAACGGTCTGCAGCGCTTTTTCTGCATCGAAGTGTTCACTGCTGATAACAACACAGGCACCTACGGAAAAGCATAACAGGTTGGCCAGCACCATGCCGAAACAATGGTAAAAGGGAACGCAGACAAGCAGCCGGTCCTGTTCGGTAAAATGCATTGCCCTGGCGGAGAACCATGCATTATTCAAAATATTAAAATGGCTGAGCATTACCGCCTTGGGAAAGCCGGTAGTGCCCGAGGTGTACTGGATGTTGATAACATCATCGCGGTCCAGCTTTAATGTTTGCTGCTCCAGCTGTTGCTGACTGATGGTCTGTGCTGTTTGCATGACTTCCTGCCAGCTGGTAAAACCGGGTGACGGTATTTTCGTTTGTAACGGGCTGAGCGGATCATAAAGCACAATACGCTGTAATTTTGGCAGCGCTTTTGATGTTATTCTGGTGGTGTTATTCTGCAGCTCCGGGATGAGTTCCTGCAGCATACTGACATAATCACTACTGCGAAAGCCGGGAATGACAAACAGCCCCTGAACCTCGGAACGCTCCAGTGCATACGCCAGTTCCCTGGGGCGATAAGCCGGGTTGATGTTCACCAGGATAATGCCGATGCGGGCCGTTGCCATCTGCAGCAGCAGCCATTCAATATTATTAGTTGACCAGATGCCGATACGGTCACCCTTGGTAAAGCCTATGCCAAGTAACCCTCTGGCAAGTTCATCGATGGCTGCAGAGAGCTGCTGATAGCTCAGGCGGCACTGCTGCGGCAGGGAGACTATTGCTTCCCGCTCAGGAAACTGGCTGACGATAGCAAGGAAATGTTCAGCGATAGTTGAACCGAGCAGGGGAGTTTCTCCGCCGCGATGAAAATAACTGGCAGCGCGAGTAGGCACTATGCCATGACCCTGGTCCAGTAAGCATCGATGCGCGCCTGAATTTCGGCAATGCCTGCTTCATCTCGCTGTGGTTCAAACAGATGTTTAAACCGTCCCTGCAGTTTTAGATAGTCTTCCACCGGTTTGCGCTGCTTTGGAATTTTGGTGTGTTTGATTTTACCATCGCTATATTCTTTCAGCGGCCAGATGCCAGTCTGCACCGCAAGGCGGCCGATTTCCACGCTCAGTTTCGGGTCATAGTCCCAGCCGGTTGGACATGGCGCCAGCGAAATGAGCATACGAGGTCCTGTCATGGTTTGCAGTTTTTCGATCTTCTTCGCCAGGTCCAGTGGTTCCGCGCCAATAATCGTTGCCACATATGCCGGTCGATGCGCCGCCCAGATGGAAAACAGGTCTTTCTTGAAGCCCGGGTAACCATGTGAGCCTTTGCTGGTAGAGGTAATCGCCGCATGCGGGGTCGCGGCTGAATACTGCTGACCGGTATTGCCGTAACCTTCATTGTCATAACACAGGTAGATGAAATTGAGGTTGCGGTCCATCGCTGCCGAGGTGGCGGATAGTCCCATGCCGTAGGCCGAGCCGTCGCCGGTTATCACCACCACTTCCATGTTGTCTTCTGTGGACAGTTTTTTCTTCTGCAGCAGGATATCCATGGCGTCACGCACTCCCTGCGCCCCGGCAGGCGCGGAGGCCATGGCGGTGTAGAGCCAGCCGCCGCGAAATGGCGTAAACGGGTAAACCGATAACAGCGTCATACAGCCGGCGGCATTGACAAACACCGTTTTTTCGCCAAGGATATCGTACATGTTGTGCAGTGTCTCCAGCCCGCCGCAGCCGGCACACATCGGTGTACCCGTGCCCAGCAGGTGAGAAGAGGGCATATCCTTCATACGATGAAAATGAACGATTGATTCACTGGTCATGATAATGCCCTCATTTCCTGTCTGTTTCCGCCTGCCCGGTTCCTGCCTGCTGAATGTCAGCATGTTCAACCTGTGCAATGGCCTGCAGCTTGCGTATTTCAGTCAATTCATTTTCGGTGTAAAGCAGCCGAGGCGGTAAAGGTTCGCTCTTATCACTGGCGTGTTTGAGTTCGTTAATCATTTCAAAAAACTCCACCTGGCTGATATCGCGACCACCAAGTCCGCCGATATAACTGGCAAGCACCGCCGGGGCGTTCTTTAAACCATACAGTGCTGCGGCGACTTCGCTGTGCAGCACACCGCCCATGCCCATGGATATATTCTGATCGATCACGGCCACCGCGCGGCGAGCGGTTAACAACTGTCTGATTTTTTCCTGTGGGAAGGGCCGGAACAGTCTTAATCGCGCCAGCCCCACTTTCCAGCCGGCGTTACGTAAACTGTCAACCGCATCATGTGCCTTGGTGGCAAATGAGCCCATCATCACAAAGGCATATTCGGCATCATCCATCCGGTAGTTATCGATGATATCGTAACGGCGGCCGAAGGCAGATGCAAATTCATCGGCAACTTCTTCGTAAACAGATAAAGCCCGTTGCACGGCCAGATGGGTTTCATAACGAAAATAGGAATAGGGTCCACCACCAAGCACGGCCATGGCCTGGCTTAATGGTGCGCTGGCTTTAAACTGCAGATTTTCTGGATCAAACTCACCGACAAAAGCCGCCGCCCTGTCCGCATCCGGCAGGCTGACAGGTTCGCGGGTAAAGGAAAGATAGAAGCCGTCCTGGTTGACTATGGCGGGCACACGAATATCTTTGTGTTCAGCCAGGCGATAGGCCATTAACACACTGTCGGTAATTTCCTGGCAGGTGGCGCAGTGAATTTGCAGGAAGCCGCTGTCGCGCGCAGCCATAATATCATTGTGATCGGGTTCTAATGTAATGGGCGATGACAGGCCACGCGAGACGTTAACCATTACAAATGGTGCGCGCCAGCCGGCGACGGTGTAAATCATTTCCATGCCGTAGAGCAGGCCCTGGCTTGAGGTTGAAGTGAATACGCGAACGCCGGAAGTGGCTGCGCTGCCGGCCGCGGTAATCATTGAGTGCTCTGACTCCAGCGTTACCAGTCGTGCATCCATTTCACCGCTGTCAATCCACAGCGACAGGTTTTCAATGATTTCCGTCTGCGGGGTGATGGGGAAGGCCGGAACGTAATCAACCTGCGCCAGTCGCGCCCCCCATGCCGCTGCCGCATTGCCGGTTAATAATTTACGGTTCATGCGCTGTCTCCCGGGGGTTTGATTCCTGAGGGATCGGCTGCCGACATTTCCTGTTCCTTAGCAAGGTGTTCCGGTATCGCCTCAATCGCCTGTGGCGGACACTGGGCGACACACACCAGGCATCCCTTGCAATGCTCGTAGTCAATATCCGGTAAGCCTGCTTCGGTCACGTTAATGGCGCCATCGGGGCAGTAAGTGCTGCATACCCACCAGCAGCCACTGCATTTTTCATAATTGATGACGGGACGCATGGTCCGCCACAGGCCGGTGCGCACCTTGACGCTGGTAGCGCTGGCATGAATTGCAGGCGCCGATATCGCCGCATCGTCAAAAGGCAGATTGATCCAGCCGGGTTGCTGATAGTCAGCGGCTGAGGGCAGGCCGCTCTGTTTGACGATGCCGGCATACGGGCTCATTAATTCGAAGGACGTTAAGGCAGTATCCAGGTTTTGCTTGACGATTTTTTCACCCAGCTGCTCCAGCTCTTCAGCCAAGGCGCTGGTAAATACATCACGTGAAATTACATTGGTTAACACGGCGCAGGCTGCTGCGCAACGGCTGCCGATATAGGGCAGCTCAGCACGATCTTTGATATCTTCCCTGGCTGGAAGAATGAGGATTGTTGCAGCTGTATTCAGTCGTTGCCGCCAGGTATCTGCGTTTTCATGGCTGTTAATCAGCAGCACGGTATGTTCATCGATGCCCTGCATGACACCTGCCGCGGGCATGCCCACCAGGGTGTCATCAGCGACCACCACCAGGTCGGGCTGGCGAATGATGCCGCGCTCATTGACGGGAGATTTATCGGCCCTGACATAGGCAAAGATAGGCGCACCGCGCCGTTCAGCGCCATAGCGTGGCGCATCCTGCACTTCATAGCCTGTCATGAAAAAGGCGGTACCGACTATCCGGCTCGCTGTTTTCATGCCCTGGCCACCTCGTCCATGAAAACGTATTCGAAACATGATTTACATCTGCCTCTTTAAGTAGATTCAAGCTGAATCGGACAGCTTGCTAAAATATATTCCAGCGGCGGAAACTCATCGCCTTTTCTACACGTTTGCGCGCCATTGCCAGTGAAGCGTCACGGGGTAATATTTGATCGCGTTTGGCGACGGATAAAACTTCCTGTGTATTCTTTCGCAGCTTTTCTTCAATGCTGTCCAGGGCAGCCGATTGCGTCGCGCCCTGGTATTCCATTGCGGCACAGATCACGCCGCCGGCGTTAGCGATAAAATCAGGTACACAGAGTATGCCTTTATCCTGCAATGCTTTTTCCGCCCCGTAGGTAATCGGAATATTGGCACCTTCGATTACCATTTTGGTATTTAGCCGATGCACGTTATCTTCGTGGATGACATCAGGGCGTGCGGCAGGTATCCAGATATCACATTCAATATCGACAATGGCTTCGCAGCTGCGTTTTTCACCATCAGCGTAATCGGTGACACTTTTGCCTTCTGCTTTAAGTGCTATCAGCTCGTTTACATCCAGTCCGTCAGCATTATAGATAGTGCCAGAGGTGTCGGATACGGCAACTGGAATAGCGCCCTGCTGGCTTAAAAACCGGGCGGCATGTTTGCCGACGGCGCCAAATCCCTGCACCACGAGGCGGGCATTGTGAATATCAAAGTCACAGAATTTCATTGCCTCGTCAACGACGTGGCTGATTCCCCAGCCGGTGGCGCCAATCTCGTCGAGCGGAATACCGCCCACTTCTCTTGGCAGGGCAACGACGCGGTCAATTTCGTCTTTCACCCAGGCCATGCATTCTTCGTTGGTGCCCATATCCGGGGCGAAGATATACTGCTCGACTTCTCTAAGCGCACAGGCCAGGCCACGAATCAGCGTTTCTTTCTGTGCGATGGGCATTTTCGGGTCGCCGACCAGTATCGCCTTGCCGCCGCCATGGGGTAGCCCTGCTGCTGCATTTTTGAAAGTCATGGCGCGTGCCAGCCGAACACATTCTTCCGTGGTCACATCAGGCGCCATGCGCACCCCCCCAATAGAGGGACCCTTTGCAACATTATCAACAACCAGTACCCCTTTTAACCCAATGCCGGGTTCATGAACATGGATAATCTTTAACGGGCCGAGTTCATCTGCGAACGAGAACATGTTTTCCATCTTTCTTCCTGTATCTTTTTAACAATCTTCATTATCCATAGATTGTCTCAGAGATGATATATCTTCTGTGCTATGTATTGATCCCCGTCAAGCTTTACAATGGATCAATGGGTGTCCATGACTTTTCATATAAATTTGTTACAGTTTATGTGCCATATCTTGTTACAAATGCCGCCAAAGTTTATAATTGCCCGTTTACCAAATATAAGCGGGAATTTTTATGCGAATAATCGAAGAAGCCTTAACCTTTGATGATGTATTACTGGTTCCTGCGCACTCGGTGGTGATGCCAAAAGATGTGTCACTGCAAACCAAGGTCACTCGTGATATCACCTTAAACATTCCGCTGTTGTCCGCCGCCATGGACACCGTGACTGAATCCCGCCTTGCTATTGCGCTGGCGCAGGAAGGTGGTTTGGGTATCGTTCATAAAAACCTGACGCCAGAAGAGCAGGCTGCGGAAGTTAATACGGTCAAGAAATATGAAAGCGGTGTTATTACCGAACCGGTAACAGTAGCCCCTGACATGAAGATTCGTGATGTGATGGCGTTGCGCCAGCAATACAAAATTTCCGGCATGCCGGTGGTTAAGGGCGAAGAACTGGTCGGCCTGGTAACCAGTCGTGATGTACGTTTCGAGACCGGGCTGGACAAGCCGGTGACCGAGGTGATGACACCCAAGGAAAAACTGGTTACGGTAAATGAGGGTGCATCAAAAGAAGAGGTGCTTTCCTTACTGCATAAACATCGTATTGAACGTGTACTGGTTGTCAATGATGATTTTCAGTTGCGTGGCATGATTACGGTCAAGGATATCCAGAAATCCACGGATTTTCCCAATGCCGCCAAGGATGAACATGGTCGCTTGCGCGTTGGCGCTGCGGTTGGTACCGGCGCCGGTACAGAAGAGCGTGTCGAGGCGCTGGTAAAGGCGGGTGTCGATGTTATCGTGGTTGATACCGCGCATGGACATTCACAGGGGGTGCTGGACCGTGTTAGCTGGGTGAAGAAAAATTATGATGTCCAGGTTATTGGCGGCAATATCGCAACCGGTGCTGCGGCGCTAGCGCTGGTCGATGCCGGTGCCGATGGCGTCAAGGTTGGTATTGGTCCGGGTTCTATCTGTACCACGCGTATTGTGGCAGGCGTCGGTGTGCCGCAGATCACCGCGGTGGCGAATGTGGCAGCAGCGCTTAAAGGCACCGGCGTCCCGCTGATTGCTGACGGCGGCATACGCTATTCCGGCGATATGGCAAAGGCCATCGTTGCCGGTGGTTACTGCATCATGGTTGGCGGTATGCTGGCTGGTACGGAAGAAGCGCCGGGTGACGTGATCCTGTACCAGGGGCGCTCCTATAAATCATACCGTGGCATGGGTTCGATTGGCGCCATGAAACAGGGATCCAGTGACCGTTATTTCCAGGATACGACGCAAAGCAGTGAGAAGCTGGTGCCTGAAGGCATCGAAGGCCGCGTCGCCTATAAAGGCCCGATGGGCACGATCGTACACCAGATGATGGGTGGTCTGCGATCCAGCATGGGTTATGTTGGTTGTAAAAATATGGACGAGATGCGCACCAAGCCTGAGTTCGTTCGTATCTCCGGCGCCGGTATGTCCGAGTCTCATGTGCACGATGTGACTATTACCAAAGAAGCGCCGAATTATCAGTCTTCTTAAAAACAAGACTGAACGACAGAGACACAGAGGGCACAGAGAAAAATTATTTTTTATTGGTAACGCCGCAGGCGTCACTAAATAAAACAAAAACACTCTGTGCCTCTGTGTCTCTGTGGTTAAAATGCTTTTTCATTTATAAAAATATACCGCTATGCATGACATTCATTCCGACCGCATTTTAATCATCGATTTTGGCTCACAATATACCCAGCTGATCGCACGCCGGGTGCGTGAAGCAGGTGTCTACAGTGAAGTCCACCACACCGGCATGACAGAGGATGAAATTAAAGCATTTAATCCCAATGGCATTATTCTCTCCGGCGGCCCCGAATCGGTTTCTGCAGCCGATACATTGGTTGCGCCGCCGTATGTGTTTGAAGCAGGCGTGCCGGTGCTGGGTATCTGTTATGGCATGCAAACCATGGCTGCCCAGCTGGGTGGTAAAGTCAGCGCTTCGGCGCACCGTGAGTTCGGCTTTGCCCAGGTCCGGGCGCATGGCCACAGCGCCTTGTTAAAAGATATCGAGGATCATGTCACCGCTGATGGTTTTGGCTTGCTTGATGTATGGATGTCACACGGCGACAAGGTAGACGAACTGCCCGAGGGTTTTATCTGTATAGCCAGCACCGATAATGCGCCATTTGCCGGCATGGCAGATGAGTTGCGTCGTTTTTACGGTCTGCAGTTTCATCCGGAAGTCACCCATACCAAACAGGGGCAACGGATTATTGAGCGGTTTGTGCATGACATCTGTGGCTGCGCGGCTGACTGGACACCCGGTAATATCATTAAAGACAATATCGAACGGGTTCAACAGCAGGTTGGCAGCGATGAGGTAATATTAGGCCTGTCCGGCGGCGTCGATTCGTCCGTGGTCGCCGCCCTGTTGCACCAGGCCATCGGTGACCAGCTGACCTGTGTGTTTGTCGACAACGGCCTGCTGCGTTACCGTGAGGGTGACCAGGTGATGACCACCTTTGCAAAAAACATGGGCGTCAAGGTCATTCGTGTCGATGCCGAGCAGCGTTTTCTGGACGAGCTCAAAGGGGTCAGTGATCCCGAACAGAAACGCAAAATTATCGGCCGCGTGTTTATCGAAATCTTCGAAGAACAGGCGCGCAGGTTAACCAGCGCCAACTGGCTGGCGCAGGGCACGATTTATCCGGATGTTATCGAGTCCGCGGGCAGTAAAAATGCCCACCTGATTAAATCGCATCACAACGTCGGCGGTCTGCCGGAAGACATGGCGTTAAAGCTGGTCGAGCCGTTACGCGAACTTTTCAAGGATGAAGTAAGAAAAATCGGTGTCGAACTCGGTCTGCCATCCGACATGGTTTACCGACATCCGTTCCCCGGCCCCGGTCTCGGTGTTCGCATCCTCGGTGAAGTGAAAAAAGAATACGCCGATTTGCTGCGCCTTGCCGATCATATCTATATCGAAGAGCTTTACAAGCACGACCTGTATGACAAGGTCAGCCAGGCGTTTACCGTATTTCTGCCGGTAAGGTCCGTTGGCGTGATGGGTGACGGCCGCCGCTATGACTATGTAGTTGCCCTGCGCGCGGTTGAAACCATTGATTTTATGACCGCGCGCTGGGCGCACCTGCCATATGATTTTCTCGACCATGTTTCACGTCGAATCATTAACGAAATCGACGGTATCTCGCGCGTGACCTACGATATCTCTGGCAAGCCGCCCGCTACTATCGAGTGGGAATGATAAAAGCAGTGAATAATTAACAGTTAACAGTGAATAGTTTTTATCAGGTTTTTAACTCTTCACTGTTTACTGTTAATTATTCACTGTATTTATGAGCGACGAATACTGGATGGGGACGTAATAATGAAAAACAAATCTGTCCCAATGATTTCAATATCTTTGTAGGAATTCTCCTGCGTTATTGTTTCTGTGTGTTTTTATTCTGACCTCAAATAGAATGGTTTGGGGATGTTGGACCGGATGCGTTATAAATGAATATAGAAACCCTGTGAGAATATGAAATGGATCTGGTAACTGCCTTACTGGTCCTGGTGGTGGTCCTGGTGGCCGTATTCGATTTTACCAACGGCTTCCACGACGCCGCCGACATGGTGGCTACGGCCATCGCCTCGCGCGCCATGAAGCCGGGCATGGCCATCGGCATTGTCACCTTTTTTACCTTCATCGCCCCCTTTACCGTGGGGCTGGCGGTGGCGGATACGGTGGGCACCTTTGTGGATGTGGGTGCAGTATCAGCCATCGAGGGAGAAAGCCTGGTCATCGCCGCCCTGCTGGCTGCGGTGAGCTACAATCTGGCCACCTGGTGGCTGGGCTTTCCATCCTCCTCCTCCAATTCTCTCGCCGGTGGCCTGGTGGGGGCAGGGCTGTACAGCGTGGGCAGTGCGCATATCGATTGGGGTATCACGGCATTGCAGAACGGTCAGCTCCAGGGGATGACCAAGGTCGTGGTGGGACTGTTTGTCTCGCCCTTCTTTGGTTTTGTCATCGGTTTTCTGGTGATGAAGCTGTTTATTCTCCTCCTGCCCCGGGCCACGGAGAAGGTCGCCAATATGTTCATCGCCTCCCAATATTTTAGTGTGGCCTGGCTGGGTTTTTCCCATGGTGCCAATGATGCACAGAAGGGCATGGCCGTCATCGGCATGATGTTGCTGGCCAGCGGCGTCACCGCTGAGTTTGCCATTCCTGTGTGGGCTATCTTCCTTTGCGCCTCGGCCATCACCGTGGGTACCCTGTTTGGTGGTTGGCGAATCATCAAGACCCTGGGCTTCGGCCTGTTCCGCGTGAAGATTATTCATTCCGTGGCCAACCAGCTGGGTTCTGCACTGGTGAATAGCATTGCCACCCTGAGCGGCGCCCCCACCTCCACCACCCAGGTAGTGACGGCGACGCTGTTGGGTAATGGCGCAGCGGAAAAGCCGCAGCATGTGAAGTGGCAAACGGCGCGGGGCATCGTGGCGGGCTGGTTCATGAACGTGCCCGCGTCCATATTACTGGGTTGGCTGTACTGTTTTCTTTTTCTCAAGCTATGGGGGTGATCATGGGTTTTATCCAAAAATTCGTTCTGCCAAAAGAGGTGGATCTGACGGCGGCACTGCAGGCGCAGACTTTGGCAACCAGGAACATCGTGTATAACCTCTATGCCGCCTACATCCTTCATGAGGGCGAGGCCTTCAGCGCCATCAAGAACGATGCCAACGAAACCAGGACCATAAAGGACAAAAACATGAAGGAACTGCTGGATGTTTTCATCGCCCCTTACGACAAGGAATCCATTTTCCGTATCATCACCCAGCTCGACTGGATTGCGTTAAGCGTTAAACACTTCGTCATTGAGGTGGATGCGTATAATAATATACACGCCCTGGATGTTTATCGCGATATCTTCGAGCTGCTCAAAGAGATGGCGAGCCTGCTGGAAGACGGATTCAAGCAACTATCCAGCAAGGAACTGCCCAGCATCGCTCTGATCCATGACAAATATGATCTGGTTGTGGAATACCGCGCTCGGCACATTGCGCAGCTGTTGCAACAGGAAGACTGTAAGTACATCATCATCCATACGGCGATCCTGGCGCAGTTGAAGGAGATCGCCAAGCGCATGCATGTTACCGCCAACACCCTGGAGGACATGGCTATCAAGATCATGTGAAGCGGCACAACGATGTGCCCTTTTATCCCGGGAGAGCCGTTGCACTGGGATACCGCAATAAACACGGGTCCGTGTTCAGGCGTACAGTCGCACCGCCTCCACTTCCTCCAGCCAGGCCGCCTCGTCCGGCGCGGCCAGTGCGTCCAGGTCGCCGGGCGTGGCTTCGGGGTCATCCACCCACTGACGGAGTAGTTCACTGCCGATGATCAGGTCGATAGCGAGACGGTCGAACTCGGACCCGGTTTTTTCTTGTTGATCTCATTGAACGGGGCGCACTCAGGAAAGACGAAAGCGGCGGTCGCAGTACAAGCTATTCACTAGACATGATTTAATGAATTAATACAGTTTGTTTCTCTTTTTTTCGTAGGGTGCAATAAGCGAAGCGCATTGCACCAATGTGCATGCAAAATGGTGGCTTGCACTTCACTTAATCCACACTATGTGTTCTGCCCGGCATTCAGGAAACTGAAATAGAAAGATTTCTTCTGTCAATTTTTTATCTGCTGCATGACACTATAACGCTATAACATCACAATGTCATAATGTCCCGGAGGTGCACTATGAGTGAATTAAAAAAACGTTCCACAGTTTATTTTGAACCTGAAATTCACCAGGCTTTAAAGCTGCGCGCTGCATCGGCCCAGGTCTCTATTTCCGTACTGATTGACGAGGCTGCCCGGCTCATGATGAGTGAGGACCAGGAAGACCTGGCTGCTTATGCGGAGCGTAAGGAAGAAAAAGAAATGAGTTATGAAGCCCTGTTAAATGACTTGAAAAAGCATGGCAAAATATAAAATCAGTTTCAAAAAATCAGTTGCGAAAGATTTGCGAAATATCCCCGGGGCAGATGTAAAGAGAATACTAAAAAGAATTGATAAGCTGTCAGAAAACCCACGGGCAGAAGGCGTATTAAGTTATCGGGGCAGGAACTTTATCGAATCATCTATGAAATAAGGGATAATGAATTAATTGTCATTGTTATTAAAGTAAGCCATCGTTCATGTGTGTAAAGAAAATTAATTTATGGATGTTTGGTTTTATTTTATTGAAGTATTAGAGTTTTTACTCTGACCCTAAATAATATATCAAACATGATATAAATCTGATAAGGGACTATCATGCATGAAAACGATCTGTTTTGAAGGTGATACACTCGAAATCATCCGGACGTTTCCGGACAGGCGCGTAACCGGGATGGCTTTGAGTTCGACCGGGTACCGCGCGGCCTGGAGCCCATCAACTGGAAGCCGCTTACATCAGTAGGCCAGGGCGTTCGTGAAATCCGGATACAGATTGGTGAGCAATTTCGGGTAGTTTACGTTGCCAGATTCGGGGACAGGGTGCATGTGTTGCACGCGTTTCACAAGAAGACGCAAAAGACTCGCACCGCCGATCTCGAACTGGCAAAGCGCCGGTATCGGACTGTTAGCAAGAGGTATTCAACATGAAGGCAAAGGAGCATGAAAGTGTCTGGGATGCGCTGGAAGATGATCCGGTTATCGCGGCCAATATGAAATTGCGATCGCGCCTGATGATCGAAATCTCTCAATACGTCAAACAATCCGGACTGACACAGAAGGAAGCCGCCAGTCAGTTAGGAACGACGCAACCACGCCTCAATGATGTGCTGAAAGGCAAGATCGACAAGTGCACAGTAGACCGTCTGGTGAACATGTTGTCATCAGCCGGGTTCGATGTTGATCTGAACGTTTCCAGGGCTGCATGAAATCAAAGGCGAGGAAAGGGTCTTTGTCTGAAAAATAAATCTGTCCCAATTATTTATCAGTCACAATTGTTTGTGATGCCGGCGCGTAACTGGTTTGGGGCGCAGCTAACGCCGTGGAATGCCGCTGCGGCGGTCAGGAAAGTCGATAGCCTGCATGGACTGCCGGCGGTCGCCGCCAGGGCGGCGCCTGTCCTGTAGCAGGAGAAGGATGATGCTGACGATGCCCGTACTGAGCAGGCCTACCAGAAAGATGCTGGAATACAGGGCGTTGTAATCCTCACTGGCAATGCCGAACAGGTCGATACCGGCCATGCGGGCCAGCAGGGCAATCGCAAGACAACCCACACCGATCAGCGACAGCAGACCCAGGCACACATGGTCGTACCAACTCAGCCTGAATGAATGGAGGCGTACGTTCATGGCATATATATCGGTATGAGTTCAGCAGGTTTAGGAAAAATAGAAAAAAGGAACACGTTATATATAGGCTATACGTGGGTTTTCTCAATCTGAATCACAAAAACGAATAAACGGGACAGATTTATTTTCGTACTTATTTTCTTGCACCCTTTCGCCGGAGGCGATCAACAAGATCAGTCTGTCCCATTTGTTTAATTCATCAGCACAAATCTCTCGTGAGTACACCTTGAAGCGATGTATGTGCGCCCGGTTCACGGGTAATGTGCGCCTGTAGCCGGCGAATTCGATAAAACAGCGGCCGGCCATGTTGCGTGTCGGGCGTTCGACGGCAGATACGCGAATCAGCGTGGAGCTGCTTTTATTATGGACGTGAAGGAAACGAGATAGTCATCTTGTTATGCGGCGGGAATAAAACGACTCAGTAAAGTGACATCAAGCTAGCTAAAAAATACTGGAGAAATTACCGTTAACAAAACAGTTCAATACAAAACAGGTGATTACCTCAATTCACCGGAAGAAGTTGCGGTATATCTTGAGGCCGTACTCGAAGAAGATGATCCAGCCTTGCTGCTGGTGGTCTTGCGAAATGTTGCCGAATCACAGGGTGGTATGGCGATGATGGCTGAAAACTCGGGGTTAAGCAGGGAAAGTCTCTATCGAACATTATCTAAAAACGGCAACCCGAAGATTTCTACATTGATGTCCATAATGAAAGTTCTGGGGCTGCATTTGTCGGTTAAGGTGGCTTATAGAAAATAAATCTGTCCCGATTATTGACCTTACAGGCAAATAACAATTTAATTTGTGGGGGTCCTATTGTTTCGCCTTTTTACTGTGTCCTATAAGTGGTTGCAAAGACAGCAGAATCGCTCTCCCTTTGTAAACCCTGAACAGCCAGTAAAACATAATGCACAAAACAAGAATGACAGGTATGACAATCACATAAGGCATTTGATCGATCGTTGAGTCAAGCATCTTGATAATTTTGTCAACAAATGACAAAGCTGCCCAAACAAGAGAAAAGGATATTCGCCAGATATGACGAGCCAGTCGATGAGCCTGGTTCATGCCTTTCAACAGAATATTTCGAATGTCGCCGACGGCAAAAATGAGGGCCATAATCGCGTCAAATGTGTAAACACCAGGTTCTCTCACCTTATCCCACTCCGGATCGATAGACAGGGCTGCCAGCCCGAAAATGACGATATAGGCCAGGGCAAGATATTCCAGAATGCCAATGACGGGTTGACGGTGACGGACCGTCAACCAGGCTGTAAACACGGTATAGAACACAAGCGCAGCGAGAAACACATCATCGGATGATCCCTTTAAAGCGCCGGCAATTCCTCCACTGATTAACATAATGAGCATGGCGATGGTGAATACCTGGCCGGCCTTTTTGTGTTTTGACGAGCCCTTTGGGTAATATAAAGCGGCAATCGCAGCCAATATAGCCACTGTTCCCGTTGGAAAATGGATTAACCAGACGACGAGTTCTTTCACAATGATTCCGCCCTGTATTTGTATTCCTGATAGCGCTATAGTAACCAATACATGTATTTAATGAATTGCGGAAATATGTATTTATCATATGCATTTATGTATGGATTGGCGATCAGTGCAATTTGACTGGAATCTGGCCCGGGCATTCCTGGTGACTGCTGAAGAGGGGTCCCTGTCTGCGGCAGCAAGGGCATTGGGACTGACGCAACCGACGTTAAGCCGTCAGGTTGCTGGCCTGGAAGAAGAACTGGGTGTTACCTTGTTCGAAAGGGTCGGTAAAGGACTCGAACTCACCCCAGGTGGTGCTGAGCTTCTCGAACAGGTACGCGCCATGGGGGATGCTGCGGGAAATCTCAAACTGACAGCAGCTGGCCAATCAAACACCATCGAAGGAAATATCTGTATTAGTGCCACAGACCTGGTAACCATACTCGCCATGCCCATCCTGGTTCAAAAGCTGAGACGCCTGTACCCAGGCATTACGGTTGAGCTGATTGCGTCAAATACCCTGAGTGACCTAAAGCGTCGAGAGGCCGATATTGCCATACGCGCTGCGCAACCTGCAGAGCCGGATTTGATTGCACGAAAAATTGGAGACATCACCGCACACCTGTACGCATCAGAACACTATCTTGAACAGATAGGTATTCCTCAGTCACCGGAAGATCTTATCGATGCCGATTTTATCTGCGACAAACCCGAGATAGTCATGAACATCCTGGCAGGATGCGGTATTAAGCTGACGCAACAAAACTTTCCGGTAACGTCAGAGAGTGTCATTACACAATGGGAGCTGGTAAAACGTGGGCTTGGTATCGCGCTATTGCCTGATCAGTTGGCAGCAACAGAACCACGATTTCACAAGGTGCTACCAGATTTACAACCGTTTAAAGGGCCACTCTGGCTGGTAGTGCATAAAGAACTCAGGACCAGTCGACGAGTCAGAGTCGTGTTTGATTTCCTGGTGGATGAGCTCTTAGAGTGGTTTCAGAAAATAAAAGGGGACGGAGGAATTAAATTTTGACCAATATTCATGGTCAAGAAATAATACTTCCATCACCTCTTACTGATAGGTTGGTAAAATGCAAAGTATGAGAATTAAAGAAGCTGTCAGGTGAAAACAAGACACCCATTAATTGGACTACTTGCATCATATTGATTTCACAATCAATTATTGGATTTTGGGATTTAATTCATGGCAAATTAATTTATGGGTGTCATGTTTTTAGCGGGCCATCGTCGTGGCCGGATATATAATCATCGTGCACCCGTGTTCTCATTCGGTCGGTTACACAAAACGTGCACCAGTCACCCATCAGGATCAAGCTGTCATTGACAGCCCTGGCTATTGCCCCAGAAAAAAATCGGTACCATACGTTGTCCAATGGAATGACAGATCTTGGGCCTCTTCGGACCAACCCGTTGTGGTTCAACGCATGGGCACGGTATAGCAATCCGGTTCAAGGATGAAAAGGCCGGGCCAATCAAGTCTGGTGGTTACAAGCCAACCCCTGTGCTGGTTTTCCGGCCCCTTCATG
>JAJDNP010000074.1 GCA_022340645.1 Gammaproteobacteria bacterium | reverse complement strand
GCCTCATCAAGATCACGTTTTAGCCAGCCGGTCAGTTTGATTCTGTCTTCTTCTGAGACTTCTTTTATTTCCCTGGCTTTCTGGTTGGCATCTTCGATCAGCTGCTGCACCAGCGGGGCCGTTTTTTCCTGAGCCTTATGGAAATTCGATACCACGTGCTGATACATCAGCTCATAGGCTTTGCTGAGGTCATCATAGGGATCTCGAGGTTTGAAATCAGTCATAAAGCACTCCGCCAGTTGGTTTCTGCCAGTTCAAGCTTAAGGAGCCTCTGATTAATTCTGAATGAAGTAGACTATGAATCAGAATGCCTGGATTCAAGCCGTAACTTGCACGTAATAGCAAGCTATTGCGAAGATTTACAACGCAGAAGCAGAGCGTTCCGATCGCAAGATACAAATTCATGAATTGATCAGCGACCCCTTAAGTCTATTATCCTGTTGTCGTTTTGTGTTGATACAGGTCAACTGTCGCTATAAAAACCGGTCACGCGATTATTACCACGTTGAATTTCGTACCGGGGAATATCGATGAGATTATAACGCGTCTTACGTGGCCTCGTTCACCTCCTTGTAAAATCTGCTTTGTAAACATGCCGTTGCGTATATTATTAACCCGTTTTCTTGTGGATGCCGTGTTTGTCTATGCTGCGTCATCGTTATCGCTAACACGGCCAACTCTATAAGAATCAATAATGCCGATTACCCAGCAAATGAGTAATACGGCCGAAGCAATATTGACCAGATAAGCCTCACTTCCGGCTGGTTGTTTTGATGCCAATTCCATAACTGCAGCCACATCCGGCTGGACGGAACCATTTTGCATTTGTTCCACAATCCGCAATGACTCCTCCACCGCCTGTGAAATCATATAATAGATCGCAGCCAGTGAAGCGCAAAGCAAGGCGATGCCGGAGCTATACTTCTTCAAATAAACGTGGCCGGCGCCAGGAAATATAAAAGCTGATAGCAGAACCGCTTTCGTTGATTTTTTCATATATGCGTGACCGTGGAAGGTGTGTTGCTTAAAGATAGCACGAACTAACCGGGTCAGAGAGCAATATTCACTAATATTAAAAATAATTGCTCTTGATCCCAATGCCAGTAAGTTAAGAATGTAGGTGTTAAGCAAAAGCCATTCATGCTCATATACCGGGATGCCGTATCAAACAGCAGGATCGATCCACGACCGGGGATGACCTTTTCCCCGCGTGGACGCGGGCCCTGCAGAAACGCAATGTGAGGTACCGTAGAACCGGTCCCCGGCCGGGAATGACGGCTGAGATTGCCGCGCTAACGTTCGCAACGAAGATATTTGGAGTCAGAGTAATAATTCACTGATATTACATATGAGACTTTACTCAGACCCAAATATTAATTAACAGGTTAGGTGCAAGGCAGCAACAATGCGTGCATATTCTTTCTGCAACTGATTAAACTCTGTAACAGCATCGCGTGTTTTTGCTTGAATAACCTTGATACCCCGCTCTTTCAGGTATTGTTTTGTTTCGACCGGAACCTGCATACGACCATAATAACCGGTGCCAATAATAAGCATGTCAGGTTTTGCATTCACAATATCATCGAGATCTTCAATCTGCAGACTATGTCCCTCCTTGCGCCACCAGGAATCGATGACCTGCTCCGGTGCAACTATCACATCCGAAGTGTAGGTCTTGTCAGCAATGGCTATTTTGCCAAATTCATAATCTGAGATTCGCATGACTGTCATTACTATCTGCCCAGGGTAGATTAAAGGGGTAGCTTAAAGGTGACGGAGGAATTATTTTTTAACAATGTTGCTGAATTGATCATTATTTAATCCCTCCGTCCCATTTATCGTTAAATATATTCTGCTAGTTGCCGATAAAATTAGAGATAAGGCAAGCATATAGATATCTATATTCATACTAACCAGAATAAATAACAAGATATAAGTTATGTCACAACATACTTCTAAGCAGGATATCAATCAATGGAAGCAACAATATTATGAGCAGCTGGATTTGCTCGACCGCAAAGAACAGAACTGGCAGGCGCTGGAATCGGTTCTAAAAAAAACGGTACAACGACTGAGTATTATTGCCGAAGGTCAGCACACATCAATTGACCGCTATCTTCACGATATTCGTGATGTGGTCAAGAAGCAGGTTAATATCATTCGGCTCGAAAATATTCTCTCAGATATTTCCGCCTTAGTACTCAAGCTAGGTGATAAGAAGGTTGCCGCTAATAGAAAAGTAGTTACCATGCTTATGCGACTACTCGAAAAAACCGACCTTCCTGAAGCCGACTGCAAGCAAAAGAACAAGCTGATAAAAAAACTTTCCAGGTCGTCGGATAAGGACAGCGATGAACTTGTGGCTGAAGTTCAGAACCTGTTGTCTGTCTCTATCAACCGTGTTGCTGACGGTAATATTGAGCAGAATAAGTCTGGCCTGTTAAAAAAACTGTTTAAGTCAGCGGATAATACTGGCGATCAGAGCGAAAATAAAAAAACCAATATAGCCAGCAGCAGTCTAACCAGCAATAGAAAAACCGATCACGTTACAGATTATGATTCGATAGTTAATGGCATTACTCGTCTTACCGAGACGCTACCATGGCCGGACTCGCTTGAAAACGACGTTAACAAGGTTATGGAAAAATTGTCTGCATGTAACACTGGTGATATTGATATAGAGCTAAACAGGTTATTTTCACTGGCAGCTAACTGGCAACAGCAGGCAGTAGCAGAGGAAGAGGACCCTGTTATCATTAGTACTGATATTGAAGAAGTCAGCCTGTCCGAAACTGATAAAGCTGATTTAGCCGAAGTGTCGTATTCAGCGGCCAGTAGCTATAGTATGAGCGAAGCACAGAGTCAGCCAACTGCTCAGGAAATGATGATTCAATTACTTGAGCAATTGACCGTTTCGCCGGATCAGCATGAAGTCGTTGAGAGTCTTAAACAGCGCATCGAAGTTGAAAATTCCTCCACGGGCTGGAAGCAGTTACTCAAGGATATCGCTCAGCTGGTTAATACGCTTCGCAGTCAAATACAGCAAGAGAAACAGGAATTCGAAACCTTCCTTCAGCAAATTACCGATCGTTTAAAAGAAATTGATAGTTTTCTATCGATGGAAAATGCCTCGCTTAAGGAGGCGGCACAACACAGTGAGGATTTTGATATTGCAGTTAGTGCGCAGGTGCAGGATATTCATGACGATATAAACATGGCAGATGATCTGGATGACCTGAAAAGCAAGGTCGAAAAACGACTTAATATCGTCTCCGACCACATCAGGCAATACCGTATACACGAACAGCAACGTTACACCAGTGCACAGCAAAATGTTGAGAACATGCAGTCACGTCTGGCACAGCTTGAGCAGGAGTCGGATGATCTCAAAAAATTGATCGTTGAAAAAAACAGGGAAGCTATGTTTGATGTGTTGACCGAAATCCCGAACCGCCTGTCATATGAGAAAAAAGCTGCCGAAGAAATTGCACGTTGCAAGCGTTTTGCTATACCCTTGAGCATGGCTGTATGGGATGTTGACCTGTTCAAGCAGGTTAATGATACCTATGGTCACAAGGTAGGAGACAAGGTTCTAAAAGCAATCGCACAGTTACTTCATGAGCGTATGCGCGAGACTGACTTCCTGGCACGTTATGGCGGTGAAGAATTTGTTATGCTGCTGCCTGGCGCCGATGAAGCTAATGCAGTAAAGATTGCAGACGGTATACGTGAAAAAATTTCAGCCTGCAAATTCAAGCATAATGATGACATACTTAAAATCACTGTCTCCTGTGGCATCAGCAGCTTCGTCAAAGGCGATAGCCATGAGTTGATATTTGAACGTGCAGACAGGGCGCTGTATGCAGCCAAATATAATGGCCGTAACCGGTGCATGGCGGCATCGTCACTAACATAATTAAACGGGAAAATGGTGTCAGACTGTCTGTTATTTACCCATGTAAAATCTATGATCGAAATTTAATCACGCCGTCTCCAATAACAGGAGAGATTTATATAACCAGCGTTAAAATGGTTAAAAAATAATCCCCCGTCCCCACTGCTGTCCCATTTAAATTACAGGCGTACACATAACTCACTGTTATACATGAAAGAGATAACTGTTTATGTCATCCGAAACATGAACTGGCAACGGTGGTCGCCCGAGACACGCTGTGAATACTTCCTGGTACGCTCGAATGCCGCA
>JAJDNP010000085.1 GCA_022340645.1 Gammaproteobacteria bacterium | reverse complement strand
CAGGGCGCTTTCTTACAGCATCCAGGCCTTTTAAAACTTTAATACTTGAGGACTCGTAGGTACCCGTGTTGCTCATATTTTCAACCACTTATTTTGAATCATCACATTATATCAGGTCTTTAACATTGATATCTAAAAGAGAATAAAGATAAATTTATTCAATCTGTAGAGAGGTAAAGGCGCGGTGTAACCGTTATAAAAATATAGGCAATCTTGATTAATCCGTCGTCGCTGTCCCTGCGCCTATGAGCTATTAAAATTTTAAGTTAGCTGCTCGTGCTTAGACTGCCATGTTCCACGTGGAACATCTCTTTTACATGCCATGCTGAAAGGTCTATTTGCTGTTTCTCAATAGCAGTTATAAAGAGCTGTATATTCATTTTTGTAAGCACAGAAAGTATCATTTCACGATGTTTTTCATCCAGCTCTGCCGCAAGATCATCATATAAAAGTACACATGATCTGCTTGTCACTTCCGTAAACTGCATTGCCTGCGCCAGCCGCATTAGTGCAACCAGTGTATTTTGCTGCCCCCTGGAGATAAATGTCTGTGCAGACTGGTCATTTCCCTTGATTGAAATTTCAGCACGATGCGGTCCATAATAAGTGTAACCTTTTATGCGTTCCTTTTGCAGATTCCGATCAAGCAATTCCAATAAATCCAGATCGGCGGGCCAGCCACGTTTGTACTCGACTTCAATTTTTTCGATTGTAAAAAACAGCTGAATTAATTCATTGATATAAGGTATCAAAGACACAAAGTATTGCTGTCTTAACTGGTCAATATAGTTGGCACTGTTACGAATCTCCTTATTCCACATCTGACATACATCTGCATTCTGTCTGGATTTCAATGCGGCATTGCGTTGTAATAGAGATTTTTTAAATCGTTGCCATGCCTGAAAAAAACCATGTTCCACGTGGAACACACCCCAATCTAAATACTGACGTCGCTGACCAGGATTGCCGGTAATTAATGTATAACTATCAGGATGAATTGCTACAACTGGAAATTTTGCGGCGATTTCAGATACCCGATTTACTGGCTGCTTGTTTACACGAATTTCGGATTTGTTTCGGCTACGTCGTATACCGAGTGGAATAATGTGTTTCTCAGGTGTTTCTATTTTTGCAACAAGCTGCAGGTATGAACAATCTCTTAAAATTAAATCGGTAACATGTCTTGTTCGAAAGGAGCGGATATGGCTTAAATAATAAATTGCTTCTAGAATGCTGGTTTTACCGGCCGCATTATCACCATAAATTAAATTAACACCCTTAACCGGTGTTAACTGAATATTCTCTATATTACGAAAGTTTTGTATTTGAAGATGCGCTAGTCGCATAAGCGAAATGCAGAAATAAGCACACGTATATAAATGTATAAAAAATCAAAACTATAGACGCATGGGCATGATAACGTATTTACAATCGGTTTGATCAGGATAAGTTAATAAGAAACTGCTATTCGAGTCACGTAACGCTGCCTGCACCATTTCTGTATTGCTGACATTCAATACATCCAGCATGTAGTTCACATTAAAACCAATTTCTATATCATCACCGTTATAAACGACTTCAAGTTCAATATCGGCTTCTTCCTGGTCTGGATTTTGAGCCTGTAGTTTTAACAGGTTCTTCTGCAAAATCAATCTGATGCCGCGGTATTTTTCATTTGAAAGAATAGACGCACGAACCAGTGCCTGGCGTAACTGATCTCGATCAGCTGTAAATATGTTGTCCCCATCCGTTGGCATGACACGATTATAATCAGGAAAACGACCATCAATTAATTTTGAGGTCATGCGTAATGCATTGAATTCAACCTGGAGATGATTACTGCCTAAAATAACTTTAACTTTATCATCGCTATCGGATAATAATCTTAGCAGTTCCAGTACCCCCTTTCGTGGCAGAATCACCTGCTTAATATCTGCGATATCAGCACTGGTTTCTTTTTCACAATAAGCTAATCGATGTCCATCTGTAGCAACAGCCCGTAGATAATTAGCACTGACTTCCAGCATTAAACCGTTCAGGTAATAACGCACATCCTGCTGCGCCATCGCAAAAGCAGTTCTTTCGATTATATCGCGTAAAGTGCTTTGTGGTATCTCAAACTCGTAAATACTATTGATAGCCTCCAGCGCTGGGAAATCATTAGCGGGTAGAGTAGTCAGCGAAAAGCGACTACGACCAGATTGTACAAGTGCCTTGCTGTCACTGACCGTGAAATTAATTAATGCTTCATTCGGTAATGATTTACATATATCCAGAAACTTCCTTGCTGGAACAGTAATTTCAGCTGGTTCATCAACAACCATGTTTATCTGGCTGATTAATTCAATCTCAAGATCTGTTGCTGTCAGTGACAACGAATTTTCTGTTGCACGTATTAAAACATTCGAAAGTGCAGGCATGGTTTGTCTTTTTTCCACTGCACCGATGATCTGTTGAAGAGGATTTAGCAGGTTCTCCTTTTCTATCTGAAACTTCATCGTGTTACCTATATATTAATAATTTATTTTTATATATATCTGTTACTGTTATTAGGTGTCGCTTCTATCTGTGGATAAATATATTATTTATATAAAAATCAATAACATACGAGTTTATCCATGGGCTAATATAAACAGTATTTACTGTATCTTAACTGTCAACGAATTGTGGATAAGTAATAGAGCAATTTTTACTGACAGGTTGCTAATAGCCAGGACACATTTTATACACAGTTATTTATTTTTGATTTATTACCTGTTAGTAAGTTATGAATAAGCTGTCAATGATCTGACTTAATTGCTTAATATTCGAATCATATTTTTATAATC
The DNA here is from genome assembly GCA_022340645.1 of Gammaproteobacteria bacterium. Taxonomy (GTDB): domain Bacteria; phylum Pseudomonadota; class Gammaproteobacteria; order SZUA-229; family SZUA-229. The sequence continues at coordinate 17,505 of JAJDNP010000085.1, read as the reverse complement.
TTCATTTATTTTATTGTCAGACTCTTTTAATTCCGCAATCTTTCGACAGCCGTGTAAAACGGTCGTATGGTCACGGCCGCCGAATGCTGCACCAATTTCAGGCAAGCTGTGATTGGTTAATTCTTTCGATAAAGCCATTGCCAGTTGCCTGGGCCGAGTAATAGAGCGGCTACGCCGGTTCGAATGCAGGTCAGATGTACGAATTTTGTAATATTCAGCAACGGTCTTTTGAATATTATCAATGGTAATCGTACGCTCCTGCAGGGCGATTAAATCACGTAAAGCATCCTTGGCAAAATCGAGGGAAATTTTGCTGCCGGTAAAGTTCGCCGTTGCCATGACGCGGCGAAATGCCCCTTCCAGTTCACGGATGTTTGATCGGATGCGCTTTGCGATGAAAAATGCCACTTCATTGGGCAATTCGATATTTGCTTCTTCGGCTTTTTTCTGCAAAATCGCAACACGGGTCTCTAATTCAGGCGGTTCAATACAAACGGGCAAGCCCCAGCCAAAACGAGAGCGCAGACGTTCTTCCAAACCTTCAACTTCTTTCGGGTAACGGTCGCAGCTTAATATAATCTGGCTGTCCTCTTCTAATAAAGCATTGAATGTATGGAAAAATTCCTCCTGTGAACGTTCTTTACCGGCAAAAAACTGGATATCATCAACCAGGATGGCGTCAAGTGAACGGTAATACTGTTTAAAAGCATCAATTGTATTATGCTGCAATGCCTTTACCATATGGCCAACAAAACGTTCAGAATGGATATAGGTAACGCGTGCATCCGGCTTACGCTTTAACATCATATTCCCAATTGCATGCATCAGGTGGGTTTTACCTAAGCCGACACCACTATAGAAAAACAAAGGGTTGTACGCTTTACCAGGATTTTCAGCAACCTGTAAAGAAGCCGCTTTCGCCAGCTGATTAGATTTGCCTTCGACGAAATTATCAAAGGTAAATAAAGGATTCAAATTATGTTCAACGAAGGATTTAGATTTTCCTGCCGGCGTATTTTTGCTGGTTTTGATGAATGCACCTGTTTCAGCAGAGCTGCCTGTCGTTGTTTTGTCCGTGTTTTTATTTTGACTACCAATTTCTACAGATAATAACGTGCTCTGTTCAGGGTCCAGTTCAGATAATATCTGCTGAATCTTTTCCTGAAAATTCTGTTTTACCCAGTCCATTACAAAACGATTCGGCGCCAGTAATTTTATCTGGTTATTTTCTTCGATAACCTGTAAGGGACGGATCCAGGTATTAAGCTGCTGATCGGAGAGTTCCTGTTCTAATCGTTGCAAGCAATTGTTCCACATTGTTTTGCTCACGCAAATATACCTCTCATATGAAAGTCGAGAATCATCGGTGACTGATATTAATGATTCTGGGAAGCAGGGAGAGTGATTGTATACCTGTTGCTGAGACTTATCCACAGGGGAGGAATAATATTTTAGTATAATTGCCGTGCGTTAACGGCACACCAGATTAACTGGTTAAAAATCAGGTAATAACAATATATCGGTCATTTAATGAAATATTTTTTTTGACTAATTCTTCCATGATACGTAAAATGCGCGGTTCGCTGAAACACTGTTATTATTGCTGGATGTAGAGATTTAGACATGAAAAGAACATTTCAACCAAGCTGCTTAAAACGTGCCAGAACACATGGTTTTCGTGCTCGCAGTCGAACTGTTGGTGGCCGTAAGGTATTACAGGCACGTCGTGCAAAAGGTCGTCATAGCTTAACTGTTTAATTTTTTGATAATCAAATAGTAAAGAATATTAAACGGTTCGGAAAAAGCCATGTCACTGGCTGCTTTCCATATTACTTCTAAGATTAATTCTATGGCATGTTTCGGCAAACATGCAAAATTGTTGAAAGCGATTGAATATAATTATGTTTTTGACAAACCTGTTCGCTCTTCTGATCGCTACTTTACAGTTTTAGCGCGTCCAAATAAATTACAGCATTCACGTTTAGGTTTGGCGTTTACAAAAAAAAGAGTAAAACTTGCAGTCGCGAGAAATCGCCTGAAGCGTATTTCGAGAGAAAGCTTTAGATTACTGGTATTAGATAAACCTGGGCAAAATAAAATTAATGCTGATTATGTTGTGCTTGCTGGGCCGCAATGTTTAACGGCAACGAAACAGCAATTATTTCACTCATTGGAAAATCACTGGCAGCAAGTGAATAAAAAATGCGAAAAATTGTTATAAAAATAATAACTTTTATTATCCTTATTTATCAGTATGCCATTAGCCCCTATATGGCGCCAAGCTGCCGTTACACTCCAACTTGTTCACAATACTCAATCGAAGCATTTCAACGATTTGGAATTATCCGCGGTTTTATTTTATCAGTGCGTCGACTTTTCAGCTGTCACCCATGGCATCATGGCGGTCATGATCCCGTTCCGGCGTCATTCACCTTAAAAAGATCGATAAAAGAATAAATGTCTGGAATCAACGCCTGGAACATATAAATCATGAGTAACTATCGCGTACTTTTATATTTTACCCTGTTCTTCATTGTTTATTTGATCTGGGCGCAGTGGCAAGTTGCCTACGGTCCAAAGCCAGAGCCGGCAACGGCAATCTCAGATAGCAGCCAGTCAAATCAAATTGCTGAAACAAATAATACCGGTATCGAAGATATTCCACAGGCAGCGTCTTCAACTGAAAATGAAAGCGCGGTGTTACCGGCAGTCAATGATAATGTTAAAACAACGGAACACATCAATGTTGTTACCGATGTGCTGGACATTGACATCGATACCAGGGGCGGTGATATACGACGTGTAGTTTTACGTCAGTATTCTGTGACGGCAGACAAACGGGAAGAAAAGCTGGTTTTGCTGTCGGATGACAATATAAATTATTTTGTTGCCCAGTCAGGCCTGGTTTCGGCCAATAAAGGTACCGCACCCTCACATAATGCAATTTACCGCAGCGAAAAAAATAGTTATCGATTAGCTGAAGGTGAAGACAGTATCGAGGTACCGCTATACTGGGAAAACGACAACGGCGTAAAAGTTAAAAAAGTACTACGCTTCAAACGCAATGATTATGTCATTGATGTTGATTACTACATCACGGCTGGCCGGCAAAAATGGACCGGCAGTGATTATATGCAATTAACACGCTCACGGCCGGTTAAGTCGAACGCTAAAACCTTCATACGTACCTATACAGGCGGCGTGGTCTACAACAAAGAAATCAAATATGAAAAATATGATTTCGATGATATAGCTGAAAAGAATTTAAACTACCAGCTAACCGATGGCTGGTTAGCCATGATTCAGCATCACTTTCTTGCCGCCTGGATTCCAGAAACAGGTAAGAATAATTTATATTTCAGTCGCTATAACCGAAATAAAGATCTTTATACTTTAGGTGCACGTACTTCGGCAACTGTTATTGATCCTGGCCAGACAGGTGAAATTACATCGCGATTAGTTGTTGGGCCAAAGTTGCAATATAAACTTGAGAAAATCGCGCCCGGCCTGGATTTAACCGTCGACTATGGCATACTGACTATTTTTGCGAAACCCCTGTTCTGGCTGCTTAATATGTACCATGTATTATTCGGCAACTGGGGCTGGGCAATTATCTTTTTGACAGTAACGGTAAAAGCAGTCTTTTATAAATTGTCAGAAATGAGTTACCGTTCAATGGCGAAGATGCGCAAGGTTGCGCCACGCATTCAAAAAATGAAGGAACAATTCGGTGATGACCGCCAGGCGATGAGCAAGGCGATGATGGACATGTACAAACGGGAAAAGATAAACCCGATGGGTGGCTGCTTCCCTATTCTTGTGCAAATGCCGGTCTTTATTTCGCTTTACTGGGTGTTGCTGGAAAGCGTTGAAATGCGCCACGCGCCGTTCATTCTATGGATAACAAATCTTACTGATAAAGACCCCTACTTTATATTGCCAGCATTAATGGGCATATCAATGTTTGTACAGCAAAAATTAAATCCTGCACCCATTGATCCGATCCAGCAAAAAATCTTCCAGGTGATGCCAATAGCGTTTACCTTCATGTTTGCCTTTTTCCCTTCGGGTCTGGTACTTTACTGGGTTGTCAATAATATATTATCGATTGCACAGCAATATGTGATTACTAAACGCATAGAAAACAGCTAGCCAGAGACATTAAGCTAAAAAGAGGGGATCTGTGATTCAAGGCACGCGATAAATACACCCGTGCAGGCCCGACAGCCGCTTCCCTGCGGCTGGCGTTCTTGTATCATAAATTTCCAGTTATTAGTCAGTAATTACCATTAATAATGAACAACGACACCATCGTCGCCATTGCAACACCATCAGGTCAGGGAGGCGTTGGTATTATTCGTTTATCAGGTCCAAAATCAGCAGAGATAGCCAAATTAATTTCAGGCTCATGCCCTGCTCCGCGCTATGCACAATACGGTGACTTCAAAGATCAGAGCAATTCAATTATTGATTCTGGTTTAACGCTGTACTTTAAAAAACCGGCTTCATTTACCGGTGAAGATGTTATCGAGTTTCATGCTCATGGCGGCCCGGTGGTTTTAGATATTCTGTTAAAAGAAATATTAAAGCATGACGTTCGCCCTGCGCGAGCAGGTGAATTTTCCGAGCGTGCATTTCTAAACGACAAGATAGATTTAACCCAGGCGGAAGCGATCGCCGATTTAATTGCCGCTGACAGTGAGCAGGCAGCGCGCGCAGCGTCGCGGTCCATGCAGGGCGAGTTTTCTGCCGTTATACACAAGCTCGTTGAAGAATTAATTCAACTACGTGTTCATGTGGAATCAGCACTGGATTTTCCCGAGGAAGAAATTGATTTTTTAGCCGACGATGCGATTGCTGAAAAACTTGTATCAGTAAAACAGAAAATAGCGGAAGTAAAAAAATCAGCACAACAGGGCCGCCTGTTAAAAGAAGGTATGACGGTTGTTATCGCCGGAAAACCAAATGCCGGAAAATCAAGTTTACTTAATCAACTGGCGGGACAGGATACGGCAATCGTAACGGATATACCGGGAACAACGCGCGATACATTGCGTGAACATATTCAAATCGATGGTTTGCCGCTGCATATTATTGATACCGCCGGATTGCGTGACAGTGATGATGTTGTGGAACAGGAAGGTGTAAAACGCGCCAGGCAAATGATAGAAAACGCCGATCGCATTTTATTTGTTGTTGATATTAACGATGATGAAAAATCAATCCAGGAAACGCTACCTAAAGATATTGGTGTAACGACCGTATTCAATAAAATCGATACAGTAAACAGAACCTCTGAAATAACTGAAGCTGAGCAAGCAGCAATTTATCTCTCAGCAAAAACGGGTGAAGGTATTGAACTGCTTAAACAGCACTTAAAAAAGTGCATGGGATACAAGCAGAAAACCGAAGGACAGTTTATTGCAAGGCGCCGGCACCTGGATGCGATTGATATCGCGGAAGAACATTTAAATTTTGCCGATAAAAATTTGCATGAATTAAAAGCCGGAGAATTATTAGCAGAAGAACTACGCTTTGCACAACAGGCGTTATCATCGATTACGGGTGAATTCAGCAGTGATGATTTGCTGGGCCGAATTTTTTCAGATTTTTGTATTGGCAAATAGTTTTATATTCAATTCAACTTTTGCCTGGCACATCAGCGTACTGATAGGAAAAAAATGACCTGTTGTCTGCCAGGTGTTTTGCTGTACGTGTGAATAAGGTTTTAGTTTCTATTCTTTATCGAAAGCATCCACAATTATTGCCCCCATAGATGCCGGCATGCTAATTATGATTAGCCTTTTAATTGCGACAACAGGCTCGGTAATTATAGGGAACTTATCGAGACTTAATAACACCAGCGCAACCACCAAAGCCGCTATTGTATATGCTGTCACTATACGGAACAAAAATATAGAATATCGCCTTTTAAGGTTTGACTGGAATACGCTTTCATAGGCAAAAAATGACAGGAAACCAACAGAAAGCACAAAGATAAGTACAAGATTTAAAGCTGGTAGAGTTTCGCCCAACCGCCATGCTTCCTCTGAAAATGATATCGGTACGGCAAGAGCAAAAGAACCGATTGCAATCTGGCTAACATCCTCCAGGTTAAAGTACCAGTTACGCAGCTTTGACATTATCACCTATCCAGGACAAAAGGCTCTGATTCAAATGAAATTAGCTAACAGTCTAGCCCCGCTAATTATCCAACTCAACAATTCGGTACGGTCTATTGAGTCTAACTCTTTTGTTCTGCTTCAGTATAATAGACAGTAAGGTGCCCCGTTTCAACTTTGTAGCCTGGACATTATTAATGAGTCCTAAACCGTGCTTGGCAATTTACCTGTTAGCTGTTTTCTGTTGCCTTGCGCCCTCGGCACAGGCTGTCGACGGCGATATCAATATCGACGGCCAGGTAAATGCTGCTGATATTCTCTGGAGTGAACAGGTTCTGTTTAACAGTCGCAGCCTGTCATCAGAACAGTTGATACAGGGTGATCTGGCGCCACTGGTTTCAGGCGTCCCGCAGCCGGACGGTGTATTTAACCTCGGCGATGTATTTATAATCAGCCGTATTGCGCTTGGCCTGCTCAATTATTCTTTCCCTGAAAACCAGTTCAATATTGGTGACTCTATTGGCGAGGGAGAAGCCGCAGACGGCACCATAGGGGAAGCGCACCACGAAACGGTCTGGTCAACCGGATATAACGGCAGCGACACCGTCATTTCATTCAATGAGCGCTTCGAATTTGCGACAGCTGTCGATTACTACGAAAACAACGTCAGCCGGGACACGATATTCAACCATGCTGTCAGCGGTGCGGTGATGGCTGATTTTGCCATACAGGCAGAAGAGATCGTTGCGGCTTCAGCGATGACACCCACGGGCAAGGCAGGCACGGTCACTGTTTTCCTGGGGAACAATGATGTATGTGCAGCAAGCAATGCAGAGATGACCGATCCCGGGTTGTTCGATGCGCAATACCGTGCCGGGCTCGATGTGCTGGCCTCAAACGAGGCAACCCGCAATGCACAGATTCATATTTCCGGCATTCCTGCCATTTACTGGTTGTGGAACGCGAAACACACCAGGTTCTGGTGCCGGGTATTTGTATGGCCATTTGTGCCCTGTGAAAATCTGCTGGAAAATCCTGCGGACGACTGTGAAAGCAGTATATCCCGTGAGGACCCTGACAATAATGATTACAGCGGTGACGGACCCGCCTGCAAACGCAGAAAAACATTTCACAGCCTGGTCCGAGGCTACAACACGATATTGCACGATACGCTGGAAGAATACAGGTCTTCAGGCAGCTTGCCCAACGCACGTTACACGGACATATATGATGTGAAGTTTGAATCGATGCATGTTAATAACGGCGACTGTTTCCACCCCAGCACGGAAGGACATGCCTTCCTGGCAGAAAAAGAATGGTGCAAAACACACTGGGGCATCGGTGATCCGGCATGCAGCAACTGAGGCAGATATAATGAAAACCGTGCAAAAAATATTACTGATACTGGCACTGCTTTTCTGGTGTACGGGTTTTGTGCAGGCAGCAGAAAGCTTCCAGACAACATCGCGCGGTGCGCAATATAAAGATCTCAAACCAGGCACAGGAGAACCTGCTGATGTTGGAGATATTGTAACCATACATTTCATCAACTGGCTGGAAAATAACGGCGTCCAGGGAAAGGAGATCTATAACACCAGAAAAGATAACAAAACTGTGTCCTTTGTTGTAGGCACCGACAAAGTCATGCCTGGCTGGAATGAAGGAGTTATAGGTATGAAACAGGGTGGCAGGCGCCTGTTAAAACTGCCACCAGCGCTTGGCTATGGAGCCAAAGGAGTCCCGGGTGTAGTGCCAGCAAATGCCCGCCTGATATTTGTTATTGATTTAATCGGACTGGAAAAACAATGAATTAACTATTTGCTTTTATATGTTTGTATGATTTGCCGAAATATTCAGTTCTTTCTTAGCGTGTTTATTTCATTTTCCAGGTCAGCAATACCCAGCCATTCTATAGCTTATAAATAGTCTCTGAATATCTTCACATCAGAACGAAAATAGATACTTGTTGAACCATAGCTTAGAGCTAATTTATGTACTTCATCACTTGAAACAAGAATTGCGAGCTTGTCTTTTTTGTGCGGTTTTCTGCTAATTTCGCTGGCACCTGAAACCGATCCGCCAAATTCTGAAAATCCAGATTTGTCATGTAGTTCACTGGCATCTGCAAGTTCTATAAAGGGATACATATCCTCTGTTTCTTTCGTAAGAATCATTACATGCTCCTTGAGGAGTTCGTCATTTGCGCCATCTCTGACCATGGTAAGTACAAACCGCCGGTCTTTAATATATTGTCTGGTGAATCCCATAATGCACCTGTTTCACCTATAAAAAGTGTCAGAGTCGATTGAAATAAGATATCAGTCTAGCCTCACTGTTTCCGAAACTCAACACTTCGATCGTTTACACCTCGAGCTATTGGTTGTGTCCAATGTTCAAGTCGAAGCGCGATTTCATTTATAAATCGATCTTTTAAACGAACCTTAAATCATCCATCCCATAATGTCCCTCTACGTTTATAGCTTGTATTAAAATACCGTATATCATTGATACCGATGTAAGAGCAATGGCCACCATCGCAAAAAACGATTAACCAATAAACCTGGTCTGTGTGGCATATAATAAAAACAGGTACCGTGGACGATGACATCTACAATCATACAATATTCAGTTTTATATTTGATGGTAACCTTTTCTGCTTTTCTAAGCGGCTGCACTGAAAAACAAGCAACACAAACGCTAACCACGATTGCCGATGCACGCAGTCATCCGGCACACCTCAGTGATATCACAGAGCAAGGCGATTCAGTGGGTGATGTGCTCAGTTTCGACCAGCCGTTATTAGATGAAAACAGGACAGCGATTGGCAACAACAGTGGTAGCTGTATTCGGACGCGCGTCGGGCACAGTTTTCAATGCCAGTGGACATTAACTTTCATTAGTGCAGGAAATGTGACTGGCAGCATACAGGTGGCCGGACGGGAATACGATGCAGGTACATCTGTTATTAGTATTATCGGTGGTACGGGAATTTATTCCGGGATTAAAGGCGAAATGGATTCAACCAATAATAATGATGGTACTTTTACACAGGTATTGCGTATTCGCCGATAACGCATATGCATAACAAAGCGGTCATGGCGAGCACAGGTGTAATGCAGACAATGAGGAAAATAACCTTTCTTGTGCTTACCTTACGCAACCCGTAGACGTTTCGGGTCATGCCGTTCGGTTAACCTCTTACCAGGGAGCTTCCGCAGTAATAATGAGGGCTGCATCTCGGCAGCGGGTGTAAAGCCCATTAGCTGCAAAACTGTCGGTGCAACATTGGATAGCCCCCCGGAACTGGAAAGTTGCCAGTTTTCTTCATCCATAATCATGCAGGGCACCGGGTAGGTCGTGTGCTGTGTATGCGGTTCACCCGTGTACGGGTCGACCATTTCCTCACAGTTTCCGTGATCAGCGGTCAGGATCACTGAATAGCCTGCATTCTCTGCAGCCTCGAGTACGCGGGATGCCTCGCGGTCCAGAGTTTCCACCGCCTCGATCACTGCATGCCGTTTGGCTGTGTGCCCGACCATATCGCCGTTCGCGAAGTTGACCACGATGAAAGAATAACGTCCCTTGCTGATCGCTCCGACGACTGCATCGGCTACCTCCTTCGCGTTCATTGATGGTTTCTGGTCGTAGGTAGCTACCCGCGGTGAGGGGATGAGTATCTGGGTTTCACCCGCATAGGGAGTCTGGCGGCCGCCATTGAAGAAATAGGTTACGTGGGCGTATTTTTCGGTTTCTGCACAATGAAACTGTGCCAGTCCCAGTACGCTGATTATTTGGCCAAGCGTCGTTGCAGGCTTCTCCGGCTCAAAAGCATAAGGCAGCTTCAGGTTGCGGTCGTATGGCATCATGCAGGTGACCTCGGCCAACGGGGCATCGCCACGATCGAACCCCTTGAATGCAGCGTCGCCCAGGGCAGCGACCAGCTGACGTGGCCGGTCCTTACGGAAATTGAAGAAAATAACCTGGTCGCCGTTGATAATGGAGGTGAAAGACGGTAACCGTATCGGCTGAATGAATTCATCGGTATCACCTGCGGCATAGGCACTATGTATCGCTGTTTCAGCCGAGGTCGCTTCATGAGCCTTACCGTGCACATAGGCACGCCATGCCTTTTCCGTACGCTCCCAACGTTTATCACGATCCATGGCAAAGTAACGGCCGGTGATGCTCGCCACGGCTCCACCAGATTCGTGCAATTGCGATTCAATCTCAGGCAGGTAGTGCATCATTGAACGCGGGGGTGTATCTCGCCCGTCGGTAATTGCATGCAGCAATGGTCCGTTGCCCCGTTTCTTGCATAATTGGATAATTGCCTTTAGATGATCCATTGAACTGTGCACGCCACCATCTGACACGAGACCCACCAGGTGCACCGGTCGTTTCATGCTGTTTGCTTTATCGATCGCGTTTAGCAAGGCGGCATTATTGAAGAACGCGCCACTCTCTATCGCATCGCTAATCTTCACGATATCCTGCCGGATCACTTCTCCGGCACCGAGCGTTAGATGGCCGACCTCCGAATTACCCATCTGTCCGTCAGGCAAGCCGACAGCGTGACCCGAGGCATTCAGTGTCGTGTGCGGATAACGGCTGAAGTAGGCATCAAGGTTCGGTGTATCAGCCTCAGCCACACCGTTGTTCAGACGGCTGGGATTTACACCGAATCCATCAAGAATGACGAGCACGACTGGGCGGCGCGGCACGCCGGTTAAACTGTGCATAATTCCTAGCGCTGTGTGATTGAAATATACAGAATCATTCAATAATTGTGCCAGTGACGAAATGCGTTACAACAATACTAACACATTGATATTATTGAATTATCTAGAAATGATGATGATACCGTCAGATGAAACGTTGCACCAGGTTTGTGCATCCGGTCGATTATGCACCAAACACGATAGCTATGTTAAACATGTACACCATAACAGTTACTGTATGATCGGAAAGCCGGCGATGAAGTCTACGTCTGAGTCAAGAAAATCGCTGGTGTCAGCTGATACATCTCCCAGCTATTGGCATCGTCTTTCTACCTGTGTCGGTCGCGCCATGTTGCGCGGTCATGAAAATTTTATCGATTAATAATGATAAACAGCAATTTGCCAGAAAAGCCTGTACGATTAGCTATCATTAATAAAATATAAAAAAAAATATAATAATGACAGATTCAGCCAGGAAGTCCGCTATTTTATTGATCCACTGCCGCGATAAACCGGGTATCGTGGTGACCATCACGGATTTTATTCATAGTAACGGAGGTAACATCATCTACCTCGACCAGCACGTTGACATTGAGCGTGGCATTTTCTTTATGCGCATTGAATGGGACCTGCAGAATTTTGTAATTCAGCGTAGCAAGATTGCTGAGTATTTCGAGACCCTGGTTGGTTCGCGTTATCAAATGATCTTTCAACTGCACTTTTCAGATACAAAACTTCGCATGGCGATATTTGTCTCTAAGATGCCGCATTGTTTTTATGATTTGCTGGCCCGTTACGAGTCCGGCGAGTTAAATGTTGAGATACCCGTTATCATCAGTAACCACACAGATTTACAGCACGCGGCCGAACGACTGGGCATAGAGTTTCACTACTTGCCGATTACCCGGGAAAATAAAAAGCAGCAGGAACAGAAACAGAAAGAATTATTAAAATCACATAATATCGACTTTATTGTGCTGGCGCGTTACATGCAGGTGCTCAGTGACGATTTTGTCAATGACTACCCGCAGCGGATTATCAATATTCATCACTCCTTCCTGCCCGCCTTTCCCGGCAGCCGCCCCTACCATAGCGCCTATGAGCGCGGCGTAAAAATCATCGGCGCCACCAGTCATTATGTAACAGCCGAACTTGATGCCGGTCCTATCATTGAACAGGACGTTGTCCAGGTGAGCCATAAAGATTCGGTAGAGGATATGGTGCGCATTGGGCGTGACCTTGAAAAAATCGTTCTTGCCCGTGCCGTTCGTCACCACGTACATCATGATTTGCTGGTGTATGAAAACCGTACGGTTGTGTTTGAATAGATTTTATTCATCGCAGAGTTTTGTTTACTGTGGCTCAATCCCTGAATAACATAAAAGCTTTTCTCCGCGTCTCTGCGGTTAAATGCTTTTATATAAAGCCAGAATAGTTACTTAAGACTATTTCAATCATAATGAACAAGAGGCGATGTTGCTGTGTTTTGTTGACATAAAACGACAAAATTTCATAATTTATTTGACATTATTAATGTAATTAGTATACATATATACATAACTTCATGATTTTATAAAGAGCGCACGGCATAGTGTCGTATTTCTGACATATGCTAAAAACTGTGCTATATAAAAATTGAAAGTTCATGAAATCAACTGGTTATGACAACCAACCATGATATAAATGTAATAAAAAAACAGTATCTTATGGTTTATTTTAGGTCAAAAACTATGAACTTCTTTCAACACAAATACAGGCTGTATAATGCATTTGCGGTGGTAAGTTTAACGGTCGCGACGGGTTATTTCGTTGTAAACCACAACTTATCTGCCAAAACCGAGCCGGTGTCGTTTGTGAACCTGACGAACGCTGACATTGATGAGATTCTCGCGGTTAAGGCAGAAATGCAGGAAGCAAAAATTCAGGCAAGTTTAGATAATTAAACCAGCCTTCTCATTCGTATTCTTCAAGTTGTATTATAATGGGCAACCCTGTTTTTGAGGTTGCCCATGTTTTATTCTGATTCCTTTGATGTCATTGTTATAGGCGGTGGTCATGCCGGCACAGAAGCTGCACTGGCGGCTGCGCGCATGGGCGCCAAAACCCTGCTGTTAACCCATAATATTGAAACCCTCGGCCAGATGAGCTGCAATCCGGCGATTGGCGGTATCGGTAAAGGCCACCTGGTAAAAGAAATTGATGCGCTTGGTGGTATCATGGCCAAAGCGGCAGATGCTGGCGGCATCCAGCTTCGTATTTTAAATAGCCGTAAAGGGCCTGCGGTTCGCGCCACGCGTGCACAGGCGGACCGCGTGTTATACAAAGCGGCGATACGTAAGGTGCTTGAAAATCAGCCCAGTCTTTCAATATTTCAGCAGGCAGCGGATGATTTAATTGTCGAAACGATTAGCGGCGAGCAGCAGGCCACTGGTGTAGTAACCCAGATGGGACTCAAGTTTAAAGCCAGGGCCGTGGTGCTGACTGCGGGGACTTTTCTTGGCGGCATGATTCATATCGGCGATAAAAATTATTCAGGCGGCCGTGCAGGTGATCCACCTTCCATCGCTTTGGCAAACCGGCTGCGTGAACTGCCGTTCCGAGTCGAGCGTTTAAAAACGGGGACACCGCCACGCATTGATTGCCGCAGCATCGACTACAGCGGGCTGGCAGAACAGCCGGGCGATACTCCGCTGCCGGTATTTTCGTTTACCGGTAAGGCGGAAGATCATCCCCGTCAAATCAGCTGCCACATTACCCATACGAATGAAAAAACCCATGACATCATTCGCCGGGGCCTGCATCGCTCGCCGATGTATAGTGGCGTGATCGAAGGTATCGGCCCGCGTTACTGTCCCTCGATTGAAGATAAAGTCGTACGTTTTGCAGACAAGTCGTCTCATCAAATTTTTATTGAACCCGAGGGCTTAACCACCAATGAAGTGTATCCCAACGGCATTTCAACCAGTTTGCCGTTTGATATGCAGTTCGATCTTGTGCGCTCCATGAAAGGCTTTGAAAATGCTCATATCACCCGCCCGGGTTATGCGATTGAATACGATTTCTTCGATCCGCGGGATTTGAAAGCGTCACTGGAAACCAAGTTTATCAACGGCCTGTTCTTTGCTGGCCAGATTAATGGCACAACCGGCTATGAAGAGGCCGGTGCGCAGGGTTTGCTGGCCGCAATCAACGCGGTACGTCTGGTGCAGGAAAAAGATGCCTGGGTGCCCGGACGTGATCTGGCTTACATCGGGGTAATGGTCGATGATCTGGTAACCCTGGGCACCAATGAGCCTTACCGTATGTTTACCTCGCGGGCGGAATATCGTCTCATCCTGCGGGAAGACAATGCGGATTTACGCTTAACCGAAGCCGCTCGAAACATGGATTTAATCAGCGATGCTCACTGGCAGCTGTATTCGGAAAAACGTGAAGCCATTGAAAAAGAGCAGCAGCGACTGGCCGAGACGAATATCCAGCCTGACTCGGGGGCAGCAAAAGCTTTTTCCGCCAAACTGGCCTCAGACCGGTGTGAGCGGTCGTTTTCACGAAATTATAAGGCCGCCGATTTATTGCGCAGACCTGAAATCGATTACGCAACATTAACCGGGATAATCGGCGAAGGGGAGAACGTGACAGAGGCGGTGGCAGAGCAGGTTGAGATACAGGCGAAGTATTCCGGCTACCTTGAGCGCCAGCTGGATGAGATTGAAAAAGCCAAACGCAACGAACAGACTTACATTCCGAAAGTAATCGATTATTCAAAGGTAACCGGGTTGTCTGCGGAAGTTAAACAAAAGCTGAGTGACTACCGCCCTGAAACCATCGGCCAGGCGGGCCGCATACCTGGGGTAACGCCGGCGGCCATTTCCTTATTGATGGTTCACCTGAAAAAAGTCAAAGCGCAATAGCTGTCACCCGGTTGAGTTTTGAAAGAGCCATTACGTCAGCAGCTGGATTTCGGTCTCAGGCAAATGGGACTGTATTTTCCCCTGCCCGTACAGCAGAAACTGGTTCATTATATACAGCTAATTGCACGCTGGAACAAAGCTTTTAACCTGACCGCGGTGCGCTATGTTGAGGACATGGTGAGCCGGCATTTGCTGGATAGCCTTGCGGTGCAGCCTTATATCGAAGGCGACATGGTGCTGGATGTGGGCAGTGGCGCCGGCCTGCCCGGTATTCCTTTTGCGATTACCCTGCCGGAGAAAAAATTTGTCCTGGTCGACAGTAATGGCAAAAAAACCCGGTTTTTAACACAGGCTAAAATTGATCTGCAGCTGGAAAACGTTGAAGTCATTAATCAACGGGTCGAAGATTATTTTCCTGAGAAAGACGGACATAGGATATACTTCGATGTAATTACGGCGCGCGCCTACGCCACGACGGATAAAATCCTGAGCAGTACGGCGCATTTACAGCATGAATCGACCTGCATACTTGTGATGCAGGGTAAGCTCGATGAGCATATTAATAGTGATCGGTACCGGCTCATAGAATCACATGCACTCGATGTCTATGGCCTGGAGGCGGAACGCCATTTGCTGGAAATTAAAAGGATATAGCCCGGCTCAGCCGTTGTATATGGCTTACGGATCGGCTTATATGTTTGATTATAAAGCTTAATATCAATAGCTGAATAAACAGGAAATGCGCCCTGTATTGTTTTGCCGTTTTTTTGAAAAGATGCAATCGCCCTTACAGTTATATTTAAAGAAATATCCGGCTTAAGTTTTTATGTCTAAAGTACTCGCATTAGCAAACCAGAAAGGCGGCGTTGGTAAAACCACTACCAGCGTGAATCTTGCGGCGTCGCTGGCGGCAACAAAACGCAAGGTATTGATGATTGATCTCGATCCGCAGGGTAATGCCACCATGGGTGTCGGTGTCGATAAACATTCACTGCAGAAAACTTTTTGTGACTGCCTGCTTGATGGTGTGAATACGCACGATGTGGTGATACGCATTGAAAATGTCGGCATTGACCTGTTGCCCGCTAACGCCGATATGACGGCCGCTGAAGTAGAGTTGATGCGCGCGGATAATGCTGAACGGCGACTCAAAAACAGTATTGCCGCAATAAGGAACGAGTATGACTACGTTTTAATTGATTGTCCGCCCGCATTGAACATGCTCACGCTGAATGCGCTGGTTGCCGCTGATGGCGTGATAATTCCTATGCAATGTGAATATTATGCACTTGAAGGATTGACTGCGTTGATGGAAACAATTAACCAGGTGCGCTCAACAGTCAACCCTCACCTGAAGATAGAAGGCCTGTTGCGTACCATGTATGACCCGCGTAACACCCTGTCAAATGATGTCTCGGCACAGCTCATTGAGCATTTTGGCGATCAAGTTTACCGCACCATCGTGCCGCGTAATGTGCGGCTGGCGGAAGCGCCCAGTCATGGTTTGCCTGCCCTGTTATATGAGAGAACATCAAAAGGTGCGCTGGCTTACCTGGCTTTGGCAGGCGAAATGCTGCGCCGCGAGAGCCGTGATAGTACAGCACAGGATTATGCAGCGCAGGCTTAGATAATTTAAGGTGTTATTGGTTTGCTGCTGCGAATCAATTTGCACAAACATATTTTATATAGATGGGCGAATAGTGTCGCACCAAAAGAATACAATTATGGCAATAAAGAAAAAAGGCCTGGGACGTGGGTTAACCGCATTGCTGGAAAACAGCGATGTTGACAGCGTGATAGAAGCCAAAAGCGATGAAGAGTTACGCAATCTCGATATTGACCTGATAGAGCGCGGCCCCTGGCAGCCGCGAGAGCATTTTGATGAAGAGTCGCTGCAGGAGCTGGCTGACTCGATTGCCGCACAGGGCGTTGTGCAGCCTATCGTGGTTCGGCAAAGACAGGACAAGCGTTATGAAATCGTCGCCGGTGAACGCCGCTGGCGTGCTGCTCAAAAAGCGGGCCTGTCACGGGTGCCGGCGGTGGTAAAGAAATTTGATGACCAGACCGCCGCTGCCGTTTCCCTGATTGAAAACATCCAGCGTGAAAATTTAAATCCGCTGGAAGAGTCTACTGCACTGAAACGCCTGGTTGATGAGTTTGACATGACTCATCAGCAGGTTGCCGATACCGTGGCGCGCTCGCGCGCGGCGGTGAGTAATTTGCTGCGACTGCAGGATTTAAACCCGGATGTGAAAGAACTGCTTTCCAGGCGTGAAATTGAAATGGGCCACGCCCGCGCCCTGCTGGCAATCGATGGCCATGAACAAAGCATTGTTGCCAAAGATGTTGCCAAAAAAGGCCTGTCAGTGCGTGAAACCGAAGCGTTGATTCGCAAGTTGTGCGCACCGGCAAAAAAACCCGCCGCGGTCCGTAAAGACCCGGATATCACCAGTCTTGAGCAGCGACTGACAGAGCGGCTGGGTGCGCCGGTTTCAATTAAGCAAAAGGCGAATGGCAAAGGCCATCTGGAAATCAGTTATAGCAGCCTGGATGTGCTGGAAGGTATTTTAAGCAAGATAGAGTCATAAATGTCTGTATAAAGGCAGTGTGGCTGGCATGCCAAGGATGGCAGTGGCACAAATAATCACAGCTAAAGATTTAATGCTGATAGCCCGGTGTAACAGTGGTGAAATATACTTTTAGTGGTATAAAAATTTTTTATATCTGGATTGATTCCTTGACGTTAAAGTGGAC
>JAJDNP010000010.1 GCA_022340645.1 Gammaproteobacteria bacterium | reverse complement strand
TATGGTTTCGGCGGTGTCATCGGTGTGTTGCTTGCCACGCTAAATATCTGGCGCAAGATCACGCCATCCAGGATGCTGATTAGCTGGTTCCTTGTCATCACTTTTTTCGCCGCTCTGGGTATCTACAAGAACCTTTCAGGTGATACAAGACTCTACTATGCTTTTTCGCTGAGAAGCTTGTCTGAACTGAATGAAATGCTGATCGCTCTGTCAGCCCTGCTTTTCACCTGGTTGAATATGAGGAAGCACCAGTTCGCTGGCAGGGTGAAGTCCGCGGCAACCATCGCAGGCGTGCAACATCATTGATAGTTATCTTTTCCAGGGTCAGGCCGTCTTCCGTGGTTTCACGGGGGCGGCTTTATTATTATTGTTGCAGCTGCCGGTTCGTGACCTGTAAGGTGACAATAACTTGATTTTACCAGGCTGCTACTGGCGTTTGTTTTCCTTTTTTTTCAGTTTTGCCGTTTCTGCGTGAAGCGCTTTTTTTAGCGCGTCGTCTTTGCTTTTTTCAGTTTTTAGCAGCTCTTTTTCAGCATCGGAGACCGCTTTTAACTGTGCTTTTGTCTGTTTTAATTCAGCCTCGAGCTGTTTTAATTTTTTATCCAGGGTTTCATCGAATGCATTAGCTGCTTCAATTGCCTTTACAGGGCTGGTTTTACGCTTTGATTTTGCGACCGGCTTTGTGTGAGCCACGGTGGGCAGTTCTTTCTTAATTTCCAGCTTTTTTATGGTAGTGTTACCCGAGATTGTCTGGATCTTCTTTCGCGGACGCAGTTTTGGTTTAGGCTTCTCGATCTTTACGTGTTTGACCTGGGGTTTTGCGTTTTTAGGCGGTTTTGGTATTGGCGCCAGCATTGGTTTTACTGGCGTGCGTTTGGGGCGTAAACCGCGTAATGCGGACTTAACGCGCCTGGTTACGTCGCTAACATCGCCATGGGCCTCTATAATGTGCAATATGCCTTTTTGTTTGTAGTAGTCACTTAACGGCTGGGTTAACGATTCAAAGATATTTAATCGTCTTTCGATGGTTTCTTCGTTTTCATCGGCGCGGTGTACCAGCGTGCTGCCGCACTCGTCACATTTGTCGTCGACTGCCGGGGGCTGGGTGAATAAGTTGAACATCGCGCCGCAGGAAATGCAGGTTAAACGGCCGCTCGTGCGCTGTATCAGCATTTCGGTATCTACATCAAACTGCAATACGGCGTCAATCGGTTTGCCTAATTTGTCAAGAATTTCATCCAGCGCCATTGCCTGGGCAATGGTGCGCGGAAAACCGTCAAGCACAAAACCCTGATCGGCGTCGGGACGTGCAATGCGCTCACGTATCATGCCAATAACTATATCATTGGGTACCAGTTGGCCGGCGTCCATGATTGCTTTGGCCTGCCGGCCCAGTGGTGTCTGTGCGGCAACGGCGGCGCGAAGCAAACTGCCGGTAGCAATTTGCGGTATATGGTACTTTTCTGTTAAATACTTGGCCTGTGTGCCTTTACCTGCACCAGGTGCGCCAATCAGGACTATTTTCATAATCTTACCCCATCACCTGTAATTGTTATTATTCAGTGATTTATTGTGAATCTTGTCAATGTGTCAATGGATCCAGTCTTACAGATACCGCCTGTTTACTCTCAAGTTTGCCCGGTCAAGCTAGATTTGACCGGGCAAGATGAGGATTCTATCGATTGTTGGGAAATTGTCGAGCCTGAAACCGGGCAAACACTATATAATAGTTTACATATTTCTGTTATTTTGCCTTTTTTGCTCGTTATCC
Organism: Gammaproteobacteria bacterium; assembly: GCA_022340645.1. Taxonomy (GTDB): domain Bacteria; phylum Pseudomonadota; class Gammaproteobacteria; order SZUA-229; family SZUA-229. The sequence goes on along the minus strand of JAJDNP010000010.1, from coordinate 8,596 downwards.
CGCGCAGGCGAATTATAAATATAATAATAAATGGATGGGAGACTGCTGGATTCAGGTAATCGTAGCGATGGGAGGTCATTTTGAGTCAGATTTTTCTATCGATTGAGGCGAATACTTATTCATATTTAACGAAATGGACAGTGGAAGCTGGCCAAAATGGCTTTTCAGCAGTAGTTTTATCCTGAGCACAGCAGTCTCCTTGAGCAGACGTACAGTATTCTATGCCATATCGATCACATGTTTCTAATCATTCATATGCAGCGAGCATATTTAAATTTCGCGCTTTGGTCGCGGCAATCATATGTCTGCTGATGCTGGGTGGCCTGCTGTTCCGCCTGGCCTGGCTGCAGATTATTGACTATGCCCACTTCGCCGATTTATCGGAACATAACCGCATACGCCTGATGGAATTACCGCCTACTCGCGGTCTGATTTATGATCGTAATGGCGTCATTCTTGCTGAAAACAAACCTACTTTTCACCTTGAAATCATTCCCGAACAGGTTGAAGACATGGAGGCTACATTGCAGGGGCTGGGTAAAATTGTGAGCCTGAGTGAATCTGAAATTGAACGCTTCAGGGAACAGCTGCTTGTCCACCGTTCTTTTCAGCGAATCTCACTGCGCAGCCATTTAACCGAAGAAGAGGTGGCGCGTCTGGCAGCTAATCGCTACCGTTTTCCAGGTGTCGATATCAATGCACGATTAAGCCGTTACTATCCGCAGGGCGAAGTGGCGGCGCATGCAGTGGGTTATGTCGGTCGAATTAGCGTGTCCGAGCTGTCGGTGATTAACGAAGGCAATTACCGGGGTACCACGCATATTGGCAAAACCGGGCTGGAAAAATACTACGAGGGCGAGCTGCATGGCAAAGTAGGTCGCCAGAAAGTGGAAGTTAATGCCCAGGGCAGGGTTTTACGCGTAATCGACAAGGTCCCTGCGGTACGTGGCAATGACCTGGTGTTAAATCTGGATATAGAATTGCAGCATATTGCGGAAGATGCACTGGGAGATTTGGCCGGCGCTGTTATTGCTATTGAACCGCATAGCGGCGCAGTGGTAGTGTTTGTCAGCAAGCCGGGTTTTGACCCCAATCTGTTTGTCCACGGCATCAGCCATAAAAACTATAATGCACTGCAGCATGCTATCTATAAGCCGTTGTTTAACAGGGCAATATTCGGACAATATCCACCCGGTTCAACATTCAAGCCGTTTCTCGGCCTGGGGGGTGTCGAGAAGCGCGTGATTGAACCTGATGAGCCGGTTTATTGCAGAGGTTATTTTTTGTTGCCGGATGATGACACTGAACGAAAATATCGCGACTGGAAAAAAGAAGGGCATGGCAGGATGAATTTATCCAGTGCGATTGAACAGTCCTGTGATGTTTATTTTTATGAGCTGGCTTACCGTATGGGAATCAAGAACATGCATGATTTCCTGGCGCGCTTTGGTTTCGGTGAAGAAACAGGAATTGATTTGCTGGGTGAGCGTAGTGGTCTGCTGCCATCTGCAGAGTGGAAAAAGGAAAAACAGGGAATGGTATGGTATCCGGGTGAAACCTTAATTGCCGGGATTGGTCAAGGATATATGCTGGCAACGCCTATCCAGCTGGCAGTGGCAACGGCGGCTCTGGCAAGCCGTGGCGAGAAAATTGTTCCCAGATTGCTTAAAGAAGTGCATCAATCCCTTGATGGCAGCATCAGGACACGAGAACCTTCCAGGACTATGATTAAATTACGAGATGAAAATAACTGGAATATCGTTTTCAATGCCATGAAGAATGTCGTTCATGGCGCGCTGGGTACAGCACGGGCGACCGGCTGGGGCATGAAATTTAAAATGGCCGGTAAAACAGGTACCGCGCAGGTGTTTGGAATTGCGCAGGATGAGGAGTACGATGAAGAAACAGTCTCTAAAAAATTGCGTGACCACGGTTTATTCATCGGTTTTGGGCCGGTAGAAGATCCGGTTTTGGCGGTAGCAGTAGTGGCGGAAAACGGTGAACATGGTAGTAAAATGGCGCCCATTGCGAGGCGGCTGATTAAACGCTATATGGAAAAATATTCTACCAGGCCGGCTTCGAATAACAAACAGGCAGATAACGCTGCCGAGGGGAGCATAACACAGGCAAGTCACGTACATTAGTACATGCCTGTTCATTGTTGCTTATGTCTGATGCTTTATGATTGAATTAGATTGACTGATGACCATGTATAATAGTAGTACACAATTTTTCGATTCGGATTACGAGAGTAAAACCGCGCGATTTTTACGCTTGCTGCATATTGATACCGTGCTATTAGCAGGACTGCTGTTGTTAATGGTGGCCGGGCTGGGTATTCTATACAGTGCATCAGACGGTTCTATCGAAGTTGTGCAGGGGCAGGTGCTTCGCCTGGCCATTTCTTTTGCAGTGATGTTTATTGTCGCACAAATCCCGCAACAAACGCTGTATATCTGGGCGCCGTGGTTTTTCGCTCTGGGCATCATTCTGCTGGTGCTGGTTCTTGTTGCTGGTGATGTAGGCAAGGGAGCGCAGCGCTGGCTGAATCTTTATGTCATTCGTTTTCAGCCGTCTGAAATGATGAAGCTGGTTACGCCCATGATGCTGGCCTGGTACCTGTGTGAAAAACCGTTTCCGCCAAAAGTCAGCGCCCTGGTCATATCCATGATTCTGGTCATTCTGCCAACGATGTTAATTGCCAAGCAACCCGATTTGGGTACCGCCTTGCTGGTGGCTGCTGGCGGCATGTTCGTGGTGTTTTTCGGCGGCATCCGCTGGCGAATTCTGTTTGGCGCAATGTTTAGCATATTAGCAATGATTCCGGTGTTGTGGCAGTTCATGCACGACTACCAGAAACAGCGTGTACTGACATTGTTTGACCCTGAAAGTGATCCCCTGGGTTCAGGTTATCACATAATTCAGTCAATGATTGCTATCGGCTCAGGCGGCATTTATGGCAAGGGCTGGTTGAATGGTACCCAGTCGCAGCTGGATTTTATTCCAGAGCGAACCACCGACTTTATCTACGCGGTGTTTGCTGAAGAATTTGGCCTCATGGGGGCTATTGTTTTACTGTCGTTATATGCATTTATAATAATCCGTGGCTTATATATTGCGGCATCCGCACAGGACAGTTTTGGACGCCTGCTGGCAGGCAGCATAAGTCTGACATTTTTTGTTTATTTATTTGTTAATGTTGGTATGGTTTCAGGTATTTTGCCGGTGGTCGGTGTGCCCTTGCCATTGATCAGCTTCGGTGGCACCTCAATGGTAACCCTGATGGCTGGTTTTGGTATGCTCATGTCCATTAGTACACACCGCAGGCTGGTCGTTAAGTAAGCTATGATTGTAAAAAATAAACAGATCAAATATTTGCTGTATTCACCGGCTTTTTGCAGAGTTGCAAGTATGAAATTGGCGTTCATGAAAACAGTGCTGGCTATCTTGTTGTTTAGTACCGTATCTGGCTTCGCCGGCAATGCGCAGGCAATTGCACGGACGATTGCCGCGTTTAATTATGCGCAGCGTGCCGATGTGAAAGATTTCATCGACGAAATGGTCAGGGAATACGGTTTTGACCGGAACGACCTGGAGATTAAATTTGCCGCGGCAAAAAGACTTGATACTGTACTGGAGACAATTGCAAAACCTGCCGAGAAAGAACTTACCTGGGGACAGTACCGTCCGATCTTTGTTACCAGTAAACGAAGCAGCCTGGGAAAAGCGTTTATGCAGAAATACAGGGAGACATTAAATCGCGCGGAGAAAGAATTCGGTGTGCCGGCAGAAATTATCACGGCCATTATCGGCGTGGAAACCTATTACGGAAGACTCACCGGGAAGTATTCCGTATTTGATTCATTGACAACACTGGGTTTTGATTACCCGCCCCGCAGTGCATTTTTCAAAAGTGAATTAAAACAGTTTTTACTGTTATCAAAGGAAGAAAACATCAGTGTCGATGAAATGACGGGTTCATATGCGGGCGCCATGGGGATGCCGCAGTTTATTCCCAGCAGTTACCGCCATTATGCGGTTGATTTTGACGGTGATGGCAAACGTGACCTGTGGAACAGCGTACCCGATGTGATAGGTAGTGTCGCCAATTACTTTAGTGAGCATGGCTGGAAGCAGGGTGAAACGGTGACGCATCCGGTGACTGTTAACAATACATCGATACTGAATGATAAAAATACATTAAAGCCGTATGTCACCGTGAAACAGTTAAAGCAGCAGCATGTCATGCTGAATACAAAACCGTCGGCTCAGCAGCCGAAAGATGATCAGCTGGCAACGCTGTTAACACTCGAAGGTGAAAATGGTGACGAACACTGGATTGGTTTGAGGAATTTTTATGTAATAACACGTTATAACCGTAGCGAGTTATATGCCATGGCTGTTTTCCAGCTAAGCGAGATGCTGAAAAATTAACCGCATAGGTGTGATTTGTTAATGGCTGAATATATCAATATGTCAGTTTTAGAAGCCAGGCTGCAACTGCGCCAGCTTTTAATGTTGGCGGCGGTGTTGCTGGTCAGTTCCTGCGCGGGTATAAGGGATGGCGCACCGCCGAACTATTCAAAACAATGGGATGAAATTCCTGACGCGGTTCCAGTACCGGTAAAACCAAGCAAGTATGGCAATCCCAAAAGTTATGTTGCCCTTGGTAAAAGATATCATGTAATGGAATCGGTCGAGGATTTTGAAGAAACAGGTATTGCTTCCTGGTACGGCAATAAGTTTCACGGCAGGCGTACTTCCAGTGGCGAAGACTACAATATGTACGCGATGACAGCGGCGCATAAAACCCTGCCGATTCCCGTGTTCGTGGAAGTAACAAATCTCGATAACGGGCGCAAGGCGATTGTAAAAGTTAATGATCGCGGTCCTTTTCACGAAGACCGGATTATTGATCTGTCATATGCCGCGGCAACCAGGCTGGGTGTTGCCCAGACAGGTACTGCTAATGTGACAATCCGGCTAGTAACGCCCGATGACAAAAAGAGCGGCCGCAGCAATAAGAACCGCAGCAGTGAGAGATTAGTTAAATCTTCGGCTGCTGAAAATGATAAACTCTTTGTCCAGGTTGCTGCGTTCTCTACGGAAAAAAATGCTCTGGAATACCTGGATAAGCTGCGGGCAAAAGGCTTTTTTGATGTCCGGCTGCATGTTGAAACTGTAAAAGACAAGGTGGTATACAGGGTAAGAATCGGACCATTGCCATCGCAGCAGGTGGCTAAAAATGTATTAAGCCAGCTCGAAGAAAATAATTATCACAACCTGAAAATTGTTAAGAATAATTAAGCAGTCATCTGCTGATACCAGATATCAACATCAGCATCACCCACTAAATGATAAAAAAATCAGTAATATAAATAATCGTAGACAGGGCAAATATTGTGGTTTTAAAAATGTATCCAGTAGCGAAGTTAATCAAGTGGCGTTCGTCAATAAATCGTTTATCATTTATGGTTCTAATCATAGCGCTAGCGCATTTCAATATTGCGTATGCCGCAAGGCCTGTACCTGCGCCGCCGGATGTTGCCGCAAAAAACTATATATTGGTTGATTTTGCCAGTGGCAAGGTGCTGGCAGAAAAAAAAGCAGATGAACAGATTGAGCCGGCAAGTATTACCAAGTTAATGACCGCCTATGTTGTCTACAAGGAGCTGGCGGAAAATCGCATATCGATGGACGACATGGTGACGGTGAGTGAAAAAGCATGGCGCATGGGCGGCTCGAGAATGTACATTGAAGTCAATTCAAAAGTTTCCGTGCATGATTTATTAAAAGGCCTGATTATTCAATCAGGCAATGATGCCAGTGTTGCCCTGGCAGAACATGTTGCTGGTACAGAGGATGCATTTGTGCAGTTAATGAATCAGTATGCGGTTGAGCTCGGTATGGAAAATACGCATTTTGAAAATTGCACCGGCTGGCCGGCTAAAAAACATCTAACAACGGCGCGGGATATCGCAAAGCTCGCCGAGGCGGTTATTCGTGAGTTTCCCAGCCACTATTCCTGGTACGCAGAAAAAGAATACACTTATAACGACATTAAACAATACAACCGAAATAAACTGCTGTGGAGCGATAGCAGTGTTGACGGTTTAAAAACAGGCCATACCGATTCGGCAGGTTATTGCCTGGTAGCTTCGGCACAGCGCTCTGGGATGCGTGTTATCTCCGTGGTGCTGGGCACCGAGAGTGAGAATAAAAGGGCCAGTGTCAGCCAGGCAATTTTGAATTACGGCTTCCGTTTTTACGAATCGCATATTCTCTATAGTGAAGGCGAAGTAATGAGCCGGCCGCGAATCTGGAAGGGTGAGTTTGAAAACCTGGCAGTAGGCCTGGCACAGGACCTGGCTATTACTATTCCACGCGGCGCCTACAGCGACCTCGATGCCTCTATGGATATAGATAAAAATATTGAAGCACCGATTACCAGGGGACAGCAGGTCGGAGTGGTCAAGGTTTCACTGAATGGTGATTTGCTGAAAACGTTGCCGCTGGTGGCTCTGGAGACAGTTAATACAGGTAACCTGTTTCAAATTGCCAAAGACTACGTTTTGCGCCTGGTTAACTGAAACCTCGAACTATCTAAACCAAATTTCAGGATAACGCAATTGGACAATAAGCCGAATATTGTTTATTTAAACGGGCAGTATATGCCGGTAGAGAAAGCCACGGTCTCTGTTATGGACCGTGGTTTTCTTTTTGGCGACAGTGTTTATGAAGTGATCCCCGTGTTTGGTAAAAATCTGCTGCGTATTGACGGGCACCTCCTCCGCCTGCAGAACAGTTTAAATCGAATCAGTTTACCCAATCCTCACGATGATGATGAGTGGCAGGCAATTTTTACGGACTTACTTGAAAAAAATAACGGGGAAGACTGCGCGATTTATCTGCAGATTTCTCGTGGCGCTTACGCCAAACGTGATTTAAGCGTTAAAACACCGGCGGGCAGGCCAACCGTATTTGCCATGGTGTTCCAGGTAACGCCGCCGGATATTGACGTGCTGTCTGCCGGTATTTCGGCGATTACGGTTGACGACTTTCGCTGGAATGCATGCGATATAAAAACGACATCGCTGCTCGCCAATGTCATGCTGCGTCAACAGGCGAGTGATGCCAATGTCGAGGATGCTATACTGGTTAAAAATGGCATAGTCACTGAAGGCACTGCCAGCAACGTGTTTATTGTGAAAAATAGTGTGCTGGTTACGCCTCCAATGGGCCGGTTGTTGCTGCCTGGCATTACCCGGGACCTGGTAATTGAAATCGCTAATAATAACGCCATATTGATAGAAGAGCGTGAACTGAAAGAAGCCGAGCTGTATGCTGCTGATGAAATATGGATGACCAGTTCGACGCGTGAAATTGCACCCGTTATCAGGCTGAACGGTAAAGCCGTTGGCTCAGGCAAGGCGGGACCGATGTGGAAACGTGTGATGGACCTGTACCAGCAATACAAGCAGCAGCTGCGCAACGGCGATGTAAAATAGCAGGTTAGAATTTCTTCGGACAATACCTGCTGGACTGGCGCCTTGTCCGAATAAATTCGAACCTCCATTAGATACCATGAGTGACGATAAAGAAATACAATTTCATGATTTAACTCTGCAGGAGGGTGAGACTTTACTGAAATTTCCCTGTGAGTTTCCCATTAAGGCCATGGGGTTGACCTGTGATGAGTTCGAAATCGCGGTAATCGAAATAGTAAAACGTCACGCCGATTACCTGGCGGAAAATGCATTTACCATGAAACCCAGCAGAAACGGCAAATACACTGCCATTACCATCACCATTACCGCGCACAGCAAGGAACAGCTGGATGCAATTTATATGGACCTGACCGCCTGTGAGCACGTGTCTATAGCGCTTTGATTCGCGCGGCTGGCAACCAGTTTCAGTTATGAAACCCATCGTCCGTCATCTTGGCGAAGTTGATTATCTCGAAACATGGCAAAAAATGCGCGACTTCACCGATACACGCAATAAAGATACCACCGATGAACTCTGGTTTCTGCAGCATCCCCCGGTCTATACCCTGGGGAAAAACGCTAAACCTGAACATGTTTTAAATGCCGGACAAATACCGCTTGTCAATGCAGACCGGGGAGGGCAGGTGACCTATCATGGTCCGGGCCAGGTGGTTGTTTATACCCTGCTGGACCTGAATCGTTTGCATATTGGCGTTCGCGAACTGGTTACACGCATCGAGCAAAGCATTATTGACGTGCTTGCCGGTTACGGTGTCACTGCAAATGCCAGGCGGGACGCACCAGGCGTTTATGTAAATAATGCTAAAATAGCGGCCCTGGGACTGCGGGTGAGAAAAGGCTGCAGTTTTCACGGCCTGGCATTAAATGTGGATATGAACCTTGAGCCATTTTCACGAATTAACCCCTGTGGTTATGCGGGGCTGGAAGTCACCCAGTTAACCGACCTGGTGCCGGGTATCGCCATTGACACCGTGGTAGACGACTTGCAGCAGCAATTAGTAAAGAATTTTTCCTTATGAACAAGAATCAAGATACCGGTAACCCGTCGATACGAAAAGTGACTGCCGGTGAAAAGCCCGTAGTTGGTC
>JAJDNP010000164.1 GCA_022340645.1 Gammaproteobacteria bacterium | reverse complement strand
TGGCGTGATCTTGCGCCAGATATTTAGCGTGGCAAGCAACACACCGATGACACCGCCGAAACCATAAATAATGCGGAAATAGGCGGAATTTCCCTGCAGTGCGCCAATGTTATGAATGTTAACTTCGTGTTGCATATTGATTTCCTTGAACACGCCGAACGTCTCAAATTTTAAGAACTGCTGTCCCCAGGAAATTTCTTCCATGGCTATCAGAAACAAACCTACACCAAACATCAGGTAAAAGCCGTACACCCAGACGTTCTCCTGAGTGCGCATTGCCTGGCGGGAGATTTCCAGCGCCGCTCCGGCAGCAATCATCAGAAACAGAAACGTCAAAAGTTCAGCCGGGTGATTCTCCGCGAGCATCCAGCGGGCTGCATATCTGGTTGCCTCAATTCGTAATAATATCAATGCAACTAAATCTATGAATATCGGGAAAATAACGATTGCTGCAATCCAGCGTCGCGGAATCCGGTACGTCATCTCCGCGATATCCAGGTATCGAGTAATGTTTTCTGTAATACTAACCATAGCTATTTACCTGTTTTGTTATCAAGATGTATCAGCCGTTACACCCTGATGTTTAATTATAATGTTCTCTGCACCTCTATCTATGCATGAAATATGCCACTCACGTTATTTTATTATTAATCAATAGCTTATAAAAATAACTGGGGGATTAATACCGAAATTTTATTAACGAATTGTTAAGATTTGTGACAATTTTATTACACATCTATAGCAAATTATTCCGCCAGCAGCTATTTCTGCGTAGACTTAGCTGTTGTTTTTTAAAGTGTAATGAATTGTGACACTCAGGAGCAATACAAGTGATTAATCATCGACTTAACAATGATAAAAAGACTGGAGATTGAATTAAAATGAAATAACCCGTGGCTGATCTTGCCTGTAATCCGGCATCACCATGCCAGCGTTTGCATTAACATAGGTTGGGTCGGTAATCACATAACTTTTACCCTGAAAATTAACGCTGGCGCCGGTTACTTTTTCATTAAAATTAACCGCCGCTGCAACATGCCCCGGATAGTCCAGGCCGACCACATCAAGCTGCAGCAAACTATGCACCAGCCAGGCGAACAGCACTGCACGATCTTCACAGTCCGAATAAGGATAAAACAGGGTTTCTTCGGGGAATAAATAATTTTCTTCGCCAAACTGCTCATCATCCGTTTCATAGCGGAACGACTTCTGTACAAACCGCAGCAGGAAATTGACCGCCTGCTGTTCCGACATCCCCTGCATGTAGCTGGCCAGCTGTTGCTGCAGCGGCGTCGCTGTGACCCTGTCAACACCCGAACTGAAGTACATATTCAAATTTAACTGCGGGTAGGTACCGAGAAAGGCAAGCCGACCCCGATCATAGGTAACATCAACCTTATATTGCCTGCCTTCGAAATCAAAAGATAACTGCCGGTGTTCAGTCTGCTCACTGGAAGCAACCACGGGTGAAACCTGCATATCAAACAGTTTTACCGTACCGGGATATTCCCCGTCATAGGTGAAAACACGGCCCGGCTTCTGCTTTTTGCCATCGAAATCAATTGCATAATAGCGATTGCCGCTCAAGGTGAAATATGAAATGTCAAACAGTTCCTGTTTTGCTGGAATCAGCAAATAGACAGACCTGTCGTTATAGGCAATACGCGCCCTGTAACCCGACTTCGCCAGTAAAAACCAGCTCAGCAAAGCAGTTTCATTGCTGCGATAGTTATTTATCTTCACCGCCAGTTTATTCACCAGCGAGGCATAGGCCCAGTCATTGAGTTCTAACGAGCTGTTTTGTGCGGATAACTGCTTTAACAGGTCCTCATAATCGGTTTGACTTAACGCTGACCAGTAATTACTGATGGTATCCTTGTTAATATTAAAATTTAATCGCTGCTGTAAACGGGGATCGTAATAAAAACGTAACAGCCTGCCATAAAAATCAATAACCAGAAGTTTGCCCACGGGCGGGACAACGACGGGAGAAACAACGGGTTCTTTCGTGACCACCTGTTCTGGCACGTTGATTGCCACTGGCGGCAACCGGGGCGGTTTAACAGGTTGCTGTGTTACCGGTCTTTCAGGCGCAACCGGCATCACGTCGGGTTTTGGATGCTTGTCACGGATCTCACCTTTCAGGATATCAATCGCCTTCCACTGCGCTTTCAGAAATGCGGTAAACTCCCTGTCGCGCTGGTCCTTATATTCCTGAAACGCTTTCTTCTGCGCCTGCATTCCCGCTGCCTGCTGCTGCAGCCACTGCTGAAAATCATCACTGGCGCTGCTCGGCATGCCGATAACTAATAAAATCAGAGCAACCCATTTGACAATGCAACTTTTCTTATTCATCACTTATTTCTCAAAATAAAAAACATGAAATCAGTCATTAGACACACAAGACAAAAAATACCCCTTACATTGTATTATATGAATTTAATTGTGTCGTTTAATTATAAGCTACCTGTGCGGCAGTGAACCGAAGTTAAAAAAAAGCCTTATTAGAACAGTCGGTTAGATATCTTTCAGCGCAAATACCAATCTGAATGCACACGACTACAACTATTTGATTTTTCCGAATTTTTAAAGAGCATGTAAAACTTGGGTAAAAAGCTATATCTGGTAGTCTTTCAATAGGTCTTTTGCCCAGTTCGGCAGTGGGCCCTGGCTGACCAAACCTGGCCATGATGAATCTCAGCTATACGCTGGGACGGATTATCATATCGGGATTCGCCCGGAAATAGACATGGTCACATAGCGTCAAGCAGGTGTTCGACCACAACCGGTTCATCCCCGCAGGTGCGGGGAACACTTGACTCCTGGCCGAATGACGCTATGCCTGCAACGCCAACGCTTATGAAGACCTGAGACACTTCAATCATTAATTGCGAGCGCAATTTCAGGTTTGCGGCCTGTACGGGGCCTTCTTCAATCTCATCCCATATAGTTTGATAATCAGATGCTTTCACTATGTATACCCCCTGTTTACTACTTTTAACTGGTTCTTTGCTATCTCAATATCAGAGCTGCGTGTTTATCAGCAAGAAGCATGTAACATTATTCTGGTTTATTAAAGGTGCTTTACATGACAGGCGGCGCTGTGCCCGTTGGTTATTACGCCTTACTAACTAACATCTGACTTCCAGCATTTTTGTATCAATGCACCACCACCTGGTCTTTATTCAGGCAGCACTTTTTGTATTTTTTACCACTGCCGCAGTAGCAGGGATCGTTGCGGCCGATCTTTGGAGTCTCCCGCTGGTAGGGTTCGTGGTATTGAAAATTCAGGCTGTTGCCCAGTAGATGGTCCAGTTCCGTTTCGCTCTCTTCCGTATATAATTCTTCCCGCCAGCGTTGCTGGCGCATCTCAATTTCCTGTGGATTATAAAAACGCCACGGATTATTGAAACGCTCCCATCCGGGCTGGTCTTTATTTTTTCTGTAGGCCTTGTCGATGTCTTTTTTATCGAAGTGTACGCCAAACCCGCTTTGCTCGGCGGCCAGTTTATCGAGTAGTTCACGGTAGCGTTCACGGGGGAAATCGATCAGGGTGTTGGCGCTGCATAAGCGATAGTCCCAGTCCTCCTCTTCGTCAGCCACAAGTTCCGCCGCCCAGTCCAGAGTCTGTTCCAGAGCCACCCCACCTTGAATTAATGCGTCGGCTATCACGACGTCAGTAAGGTCGGTGCGTATAAAATAATCTATTTTTCTGTCCATACATATGTCGCGCAACAAGGCAATTATCGGCGCCGGCTTGTTGCCTGTCAGTGCCGGCCAGTAACCGGAAAACCACTCCTGCAGGTTATCATCTTCATCCCGGCACATATTGCGTATGAAATCCACCAGTAACAAACCGGCTGCTTCGCCTGGAATCAGCCCAAGTATCATCACGGCATGCAATCGCAGCCACCAGTAACCCGGTGTTTTCTTTTCCAGCTCATCATTGGGTACTGCATAAGGCGCAAGGCAATCAATTATTTGATCGCCACGACGTACGCACTCGTCAATCACGTTGCGCGGGACACGGTCTTCATCCCGAACCATATTTTCGATTATTTCTTCGGTTGAACAGGTGGCGAGATATTCGCCATCATATACCGGCAGGTCTATATTTGTGCCCATACTCCTTCCCCTTAAATAATTTTTCCCTTTTTTACCATATTTGACATGGCTGAAGATGATGCTTTTGCGACAGGAATAGTCAGAGGGCGAAAATTCAGGAGCCGGAGTCGATTACATAAAATCCTTTGTCCAGCTTGTATCCCTATTACAACTGACTCCAACCGCTGAGGTTCAGTTGGTGACAAATTGTCACCAACTGACTTCTTATGTTAACCGCTATTTGAATTTGTTTATGCGTAAGTATCCCGGTGGGGCCATGCCTGCAACGCTGGCGCTTATGAAGGTCTACAAAATTTATTCGCAACAAGTTGGTGTGAATGAAATCCGATAGAGATTCAATTTCATCACACCGGTATACTGGACTTCTCCATCATGGCGCTGTCGAACTTCATCCCCAGTATCTTTTTTGGCCTGCTCACCGGTTTTTACAAGTTAATGGCGCTGCTCGCCGTCCTGATAATGCTGCCGCCATGCCTAAAGGCAAAATGATTACAGGGCACTTATGCATTCACCCTTGCCTGGACATACCTGTTTTTACTGGTTTTAAAACCCCACAAGTTTAAATAATAACTTGTGATATAATGCGGCGTTTTGTCGCTGATCAGACGAAAACTTTGATTTTGCCAGAAATAGACAAATATAAAGAGTATAAGAATGAATAAACTTGCGGATGAAGAACAAACGATCGCACATCCGGGAATATTCTCCCGAAAACAGATTATCGCAGCGGTAATCTTTACTTTAATTGCATTTTACATGGCCGGCGCCGTGCCCACGATTGAAGTTGCCTGGGTCAGCGCTATCCTGATACTGACGATTTACCTTTTTGCATTCGAGATTGTTGGTGTTGATGTCGCCGCGGCAAGCGTTATGGTGCTGCTCGGACTGACATCCCTGCTGGCGCCGGTCATGGGACTGGAACAGGGGCTGGTAGACAACAAGCACCTGTTTGACGGCTTTTCCTCGAACGCGGTGATATCCATTATCGCGGTGATGATCATAGGCGCCGGTCTCGACAAAACCGGCATTATGAGCAAGGTCGCCGGCTTTATCCTGGAAATTGGCGGCACCACCGAGTCACGCATCATCCCGATAATTTCAGCCACCGTTGGTTTTATTTCTTCATTTATGCAGAATGTCGGCGCCGCGGCTCTGTTCCTGCCCGTGGTCTCACGTATTTCGGCGCGTTCCGGTCTGCCTATGTCACGCCTGCTCATGCCAATGGGTTTTTGCGCTATCCTCGGCGGCACCATGACGATGGTTGGCTCCAGCCCGTTAATTTTGCTCAATGACCTGATCCTGACTTCTAACCAGGCTTTACCGGCCGACCAGCAGATGAAGACCTGGGGGCTGTTCTCTGTTACCCCCGTGGGCGCTGCCCTGGTTATTACCGGCATCGCCTACTTTGTTCTCGCGGGCCGCTTTGTGTTACCAAAAACAATAAGCGAGAGCAGCACAACCGGCACCGATCCCATGCAATATTTTCACGACGTCTATGGTGTCAACTTCCAGATATCAGAACTTGTGGTGAAGGAAAAGAGCGAGCTGATCGGCAAAACACTTGATGACATTGAAACCACGTATCGCATACGCGTTATCGCCAACAAGCAGGCCGGCGAGGAACCCAGGGTCGGACCAGGCACACTGGCACGTGATACCGAAATAACGGAAGGCATGATACTGGGTGTCGTCGCCGACCCGAAAGATCTTGAACAGTTCATTAAGAAATACGACCTCAAAAAACGCGGCCAGTTACGCAGCTTCGCAGAATCACTTTCCCCCAAGAAAGCCGGTATCGCCGAAGTCGTTATACCGCCGGGCTCCAGTTTAATTGGTAAAAGTGCACGCGACGTCTGGATGCGCAAAACCTATGGCCTGGCAATGATCGGCCTGCACCGCGACGGCGTAACCATGCGTGAAGGAGATGACATCCGCAACATGCCGTTCCACGCAGGTGATACACTGGTAGTCCATACCGCATGGAACGCGCTGGAGAGAATCGAAAAGAACCGTGATTTCGTGGTAGTCACCACTGAATATCCCCGCGAAGAGGAAGAGCGTTCACATAAAATACTGCCTGCTGCTGTGTTTTTCGGCATCGCACTTTTCATGGTGCTGTTTACCGACATTCGTCTTTCTGTCGCACTGCTCACCGGCGCCATCGGCATGATTCTGTCGGGTGTACTGAATATCGAGGAAGCGTACGAGGCGGTCAGCTGGAAAACCGTCTTCCTGCTTGCCTCACTGATCCCGCTGGGACTGGCCGTTGAAACCACCGGTACCGCCAAGTGGATCGCTGAACAGGTACTTTCCGTGGTCGGCGACATGCCGATCTGGGTAATTCAGCTTGCCGTGGCTGCATTGTCGACGTTTTTCACACTGGTGATGTCCAACGTCGGCGCCACCGTACTGCTGGTACCGCTGGCGGTTAACATCGCGATTGGCGCGGGCGGGAATCCCGCGGTATTCGCACTGACGGTTGCCATTGCAACTTCTAATTCATTCCTGATCCCGACCCACCAGGTAAATGCGCTGATCATGGGGCCGGCGGGCTACCGCGTGCCAGACTTCATGAAAGCCGGCGGCATTATGACCGTGCTGTTCCTGGCGGTGATGATGATTATGATGAACATCGTTTTCTAAGGAGACACAGATGGAAACAAACATTATTACCGAAACTCTCGTATGGAATAACCAGATGGCAGTTTCTGCGATCATCCTGGTCGCCACTTTCATTGGCATATTCACCGAGGGTGTACATGGTTTCCATCGAACCAAGTTCGCCATGGGCGGCGCGGCGCTGATGATCATCTTTGGCCAGATTTTCGACTTCTACAGTCCCGCACTGGCCGTCGAGTCCATCGACTGGAACGTAGTCTTCCTGCTTGGCGGCATGATGACCATTGTCGCCATCATGATTCCCACCGGCGGCTTCCAGAATCTCGCCTATCGCATAGCGGACTACAGCCGGGGCAGGCTGTTCCTGTTGATGGTGCTGCTTGGCACAGCAGTAACGGCGATCTCGCTACTGCTCGATAACGTCACCACCGTGGTCATCTTCGGCCCGCTGATCGTCCTTATCTGCCAGGCGCTGAAAGTCAGCCCGATACCCTACCTGCTGGGCGCGGCGCTGCTGTCCGACACCGGCGGCGTTGCCACCCTGGTGGGTGACCCGCCTAACCTGATGATCGGTTCGGCTGCCAACATCGATTTCAATACCTTTCTCATCCATATGGGCGGTATCGTACTGGTTGCCTGGGCAGCCATTCTGTACGCGCAGAAATGGCTGTTCCGCAAAGAACTGGCGGTAACGCCGAGTCAACAGGACTTTTCCGGCCAGGGTGGAATCAAGGACAAGCATACCTGGTACGCCTCGGTAGTCGTACTGGGAATCATGGTAGTGCTGTTCATCTTCCATCACTCGATGGGTTGGGAACCCTGGTTCGTTGCGGCCATTGGCCTGACCCTGCTGGTGTTTATCGGCAGAAACATCGAACTGGATGAATCCTTCGAGGACGTGGAGATGACCCTGCTGATGTTTTTCATCTCCCTGTTCGTCGTCGTCGGCGGTGTCGAACACAGCCATTTCCTCGAATACCTGGGCCAGTATATCCGCCCGTTCGTGGAATCCGACCTGTTACTGGCCTCTATCCTGCTGATGTGGATGGCCGCCATTCTGTCGGCCATGATTGACAACATCCCGTTCACCGCAGCCATGGTGCCCATCATTCTTGGCATGGAACAGCAGGGTATAAATGTTTCACCGTTATGGTGGTCACTGGCAATCGGCGTTGGCATGGGAGGCAACGGCACCCACCTGGGATCTACTGCCAATGTATTCATCGTCACCCTGTCTGAGCGTCTGGCAAAGGACACCGGCGATCCAAGCATGCAGATTACCCCCGGACTCTGGTTCCGCAAAGGCACACCGGCCATGCTGCTCACCCTGCTGACATCCTCCATAGTGATGTGGATTTTCTTCGATTTCTTCAGCACACCTATCCATTGATGCGCGGGCGCCTGGCTTTTCGCATCTATTAAGAGCGATATCTCGGCGGACACACAGCCCTGTCCGCCGGCCTGCGGTACGCGCTCGACAGCTGTTGGAATGCAGACGGCACAGGCAGGTGGCCAATACTCACGTTTCGTTCAGCTTCAATGGACACCGGCAGTCGCAGCCTGTAATATCGCCAACGTTATGTCCATATGATGGTTAACGCAGCCACAATACAGGCCGCAAATTATCTATGCACGTTTATAGCCATGTCCGTTGAACACTGCAAACACCGGTTGTTGTTTCCTTTTATCACCATGTTAAAGCGTATATTTATTATCTGTTTTTTATTAACAGCTTATAGCGGCCAACTGCAGGCTGAAACTTATAGCGGTAAATACACCTATAAGGCGCTGCCATCAGATACGGAAACAACCTGCCGGATCACTGCTTATGACCAGGTTAGAAGGTCGCTATTGCATAAGATAGCCGGCCACATCGAGCAAATCATCAAAATCTCTGAAGAAGGTTCAGACAACAGCTATGCAAGAAAGGATGTGGAAGCGGTTACAGCTAACCTGACGGAAATTAACGTCATTGAAGAAAAATGGGAGCATGGACAATATTACATAAAAGCCGAGATTGCGGCAGACACCAGCAATATATTAGCCGCCCTGGCCCAGTATAAAAACACCCAGTCGGAAAAAAGCCGTCAATTACTCGAAGCGCTAAAAATCAACGAGCAGATGCTTGGCAAATCGCGAGAAATCATATCACGCCTGAGAAAGGAGCTGAGACATACGAAGAACGCTTCCGAAATAACAAGGCTAACGGAAAAGTATGCTGCTGAACTTAACAGGTTATCGACAGAAGATCTTTTTGTTAAAGGTTTTGAACATCAGCAGCGAGGTGAATACAGCGAAGCAATCAGCTGGTACCTTAAAGCTGCAACACAGGGAAACACGGTAGCGCAGCAGCTGCTCGGCACCCTGTATTTGAATGGCCAGGGAACAAAGCAGGATTTTGCCAGCGCGATACACTGGTTCAACGAGGCGGCAGCTGAGAACGAAGCCATCGCACAGTACTTTCTCGGCATGCTATACCTCAAGGGTGAAGGTGTTAAGCAGGATATTTCAGCAGCGCTCGACTGGCTACACAAATCAGCCGACCAGGGTTATGCACTGGCCCAGTACCAGCTTGGCGATATGTACCTTACCGGTACCGGCGTCGAACAAAAATACTATATGGCTGTTCACTGGTTTCGCATGGCAGCCGAGAAAATGGATGCCAGGGCGGCATACGCGCTTGGTTTGATGTATGCCCAGGGCAAGGGCGTAGCGCAAAATGAAAGTGAAGCGATATACTGGTATAGTAAAGCAGCGGAACTGGGGAACGATGATGCGAAGCAAAAGCTTAAAGAGTGAGCACTGAGCAACAGCAACGAGACATCCCTTAGTCTTTACAAAAAACACTTCCATCGCACTGTTGAAAATGGTCAACTTGCATCTATGGCGAACGAAGCAATTAATGCAGGTACTCAGCAAAAGTATATCGGCAGCACCGTCGGTATTCATGGGCCTGTTGTAATCATCGCCTGCGACAGACTGCCGCCTTTGCACCAGGCCCTGACAACCCGTATAAATAATGAAAGTTATCTGTTTGAAGTACATCAGCACCTTGATGAGCGCCACGTTCGTGCGATAACTTTACACACTTCTTCCGGCCTAAGACGGGGAATGCCTGTTTATGATACCGGCGCTCCTGTCCAGGTACCGGTATCCCCCGAATGCCTGGGGCGGTTACTGAATATCTTTGGTGAGCCCCTGGATGACGGTCCGGCCTTAGCCGAGGGCAACTATCGTCACATTCATGGCCAGCCGGTTTCACTGAACGAGGCCGTAGGTATGAGCGACGTGCTTGAAACGGGTATCAAGGTTATCGACCTGCTCTGCCCTTTTGTTAAGGGCGGGAAAACCGGCCTGTTTGGCGGCGCCGGTGTCGGTAAAACTGTATTGATCATGGAATTCATGCATGCGGTGGCGACACTGCATAAAGGCGTCTCTGTTTTTGCGGGCGTGGGTGAGCGCATCAGGGAGGGGCATGAATTATGGCATGAGCTGGAAAAGACCGGCGTGCTGTCACAGACGCTTATGGTCTTCGGCCAGATGGATGAGTCACCGGGCGTGCGCTTCAGGGTGGGACTGACTGCGCTTACCTACGCGGAATATCTACGTGACACATTACAGAAAGAAGTACTGTTTGTTATGGATAATGTATTTCGCTTCATCCAGGCCGGCAGTGAAGTCTCCAGCCTGCTTGGCCGCATGCCTGCCGTCGTGGGCTACCAGCCTACCTTAACCACCGAGGTGGCCGAGATGCAGGACCGCATAATGTCTACCCGGCAGGGCAATATCACATCCGTGCAGGCAGTTTATGTACCGGCAGATGACATGACCGACCCCGCAGTTAACGCCATCCTCAGCCATCTTGATACCAGCGTTATCCTGTCCCGGGTACAGGCAGGCAAAGGTATTTATCCGGCCGTAGATCCATTGCAGTCGAGCAGTTCATTGATGGATCGCCATACCCTGGGCGCGAAACATTATGCTATTGCAGAAGGCGTGCGTGAACACCTGGCGCGTTATAAAGAGCTTGAAGACATTATTACCATGCTGGGCATCGAGGAATTATCAGCTAAAGATAACAAAATTGTCATGCGGGCGCGCAAGCTGCAGCATTATCTTACCCAGCCTTTCTGGTCCACTGCAACGCATTCCGGCATTGCGGGTGTATCAGTAGCATTAGCGCAGACACTTGCCGACTGCGAGGCATTCCTGCAGGGCAAGAATGATCACCTGACTGAACAGCAGTGTTATATGCGCGGCAGCCTGGAGGGTCTGAGTTAATGAATACCTTTACCCTGGTGATTCAGGATGTCACCCATGCAGAAACCATTGAAGGCGTGTCATCTTTTGTTGGTGAAGACAAATCTGGCTCTTTTGGTATTCTTGCCAACCACGCGCGCATGATGACGTCACTGGTGATGGGACTGGCGCGCTATCGTACCGGCAATGGAGCCTGGCAATACCTGGCGCAGCCCGGTGCGCTGCTATATTTTCAGAACAACCTTCTTACCATCAGCACCCGTCATTATTTTCGTCATGAAAACTATATGCAAATCAGCAATTTTTTACAGCAGAAGCTGCTGGCTGAAGAAGAACAGCTGCATACAATAAAACACAGTCTGCAACACATGGAACAGGAAATTCTCAAACACATATGGGAATTGCGCCGCCAGGAAGGACCGGCATAATGAACCAGCAACAGCAACTGCGAAAACAGGTTGAGCAGCAGGCGCGGCGCATGAAAAAAGCGGAACAGGACCGTCCTACCCTGATTGGGCATACGATCTATATCGGCACACTGGGATTGCTGTTTGTGCTGCCGGTGATTGGCGGCGCTTATTTGGGCCGCTGGCTGGATGATATGGCAGCCGGTTACTCGGTTCGCTGGACGATCAGCCTGATCCTGCTTGGGGTATTCATCGGCATGATTAACGTTTATTATTTTATTAAGGAATAACATCATGGGTGAAGACAGTCTGTTTATCCGTCCCATATTTGAATGGGGACCAGTAAATCTGACCACTACGGTGATTACCACCTGGGTTGTGATGGCTATCATCGGCGGCTTTGCCTGGCTGGCGACGCGGCGGCTGCAAATGAGTCCCGCTCGTTTTCAAACGCTGGTCGAAGCGGTGGTGTCGATTATTGAAGAATCCATTCGCGACATTGCCCCCCTGCACGTTCAGCAGATTTTGCCTTTTATCGGCACCCTGTGGGTGTTTATTGTGATTGCTAATCTGACTGGACTTATCCCCGGCATGCATTCACCGACACGGGACCTGTCGGCCACCGCGGCCATTGCGTTCCTGGTTTTTCTGTCGGTACACTGGTACGGGATTCGACTCCAGGGCTTAAAAAACTACCTTGTGCATTACCTGAAGCCCAGCCCGATCCTGTTACCATTTAACCTGATCAGTGAAGTCACGCGCACCATCGCCCTGGCGGTGCGTCTGTTTGGTAATATGATGAGCCTGGAAATGGTCGCACTGCTTGTACTGATGGTGGCCGGTTTTCTGGCGCCCGTGCCGATACTCATGCTGCATATTGTTGAAGCCCTGGTACAGGCTTATATCTTCGGCATGCTGGCGCTCATTTATGTCGCCAGCGGCCTGCAATCCCAACAACTAAGACAACAGAAACAAGGAGAAAACCATGCCTGATTTAACTGCCTTCGTGCAAACCTCTACGCTGACAGCCGTCATTGGCATTGCCGTGGGTGTCAGTTTGCCGGCCATCGCCATGGGCTGGTCCATCAGCCGCGCCATGGATGCACTGGCGCGTCAGCCGGAAGCGGAACGTTCTATCATGCGCACCCTGTTTATCGGTCTGGCGATGATTGAATCGCTGGCGATTTATGTGCTGGTCATCGTACTGATTGTGCTGTTCCGCAACCCTTTACTTGAATACCTGACACAGTAACCAGCACAAATAAAAGGCAAAAATACTCGTCAAAAGGAGCGCAAATTTTGGAGCTTAACTGGTCCACCTTTCTGTTAGAAATTTTCAATTTCCTGGTCCTGGTATGGATTTTGAAAAGGTTTTTATATCAGCCGGTACTGGATATCATCGCCCGTCGCCGTGCCGCTATTGAAACCCAGCTGGCGGAAGCCAGGCAGCAGCATGCAGAAGCTGACGCCCTCAAACAACAGTATGAACATCGCCTGGCTGACTGGGAACACGAGCGCCAGCAAGCCTTGGACAGGCTGATGCAGGAGATTGAAGAAACCCGTAATCAGCAAATGCAAAAACTCAAGGCCGAACTTTCCCAGCAAGAGGAAAAAACTCGCGTCGCCAGGTCACGACAGGATAAACAGCTTATACGGGCAATTGAACAGCGCGCTTTACAGCAGAGCGCAGAATTTGCCTCGCGGCTGCTTGCCGAAGCAGCCGGTCCGGAACTGGAAAACCGTTTATTTGATTTGCTGCTGAATGGCCTGAGTGCATTACCCGCAGATCAAATCGAGGCCCTTGGTAATAAATGGGGAGAGTCGCCTGAAACTATCGTGGTTAGCAGCGCTTACCCGCTCGACGACGATAAACGGCATCAGCTGGAAGCAACTCTGTCCAGGGTAACCGGCTTGTCAGCCCCCGTGCACTATGAACAGGATGCCAAATTACTGGCAGGTTTAAATATCACTATCGGTTCATGGCTGCTGCAATTAAATGTACGCGATGAATTGCGCGGATTTATGGAGCTTGCCGATATTGAAAGCTGAACTCAACGCAGCCGCTGAAACAGCAGCCGAAATAGTTGGCCAGCAGGCGCACTGGCTGCAAGATTATCGTCCGACGCTGCGCATTAGAGAAAAGGGCACCGTGGTTTCGGTCGGCGACGGTATTGCCTGGATTGAAGGCCTGCCCACAGCGGCGATTGATGACATACTGGTTTTCGAAGACGGCAGCCGGGCGATGGTGTATGATCTGACCGAAAGCCAGGTGGGAGCCGTGCTGCTGCACCAGACTGAGCAGTTAACCGCCGGTGTCACCGCGCACTCTACGGGAAAATTGCTTAGCGTGCCGGTCAGCGACAGCCTGCTGGGTAGAGTGATAAATCCGCAGGGTGTTTCCCTGGATGACCAGTCATTACCTCCCCACCTGCCATGGCAACGGCTTGAAGCGAAATCGCCTGTTATTACAGCGCGCGATTTTGTGCACGAACCCATCTACACCGGCATTAAAATTATCGATACATTAATCCCCATCGGTAAGGGGCAGCGTCAATTGCTTATCGGTGATGAGGGCCTTGGCCGCAGCTCGATAGCGCTCGACACTGTCATCAACCAGCGGGATAAAGATGTCCGCTGCGTTTATGTTCTGATTGGCCAGAAGCGCAGCAAGGTGGTGAATATTATTAATACACTGCGTGAATACAATGCGCTGGATTACACCACGATCGTTGTCGCAGAAGCCAGCGGGTTGCCTGGCCTGCAGCATTTAGCGCCTTTCGCCGGCTGCGCTATAGCCGAATTCTGGATGCAGCAGGGTCATGATACCCTGGTGGTTTATGATGACCTGACAGCTCATGCACAAACCTATCGTGAACTTTCATTACTGCTGCGCAGGCCACCCGGGCGGGAAGCATTTCCAGGCGACATTTTCTCTGTTCACGCCAGGCTGCTTGAACGCGCAACCTGTCTTAATGCCGCTCATGGCGGCGGCAGCATGACAGCACTGCCCATAGTTGAAACCAGGCAGGGCGAAATCGCCGCCTATATTCCCACCAACCTGATTTCCATTACCGATGGCCAGATTTACCTGGACCAGACGCTGTTTGTCAGCGGTTTTCGTCCGGCCATCGATATTGCCCGCTCCGTCTCCCGAATTGGCGGTGCGGCACAGCACCAACGCATCAAGCAGGAAGCCGGGCGTATGAAACTCGACTACCTCCAGTTTCTCGAACTGGAAGTTTTCACTCGCTTCGGCGCACGCCTTGAAGCTTCGATGGAAGCAAGCATTAAACGCGGCAGAGTATTGCGCGAAATACTCAAACAGGAACGGCTGCAGCCCTTGCCGGCAACCGTGCAGCTGGCCTGGCTGGTAGCCTTCAATGACGGCTGTTTTAACAATGTCGGCCCGGATGACGTCACGCAACATTTCGATGCCCTGGTACAGCACACATTGCACTCCAACCTTACGCTGGATAGCCCGAGGGATGCATGGTCGAAGCTGGCCGCCAGCTGCTTAAACTACACGAAAGGAGAAGCACAATCGTGAGCCGGCGCCGGGACATTGAGAAGCAGCGACGCAGTCTGGAAGAAATTCGTAACATTATGAACTCCATGAAAAACCTGTCTTATATGGAGACACGCAAGATCAGCGCTTTCCTTGATGTACAGCATTCTATTGTTAAACACATTGAAACAGTCGCAGCGGATTTCCTCAGTTACTACCCCGAAACGCTAACAGAAAGCACACAGGCGCCGGTTGATCTCGATATTTATCTTTTGATTGGCGCCGAACGTGGATTTTGCGGCGATTTTAATCACGCCCTGCTGCGCCACTTTGAAAGCCTGCCGCTAATGCAAAACTCCGAAAAACAACAGCTCATCGCTGTCGGCCATAAATTACAAACACTGATGCAGAACGATGAACGGCCAATAATATTTATCGACGGCGCCAGTGTCGTAGAAGAAGTGGATAAGGTTCTCAACCGGGTTGTTAGCCAGCTGGTATCGATCCAGCAGCAATCCGGCCCGCTGAGTTTATATGTGCTTTATCATAATGATGAACACCAACTGATTAACCAGCAGCTGCTGCCCCCTTTTCAAAGCCTGGCGCATCATCAGCCACAGGAAACGCTGGCACCGGTGCTGAATCTCAAACCCGAAAATTTCTTACTTGATTTGAGTTACCAATATCTGTTCGTAGTTCTATATGAGATTCTTTTCGCATCGCTTATGGCCGAAAGCCGCCAGCGCGTATCACACCTGGAGGGCGCCGTTCAACACATGGATAAACAGTCAGAAGAACTGCATCGGCAAGGCAATATTTTACGCCAGGAAGAAATCATTGAAGAAATCGAAATCATACTGTTGAGCGAAGCAGGGCTTCAGCAGTAATCACTTCATGCACAGTCTGCCAGTTCGTTGCAGCCCTGCTATTTGAGTCTCTATAGAATTCCTTCGCCACGGCTTGCTGAGTAAAAATGCAGGCACTGGCGACGCCGGGAACGCTATCGCCTGTTCCTAAAAGTTTGTCATCTTGACCGAAGGGAAAGATCTTATGCGCCATTGACTAAAGATTTTTCGCTTTCGTACTTTAAGGGGTGTAAAACGACGTGTTTTGTAACAGGCCGGGACCAGTCCTTGTATCTCTCATTGCAGGAGCCGCGCCTCACGGGAAATGAGCTGCTCGCCCACGTTGAAAAACACGCAGGCACAGACAATTTCCTAAGAAAAACCCTTGATAAAGGTACTGCCTCAATGGCTTGTTTAAGGTGGATAAAAAATCAAAAAAGCTAAAACCAGTAAGCAGACCTTCATTTGGTTGCGCTTTCAGGGCATAACCGGCCATGTGCAGACTGCCATGAAAAATAATTTTTTCCGCAAATGAACGCAAATTATTAAAAGCTAAAAAATAAATTGTCCACAGATGAACGCAGATAAACACAAATGTTAAAAAGACTATAAACGTTTTTATCTGTGTTTATCTGCGTTCATCTGTGGACATATGCTTTTCGGTTTTCTCAGCGTCCGCACAGGGTCGTCAACGTAAGTTCAGCTGAAATATTCAGCCGTCCGTTCCTGCTGCTAACTTCCCTGTCGTGAAAATCAATCGTGCGGGCATTTCGTACTGATAACAGACTGACAAAAGCGAATTTAGCCGCGAAGGACGCAAACAGCGCAAAAAAGCAGTTTCGTAGGGTGCAATAAGTGCAACGCATTGCACCGAATGAAAATCCACA
>JAJDNP010000163.1 GCA_022340645.1 Gammaproteobacteria bacterium | reverse complement strand
TGCAGCTCATTGGCATGATTTGCATGAATTACCACAACAATCTGAAATCTTGAAGACCGCAACAGGTCAAGCAGGCCGTGATTGACACGGTTTGGTAATACAACGGGCAGGCGCGTGTGTATTCTAAGTGTTTGAACGTGTTTTATACTTTCCAGTGCTGATATGAGCCCAGCCAGTTTTTCGTTGTCCAGAGTTAACGGGTCACCGCCGCTCAAGATGATTTCTTCAACTTCTCTATGGCTGTTCAGATATTCAATCGCATCATTTACTGCCTTACCGGTGCATGATGACTGTTGGTAGGGGTAGCAGCGGCGAAAACAATAACGGCAATGTATGGCACAGGCGCCAGTACTGATGAGCAATGCGCGCCCATGATATTTATGCAGCAATCCTTGTGATACTTCGTTGTTTTTGTCACCAACCGGGTCGATAGCGCCATGATATTGCGTGGTTAAATTGTTTTCCTGGTTTAATGGTAGAACTTGACGAAGTAAGGGATCGTTAATATTGCCGAGCTGCATTTTGTAGATGTAACTATCAGTCACCAGGCATTTAAAATCAGGCTTATTGTCAGCGATTTGAATGTGATGGCCGAGTTCGAGTTTCTCGAGTAAATTTGCAGCAGATGTCGTGGCATTTGCCAGCTCTTTTTTCCATATTAACTCTTCCGGGTCTACCTGCATCATTATAGTGCCAGACGTCTTGGGGTCGCGAAGCTCTGAAGCTCCGGCTGATTGTGAAAAAAATTCTGCAGGTAATGACATAAGGCAACTCTGATTAATTATCATAAATTCCGGCGAGGTTCAAAAGCCAGGCTCAGCGTTATTGATTTTCACCATACAATGAGCAGGTTTTCAAAGCAATGCCCTGATTCCGGCTTTTGGGAATCGACCTGCAGGGCGGGCTTTTAAGCGCGCATCTTCCCTGTTACGGCTCTATGGAATAACCATTCATTGTAAACCATGCTTTGCCAAAATATGATATTTTTAGGTACGCTTAAGCGCCCGCAGAGCATTATGATAATTAATCAGAGTTGCCTTAAGTTTAGCGGTGATTCAGGGTAATATATGGATAATTTTACGGGGTCTCTGCCCAGATCTGCATGGTTCAGAATGCGAACATTATATTCTGCTTCGTGGATTATGTCGCAGGCAATCTGGCGACTGCGGGCAAAGCAGGCTGGTTTCGTGTCAGCAAAGCTGAATTCAGGATTCGCTCAGAGACTCACCGGCACAGCATTTTGGTATAAAAAAGGTAAAAGTTTAACATGGCAACATACAGCACAAACCAGTTTAAGAATGGTTTAAAGATAATTTTAGATGGCGATCCATGCTCAATAACTGAAAATATTGTGGTGAAACCGGGTAAAGGCCAGGCATTTAACCGGATCAAGGCGAAAAATCTAAAAACTGGAAGGGTACTGGAACGTACTTTCAAATCTACAGAAAACGTCGATGCAGCAGATGTAGATGAAATGAATGTAGAGTATTTGTATTCAGATGGCGAATACTGGCATTTCATGGAGCCAACCAGCTATGAACAATATGCTGCAAATGCTGTTGCCGTAGGCGATGCGGCTAAATGGATAAAAGGTCAGGAAGTGTGCTCGATGGTGTTATGGAATGGCGAACCGATATCCATAACACCGCCTAACTTTGTTGAACTTGCGGTTGCGCAGACAGATCCGGGGTTAAAAGGCGATACTGCACAGGGTGCGACCAAACCGGCAATGCTGGAAACAGGAACTGAAGTTAAAGTTCCGCTGTTTGTAGATCAGGGTGATATCCTGAAGATTGATACCCGAACTGGTGAGTATGTATCACGCGCCTAAGTTATTAAAATTCTTAATGGTTTCCGAAGAAGTGCGTTGATCGTTTGTCATTGGCAGCTATTCGTTTGTCGGTAAACTTAACATTAAAAGATAATAACTCAAGGCCAATGACCAATGACCAATGATCAATGACAAAAGACCAATAGCTGAAAATCTCTGGCGGCCGCGAGCCAGTAATAAAGTATTGCTGGCAAGGGCTCTGATGTTAAAAAATATCCGGGCTTTTTTTGATGCTCGTGATGTTATTGAAGTTGAAACTCCCCTGTTGTCACATTATTCAACGCCTGATCCCCATCTGGACAGTTTGCAGTCATCTTTTCGTGGCCGGGTTTGTTATTTAAATACATCCCCGGAATTCGCCATGAAGCGCTTGCTCGCAGAGCATGGCCATTCAATTTATCAAATTTGCAAGGCTTTTCGTGATGATGAGCTAGGACCCTTGCATAATCCCGAGTTTACCATGCTAGAATGGTATCAGATCGATTATGATATGTTGCAATTAATGAATGAAATTGCAGATCTTGTAATAAAGTTATCTAGCTTGTCTACAATGTCTTCAGGCGTTCATCAGCCGCTGAAAAAGCCATCTTTTCTGCATTTAAGTTACCAGCGGGCATTTGAAAATTTTGCGGGGATAAACCCGCATCAGACCGATGCAAATCAGTGTTACCAAACGGCCAGGAATAATAATATCGAAATACCTCAGGGAATGACGCCTGACGATGATGTAGACGCCTGGCTGGACTGGTTGCTTATACAGCTGGTATTGCCGGCATTTGACAAGCAGGGATTCACTTTTTTATATGATTATCCTGCCTCGCAGTGTGCGCTTGCAAAAATAGAAAACAATGATCAGCAGATAGCGGTCGCGAAACGTTTTGAGTTATTTTTCGGTGAGGTAGAGTTAGCTAATGGTTTCAATGAGTTAACGGATGTGCATGAACAACTGCATCGGTTTGGCCTGGATAATGAAAGTCGAAGAAAAGCAGGCAAGCATGAAGTCTGTATCGATGAAAATTTTATCAGCGCGTTGCGTTCCGGGTTGCCGGACTGCTCGGGTGTGGCTCTTGGTCTTGATCGCTTATTGATGGTGTTAATGAGTGCCGCTCAAATTGATGAGGTGCTGTCATTTTCCTGGGGGAACTCATAGCACACTGCTACAAATTCAGCAGCATGTAGCTGTTGAAATTCAATTATTACAGTCGATAAACATGCTGGGAAGACGCTGCCGGCAGGATGCATCGAAATAACCCGCCCTGTTTTCTGGGCGAATTTATAATTCTGCAATATTTCCTGTTAAATCATTTACATATGTTAAATATATCAGGCGGATTCTTAAGAGACCTGGGCGGCTACGGTTAACAGATTAATGATCTCTGTCAATATATATGTAATTTTGTCAGGTTGCCATTGTCTCATGGGGAAAT
>JAJDNP010000162.1 GCA_022340645.1 Gammaproteobacteria bacterium | reverse complement strand
GATAACTGTTTATGTCATCCGAAACATGAACTGGCAACGGTCGCCCGAGACACGCTGTGAATACCTCCTTGTACGCTCGAATGCCGCATCCATGCGGCATACGGTCTCGCACAACAGTTCCCAATCCATGTTTCTAACATTAAGTGGGACAGCAATGCCTCAAGTGTATAAAAAACGTCGCTGTTACATATAACATACTGTTATTCAGCAATAGGTTTATGGCTATCATATCGTTACTCTCGCAAAGACGCAAAGTCGCGAAGGCAAACAGACAATTTCTGAAAAACGGAATTTAATAGTTTGATATTACTGTTTACTTTAGCGCAGATATAGTCAGGCATATCGGGGCACTAAACAGGCTGACTGGCGGGCTTTGCATCTCTGCGAGAACCATAATCAGGTTATATAATTACCGGCATACTTGCGCAAGGAACCTGGATGTAGTTATTCAATATATCCACTGGCTTTCAGTTACAGGGCATCAGCAGGTGCGGGAATCAGCTTAACTGTTATGCGATTATTGCCTTGTGCAGCAAGGTTCCATTCTTTTACGGTTGTTTGTGCAATCCGCTTTGGATATTTAGATATTTCAGTAGTACGTGGAAGATTCGTCACATCTATCGCAATACCATTACCATTCAGCAAACTATCAGACAGGTAGTTTGCAAAACTCAAAGACTGGTGTGTTGAAGGCAGATCCGTCGGTTGCACGTGATTGCCTATGTATTCACAATCAATAACCGGCAGGTTATCGTCCGTAAGTTTAAAGTTGCCATCCTGGTCCCTGGTTAAGCAAAACATGCCGACATGCGTTTGCAGCAAGATATCGCCGCTGAATCCTGCATCCACTGCTTTTTGCAATAGCTCATCAATTTCGGGTTGACGATTATCATTAAGCGCCAGTTCATCAAAAGGATATTCGATTGTTTTATTCTGCGCCCATTGAATAAACTCGTCCCTCGCCCGCTGATTATCAGCAGGTAAAATATCGATGTTTGTGTTTGTTTCTGTCCCTGCATCAACATCGTCTTCGCTAAAAACAGGCTGTATTTGATTGCTGGCTACAAAATTATTTTCTGAATGATCTGTAACAGTCAGTAATAACACATTAATAACAATCGACAGCAGAAACAGCACACTTAAAACGTAAAGCGACCACGAGTATTTATTGTTAGCTGAACCTTCTGATTTCAGTTTTTCAAATTTTTCATCCAGTTCAGTATGTAGACGATTGAAGATTTCATTACTGACAGATTCAACACTTAGCCACATGCTCTTATGCAATTCAATGGTTTGATCATCCATTAACCTGTTAAGATCAGTTAGATAGGCGGCATAATCCTTTTTCTCATCAGTGGATTTCGCTTCAATTATCTCATCGTGCGTTGACTTTACAAGGGGAATACCTGCTACTTCGGCAGGATTACGTCTTTCTTCGTGGCGGCGATCATCCAGTAATCCTAGTTTAAAGAGCGACTCTTTTAGACCAACCGGTGAAATAGTTTTAGAAATAATTCCGATGGCGCCAAGCGCACGCGCCCGGCTCAGATACACTTCACCGCCCCTGGAGGTATACATCATGATTGGAATCACAGATGTTTGCGGATTATTTTTTATATGTTTGACGGCTTCAAAACCATCCATTCCAGGCATCATGTGGTCCATGAAAATGACATCCGGCTGAGTTTTTTTCAAGAAACGCAGGGCTTCATCAGCTGACTCAACAGAATCCACTTTAAGATTAAACTCTTCAAGCATACGTCTGAGCACGGCGCGCGCAGATTTCGAGTCATCGACGATTAGAGCATGTTTTATTGCCACTATTATTCCCGTTGTTTAGCATCCGGTTAGCTTTTTTTTACAGCCGCATACTCACGAAGTAAATACCGTAGCCAGGTTAATAATTACCCTCAAATAGCAATAGTCTAGCAAAGTTTTGAATATTGTAGGTGCATGTCACTGTATAGCTGTCCTGCCGGCACAGTTTTTAAATGTTATAAAAACGTGATTAATGCGTCTGGCTATCTCATCCTCCAGGATCTAAACTTTTCTCATGATTCATAGTCACAATTGAAGTGAATAAATTCAGGTACTGCAATGAAAAGAATTGTTCTTCTGCTTACATGCTTAATGGTGGTATTTTCAATGTACAGTGTATTCAGCGGCGATAATCCCCCGGCAACATCAAGTTCGGCTTACGCTAAACCATCAGATGATGAGTTGAAACACCACCTCACCCCACTGCAGTATGCCGTCACGCAAGATGAAGATACCGAACCCCCGTTTAAAAACGAATACTGGAATGAAAAACGCGAGGGAATCTATGTTGACGTGGTCAGCGGTGAACCGCTGTTTTCATCCACGAATAAATACAAATCCGGCACTGGCTGGCCCAGTTTCTATCAACCGCTTGAGCCCGGCAATATTGTTGAGAAAAAGGATTACCTGCTGATATTCCCACGCACTGAAGTTCGCAGTAAAAACGCAGACTCGCACCTGGGGCATGTATTTAGTGACGGTCCGGAACCTACCGGTTTGCGTTACTGTATCAATTCAGCTTCGTTAAAGTTTATCCCAAAGGAAAAATTGAAAGCGGAAGGGTATGGAAAATATCTTGCGCTGTTTAAAGATGAAGGCACCTCTAATTAATTATCATAAATTCTGGCAATACCCAATAGCCAGAATCAGGGCATTGATTTGAAAGCATACTCCCTGTATGGTGAAAATCAATAACGCTGAGTCTGACTATAGGGCATCACCCAGCAGAACTTTATGATAATTTAATTAGAGTTGTCTTAACCCGCCGCCCTTGTCTGTCAGTTGTGCAAGGAAAACAACAAGCATAGTGGAACCCCGGATTATCCAGGAAAAGACATGCGGTCCTGTATGTCCTTTCAGGATTGAATGGATGCAGGGTAAAAATGCGATGAAAGTCAGTGCAATGGCAAGCCCACTGAGAAATTCTTTATACATTACCGCCAAATAATTGGGGCCAGACAAAAAATCCGTTACAGGTTTTTCGTCTGGCCCCCGGTTAAGTTTTGCAGTTAATTTAAGCTGCTTACCTGACTAGCGATTCATACCGTGGCTTTTCATCCATTCATTTCTTTCCTTTTCATATTGCTGTCTTCTTGCTTGCCATTCAGCATCATCCTGTGCACGGCGTTCATCCCTGCTCATGCGTTTGCGCTTTTCCCATTTTTCCCTGGCAGCGTCATACTGTTTTTCCCTTTCTGCCCATCTGGCATCGTCCTGTGCACGAAGTTCTTCAAAACTCATGTTTTTACGTTTATCCCATTCTGCTTTTGCAGCTGCATAGGCTTTTTCTCTTGCTTCCATTTCAGCATTATACTGTTTTTCCCTTTCTGCCCAACGAGCATCATCCATCGCACGGCGTTCTTCAAAGCTCATGTTTTTGCGTTTTTCCCATTCTGCTCTATCAGCTTCATACTGCTTATTCATTTGCTCAATACGAGCATCAAACTCATCTTTTCCTGCATTATCTGCAACAACCACGGGGGCGGATAGCGATGCTGTTAGCAGCACTGATAAAATTACAACATTTTTGTATTTCATGGATAAAACTCCTCTAGGACCTGAAGGTCGGTTAAAAAATCTATTTGGAGATCAGAGTTGCAGAAACAGTCAAAAACAAGAGAAAAATGCCTGAATTTACCCTGCAAAACCATCAGGGCGGGATTTTTACATAGAAATTTGATTTTTGGCAAGAAGTGCCTGTTGAATATCCCAAAGTACCCGGACCGTAGCCAGGCCTTATCCATGCCGGCTTAACCGGACCTTGAAAAGGGGATATTTACGTATCTAGTCCTGGAAAGCGGAAATTAATCATCTATTGCAAAGCAATATCCCCGGTAGAGCCACGACTAACATCAAGCACATTCCTCAATTGAGAGATCTTATCCATTATTCGAGTCAATTGCTGCAAGTCGCGAATCTCGAGGGACACAGCCATGCGTGCAGTCTGCTGGCTTTTGTTCGACATGGTATTTACTGCCGTTACATTGACCTTTTCATCCGACAAGGTTCTTGTGATATCACTCAATAAGCCATGGCGGTCATTTGCCTGAATTAATATTGTCACCGGATAAATTTGCGTATCTGTTTCGCCCCACTCTACTTCTATCAGTCGCGCCTGGTCTTTTTCTTTCAGATACAGAATGTTTTTACAGTCTTTGCGATGTACACTCACACCCCTGTCCTTGGTAATAAAACCAATTATTTCATCATGTGGAACTGGCATACAGCATTTGGCAATGGTGGTTAACAGGTTGCCCACGCCTAAAACATTAATACTGCTGCTCGACTGGCTATGCGGCTTGATTTTCGTGGCATGTAACGGGATACTGTCCTTTTCTTTCTGGCTTTCATCAAGCTCAAGCAATAATGATGTAATCTGCGCAATACTGATATTTCCCCGCCCCAGCTGAACATATAATTCATCTGCAGAATCCAGTTTAAAATGTTTTAAAACCTTGTCGAGATCCGGTTTTATACCATGGCGCCTGAATTCACGTTCACACAGCGTCTTACCATCATTGTGATTTTTTTCTTTATCCTGCTTCTTAAACCAGCTGCGAATCCGGTTTCTGGCTTTGGTGGTCTTGACATAACCCAGGTGAGAAATCATCCAGTCTCGCCTCGGTGAGGCTTCTTTTCCGGTTAAAATTTCTACCCGTTCGCCATTTTTCAGCGGGTAAGTTAACTGTACGATACGTCCGTTCACTTTTGCACCACGGCAACGGTGGCCAATTTCCGTATGTACTGCGTAGGCAAAATCCAGCGGTGTCCCCCCTTCAGGCAGGTCAATAACCCGTCCTTCCGGTGTTAATACAAAAACGCGGTCACGGAACATTTCCGAGCGGAAACTTTCCATTAATTCTTCATCATCGGTTTTCGTTGAGTCGAGCAGTTTTCTCAGTGACTCGATACCGGACTGCACATTGCTTTTGCCGCCAGACTCTTTATATCGCCAGTGCGCCGCCACACCATGTTCGGCAAATTCATGCATTAGTTTTGTGCGAATCTGGATTTCAAACGGTTTACCATGCGGGCCATAAACAGCAGTATGCAGAGATTGATAACCGTTTGCCTTCGGGTTGGCAATGTAATCGTCGAACTCTTTATTGATATGCCGCCATTGTGCATGCACCAGGCCTAGCACGACATAACAGTCAGCAATGCTATCAACAATAACTCGAACCGCACGGACATCAAACAGTTCATCAAAACCCCTGCTTTTTGAGGTCATTTTTTTCCAGATACTGTAAATATGTTTTGGGCGGCCGTAAATCTTTGCAGATATATTGGCATCTTTTGTTAACTGGGTTAATTTTTCAACAATTTCATGAATAAACTGTTCACGCTCTTCCCGCCTTTCATCCAGATGTTTTGCTACCTGCTTGTAGGCACTTGGCTCAAGATAACGGAATGACAGGTCTTCGAGTTCCCATTTCAACTGGCCAATGCCAAGCCGATTTGCAATCGGTGCAAATATCTCCAGGCTTTCATGCGCAATTTCCTGCTGCTCATCTTCAGGCGCCAGGCTCAACTGCCGTAAACGCTGCACTCGAAAAGCGAGCTTTATTAACACTGCGCGGACATCATCCACCATCGACAGCAACATGCGGCGTAAACGTTCAACCTGCTCAGGGGCGGAATCATCCCGCTCACCCTGAAATTCATGCAGCGTCATTACGCTCTTCACCAGCTGGATAATGTCATGCCCAAACTGTTTCTCAA
Source organism: Gammaproteobacteria bacterium (assembly GCA_022340645.1). Classification (GTDB taxonomy): domain Bacteria; phylum Pseudomonadota; class Gammaproteobacteria; order SZUA-229; family SZUA-229. The sequence goes on along the minus strand of JAJDNP010000162.1, from coordinate 22,328 downwards.
GCTCATCGATGCCTGCTGATTTTACTAATCGTGTACTGCTTAACAGGGTGACAGTCAGCGTCATTTCATCCGTACCAAGCTCGCTCAACAGCAAGGCAACATCAAGACTGTTTGGCAATGAGCCTTCAATCGGTAAATCCCATACCTTTTCGCAGGCCTGGCGCAGCAGGCTGTCCTTTGCCACATCATGACCGACCAGTTGATGCAAGTACTGGTCAATAGTGAAATCGGTGGTTATCTGATTGAAATAGCGTGTCTTTTGCATTTTGTGATGTAGCCTATTTTTGCTGTACAAATTTATGCATTTCGAATTTTGTAGCAAACTGTCAGTCAGGCATGCGGGCGCCCGTTTGTTACCGGGCAGCAGCAGTACTGCACCTCATAGACAGCTGCCCGCAATACCTGGGTAGCGGTATATCCAGAAGAACTACACTGAAAGAGTACCAGAAAACTTAAGGCAACTCTGATTAATTCTCATAAATTCTGGCGATACCCAATGCCTTGAATCTGTACGCTTGAATACCCGCGGAACTTTATGATAATTAATCAGAGCTGCCTTCACCTAAAATAGTGACGTCTGAGAAAAAAACAAGGTAAAAGCTGATTATCCAGCTTCGTCGGCGTTTATCGACGGCTGTTTGAAACCTGTTACCCGCTTTTTTTCTTCCTGCAGGCGGGGCATATACCATACAATGTCAGACTGTGGCCTGTAACCTCATAGCCCCTGGCAGCCGCCACTTCCTTCTGGCGGGCTTCAATCATCTCATCGTAAAACTCTTCAACCTTGTGACATGAGACACAGACAATGTGGTCATGGTGGCCTTTTACATTTAATTCGAATACGGACTGGTTGCTGACCTGGTTATCACCCTCAAAACGGTGGCGCTCAACCAGGCCTTTATTTTCAAATTGAGTCAATACACGATAGACCGTAGCCAGCCCGATTTCTTCACCTTCATTTGATAAGGCCTTGTAAATACTTTCAGCACTATGATGGCGCTCGGTAGATTCCTCAAGAAACTTCAGAATTTTCATTCTTGGAAGGGTTACTTTAAGACCTGCTTTTTTTAAATCACTCGATTTCATAAATTTCTACTGCTTCTCGCGGTCATATACGGTAGTATTTCTTATTTCCAGACAACCATTTAAACACGTTTATGTTACTGAGAACCACTCTCATTTGGAGAATATTCCAATTATTTTTTCAAAATTTTTCCTTAATTTCAGTACTGAGCGGCCTGATTCTGGTCAGCGCCTGTGAATCATGGTTACCAGAGGTGCATCATCTTGATTTACAGCAGGGAAACACCATCAAACTGGAACAGCTGGAAAGCCTTCAAATCGGTATGACAAAAGCAGAAGTACGTAAAATTATGGGTTCGCCGATGCTGTCTGATCCATTCCATAACCAGCGCTGGGACTATATTTACCGCTTCATCCCCAACAAGGGATTTGAAAGAAAATCATTACTGACACTGTATTTCGAAAATGATATATTGGCCAGGATCGACGATTCACAGTACGTTGAACCTTAAAAGCAGTGAATAGATAACAGCGAATAGCGAATAGCGAATAGCGAATAGCGAATAGCGAATAGCGAATAGCGAATAGCGAATAGCGAATAGCGAATTTTCTCAGATATAAAATAAGTTATATAGATTGTTTTTTAAGTTTTTAACTGTTCACTATTCACTGTTATCTATTCACTGCTTTATCCTCCTTTCTTCATCTCCTTCCCTTCGGCAGCGCGTTTTCGCCTGACTTCTTTCGGGTCGGCAATCAAGGGCCGGTAGATTTCAACACGGTCGCCATCTTTCAGGACTGTTGTCATTGCCGCTACTTTGCCAAAAATACCGACATCGGCATCCTCAAGGCCGGTTTCAAGTTCCGGAAAATCCAGCAGAATCCCTGACTGGACAATGGCCGCACCGATGGTCGTGCCGTCGTCAACATTGACTGCGCGAATAAGCTGTTTTTCCGGCGTGGCGTAGGCCACTTCAACATTAATGGTTTTAATCATGGCCTGTCTAATCACGCTTGCCATATACTTCAACGGCCTGCTTGCAAAACGAATCAACCAGTGAATTGGCAATTTGGGTAAATACGGGTTTTGCGGCTATCGACATCAAGGCACTGTCAAACTCGAAATCAAGATCGAGGCTCACCTTACAGGCATTTTCAGTTTTAAGTTTATCAAACTGCCAGTAGCCGGATAATTTTTTAAATGGACCGTCAATCAGTTGTAAATCAATGCGCCTGTTTTTGTTTAGCTGGTTGTGTGTGGTAAAGGTCTTATTTAATACGCCCTTGGCGATTTCAATCGATGCCGTCATTTCTGTTTCGGATTCTTTTTTAACGACGGCCGTACGACACCAGGGCAGGAAAGACGCATAATCGGCGACATTATTCACCAGCTGATACATTTCCGCAGGTGAGTAATGCACCAGTGCGCTTCGATGAATATGTGACATAATGTTATAATAAATCGGGTTAAATAAGTGAAACTGCTTTCAAAAACACAACAATGACAGCTACGGGTGCAATATAGCGGGTTAAAAACCGCCAGGTTTTGTATATTGCTGGATAGGTATATAATTCCTCACGTGTAGACTCCTGACGCATTATCCACCCCGCAAACAACGCGATAAACAATCCGCCCAGCGGTAGCATGACATTAGCCGTCAGATAATCCAGTGTATCAAAAAACGTAAAATTCTCAAAGACGAACGGAATTGATATAGTATTGTCTTTCCATATGTTAAATGAAAATATCGTGCCCAGGCCAGCAAACCAGGTAAGCAGGCCAACCCAGGTGGCTGCGTAAATACGGTTCACCCCCCTGTTTTCCACCAGATAAGCGACTGCGGGCTCAATCAACGATATTGCTGAAGTCCAGGCAGCGAACAGCAGCAAGGTAAAAAACACCACCCCAACCAGGGTTCCTCCCTGCATATGGCCAAAGGCAATTGGCAAGGTCTGAAAGATCAGTCCAGGACCTGCGCCGGGCTGCAGATCATTCGCAAACACGATGGGGAAAATCGCCATACCTGCAAGCAATGCAACCACTGTATCTGCCAGCGCTACTATTATTGATGCCTGAACAATTGAATACTCATCAGATAAATAGGAACCGTAAACCATGATCGCGCCCATACCCAGACTCAAGGTAAAAAAGGCATGGCCCATGGCAATGAGTATCGCTTTACCGGTTATTGCCCCGGGGCTGAATAAAAACTCGAGGCCTTCCGTAAAATAACCTGTTGTCATGGCATATATCACGATAAGAATCAGCAAACCAAACAGGAACGGCATGAGGAAGGTAACAGCTTTTTCAAGGCCCTGTTTGACACCGCGTCCGACTACGAGCATCGTCATTACCATAAATATAGTGTGCCATGCCAGCAACCGTTCAGGGTCGGTCACCAGTTCGGCAAATATACTGTTCGCGCCATCAGCAGTCACGCCAAGAAACATTCCACCGCCGGTGCGAAATATATAGGACATCGCCCAGCCAGCAATGACACTGTAGTAAGACAATATAAGAAAGCCTGCAACCACGCCCATCCATCCCAGCCAGACCCAGGCGGGATTGCGTCCTTCGCCTTTAGCCAGTGTCGCCATGGTATTAATCGGGCTTTGCTTACCGCGACGACCCAGCATGATCTCCGCTATCATGATTGGAATGCCAATCAGCGCGATACACATTAAATAAACCAGAACGAAAGTACCGCCGCCATTCTCGCCTGTGATATAGGGGAATTTCCAGATATTACCCAGACCGACCGCGGAACCTGTAGCGGCAAGAATAAATACGGTCCGGTTGGTCCATTGACCGTGAATTGATACTCGTTGTTCAGCCATAGTAATTAAGGCTCCCGTGAATACAGGAGCAGACCCTCTTATAGTTTTTTGTTTTGCATTCTCGACAATTTATAGCATCGACTCAAGCAATTTTTAAAATAATAATGATGTTTGTACCGTAACCTCAGACAGACTTGTCACACATGGCGATAATTGTTTTACCGGTATGACGGTTACTATTAACCCGGCGCCAATATATGTCGCCGGGTTAATAACAATGACAGCATGAAGAATCTACCCTATACTTCCCAGCCTGCATTTACTGCGTTCAACCTTTATACAAACAGTTTAGAATGGCCAATAAACCCAAGAACAAACAGACCGACAACACCATCGCGCGTAATCGCAAAGCGCGTTTCGACTACACCATAGAATCAAATTTTGAAGCTGGGCTGGTGCTGGAAGGCTGGGAGATTAAAAGCCTGCGTGCCGGCAAGGTGCAGATTAATGACAGCTATATATTCGCCAAAAACGGCGAACTGGAATGGGTCGGCGGCACTATCATGCCTTTAATATCAACATCCACCCATATACATGCCAACCCGACGCGTTCACGAAAAATACTGATGCACCGTTATGAGATTGATCGACTCATTGGCCAAATAGAACGTAAAGGTTACACCCTGGTGCCTCTCGCCCTGTTCTGGAAAAAGAACGGCAGAGTTAAAATCGATATCGGCCTGGCCAAAGGCAAAAAAGAACATGATAAACGTGCCTCGATTAAAGAACGCGACTGGCAAAGAGAAAAAGCCAGGACTTTGAAGATTAGATAGTCATTCGTCGTTTGTCGTTCGTCATTTGTCATTGGTTTTTAGATTAATAACTATCGACCAAAGACCAACAACCCTGGCCTTTACCAGACTTCAGCTCCCATTTTTTGAATAATCACCCTGTGCGCCTGTAACTCTTCATCATTCGCCGTGATGATTTTGAGGGGTTTTCTATGTGCTGATAATTTTTTAATTTCCGACAGGCCGCCTGCGGCGTCTGCATTATCCTCACTTTCTAATGACAGGTGGGTCTGCCCGCCCGTCATATGCAAATAGACTTCCGCCAGCAGCTCGGAGTCAAGCAAGGCGCCGTGCAACTCACGATGCGCGTTATTCACACTGTATTCCTTGCACAACACATCCAGGTTGTTCTTCTTACCCGGACGCATTTTGCGGGCCATTACCAGGGTATCAACGACGGTACAATAGCTGCTTAGCTGGCCGAACTCCTTACCTGCCAGTTTTAATTCATGGTCCAGAAAGCCAACATCAAACGGGGCATTATGGATAATTAACTCGGCGCCATCGATGTATTCGATGAAATCTTTGGCAATATCTGAAAACCGCGGTTTATCGGCAAGAAACTCATTGCTGATACCATGTACCGCCTGCGCGCCTTCGTCAATTTCCCGGTCCGGCTGTAAATACTGATGGTAGTTGTTACCGGTTAATCGCCGGTTAATCATTTCGACGCAACCGATCTCAATGATTTTATGGCCCTGACTCGGCTCCAGGCCGGTGGTTTCTGTATCTAGAACAATCTGTCTCATTCTTATCAAGTTGTAAGTTATAAGTTGTAAGTTGTAAGTTGTAAGTTGTAAGTTGTAAGTTTAAAGATTAAAGTGATTCGTAACATGCTACTTAAACTTAAAACTTACAACTTTTTGGCCAGCATTTCATCAATAGCGCGGTTTGCCAGCAGATCTGCATACTCGTTGCCGTCATGTCCTGAATGGCCTTTCACCCATTGCCACTGAACATCGTTGAGCTGAACCAGGGCATCCAGCCGCTGCCATAATTCGGCGTTTTTTACCGGCTTCCCGGCTGCGGTTTTCCAGCCTTTTTTCTTCCAGTTTGGCAACCATTTGGTAATGCCTTCAAGTACATATTTTGAATCAGTATATATTATTACCGCATGTGGCCGGGTGAGAGCTCCCAGCCCATTAATGACCGCCATAAGCTCCATGCGGTTGTTTGTAGTCTTAGCTTCAGAGCCATGCAGGTCTTTTTGATGCCCATTATAACGCAGGCTCGCACCCCAGCCGCCGGGGCCGGGATTTCCACGACAGGCGCCGTCGGTATATAATTCAACAATTTTTGCGCTCATAAGCCCTATTTTTGTACTGATACTGTACAATTACACGTATCAGTTAAATGTATCTATAAAATAGCAGGTGTTTACGCAACAATATTATAGTGCTGTGTCACTTAACACCAGTTGTAAATGCCCAATTGGAAATGATGACAAATGGCAGCGTAACTTGAACAGATACATTAGTTGATATATCTGAAACGGACGATATATCTGCTGACGTGTTCTTAGCCAGAAGACAGAATTATTGTCATAACATTAATAATAATAAAAAGTACTAAGACATGAAGAACTTATTCATCGATACCTCCAGCTTTGCCTTTTTTAAATCATGTATAAATATAAATGCTTTGAGGGCAGCTGTTTTATCGGCCAGTTTGCTGTTGCTTGCCGCGTGCAATGAAACCAGAGTCAGTCAGGATTCAGATATGGATGCAGCAGCAGATGTCGCTGCAGATAATCAGCAGGAGAATACAGAAGCTGCAGCGTCTGTCGCTGACTCGGCTGTAACACAGTACGATATTGAATTTGATCGCTTTGAAGAACTTAATCCGAGCAGTAAACAAACCCAAAGTATCTGGCCTCGTATTTATTCAGGCTTCCAGTTACCTTCTGATATCGAGGAAAAATCCCTGGAAGCAGAAATCAACTGGTTTGCCGGACATCCCGAATATATACAGCGCGTGCTGGAACGCGCCGACCCGTTCCTGTATTACATACTGGAAGAAATTGAAAAGCGCAACATGCCAACCGAACTGGTTTTATTGCCAATCGTTGAAAGCGCTTATCAGCCCTTTGCCTACTCGCATGGCCGGGCAGCCGGCATCTGGCAGTTTATACCATCAACGGGCCGCTTATACGGGTTAAAGCAAAACTGGTGGTATGACGGCCGGCGCGACATTTATGCAGCGACCCAGGCTGCATTAAATTACCTTGAAAACATGAACAAGGAGTTCGATGGCGACTGGCTACTGGCGCTGGCAGCATACAACTCCGGCTCGGGCACAGTAAAGCGCGCCATCAAGCGCAACAAACGTAAGAATAAGCCCGCCGATTTCTGGCACTTAAAGCTGCCGAAAGAAACCAGTGCTTATGTGCCCAAACTGCTGGCCTTGAAAGAAATCATTACCAATCCTGAAAAGTATGATATCAGTCTTCGTTGCATTCCAGACGCTCCCGGCTTTAAACAGGTAGCAACGAAAGCCCAGATAGACCTGGCGCTGGCCGCAGAATTAGCCGAAATAGACCTGGAAACTCTGTATACCTATAACCCGGCATTTAACCGCTGGGCGACCGCGCCTGATGGCCCGCATACCCTGTTATTGCCGGTTAATTCTGCTGAACTGTTTGAAGATAATTATGCGGACCTGCCCGTGGAAAAACATCTGCGCTGGAGCCGCCATAAAATTAAATCCGGCGAAACCCTGAGCCAGATAGCGGTGAAATACAACACTTCGGTCAGTCATTTAAAAACAGCGAATAACCTCAGGGGCAATACAATTCGTCAAGGAAAATACCTGCTTATACCGCTATCCAGTAAAAACAAAAGCAGTTATGCACTGTCTTCAGCACAACGCCTGAAATCTATTCAAAATACCAAACATGGCAGCAGCAGCACGCGCATTACCCATATCGTTCAAAATGGCGAGAGCTTCTGGGAGATAGCCAAACAGTACAATGTGGACATGCACAAGCTCGCCAAATGGAATGGCATGGCAATAAAAGACCCGTTAAAGAAGGGACAAAAACTGGTCGTCTGGGCTAAAAATACAAAGCTGGCCGCGACTGGAACTCATAACCCGCACAGTACCGTCAGATCAATTCATTACACCGTACGCAATGGCGACTCATTATCCCGTATTGCCAGCAAATATAATGTCAATGTCAATGACCTGCACCGCTGGAACACCATAGAAGGGAAATATTTAAAACCGGGACAACGTCTGCAATTGTATATAGACGTCACAGAGCAAAGCAACAGTCAGGGTTAAATTAACCCGGCGACAATATATATCGCATTCAGCCGGGGTACGCCTGTTCACGGCAAGGCATCAGCGCACCGTTGTAGCCATTCTACAACAAGTGCTGATAACGCCGTCCGTGGGCAGGCGTGCTCCGGCCTTTCATGCTCAATAACAAATATTAGGGGCTACAGGAAAAGGCCAGCTCCAAGTTGCAGCTTTTGACAATGGAATAACCATTACCTGCAAGCTGCGCCTTGATCCGACCTTTTCTTGTAGCCCTGAATGCGATATATATTGTCGCCGGGTTAATAGGTAAGCGATATGAAGATGATAGCGATCACCAGGGCTATCATAGCGATAAACAGTGCGATTGCTTCACGCTTCCTGGATGGCGCTTCACTTTTTTCCATTAATTCTTCCAGGCTTGCAACTCTTCGCATGGATTCATTGATTCCCGCTTCATATTCATCACTGCCCGGCTTATAATGAGTTAACCATTCATGCAGTTCATTATTTGATTTCTCTTTCAAATTGTACTTGTCTTCTTGATCTGGCATTTTGAACTCTTTTTTTCGAATAAATCATCCTTAATTTTATTTAGCAACATACATCATCATTTGATACTACTCTATTGCACACAGACATAGCAGCTGCGAATAAATTAATCTTCATCTCCCTGTGACCCACTGTTGCAGGACTTGCCTGAAAAACTGTTACCAACAGCTCTTTCACGCCTGCATCGCCACCAGGCAGGCGTTACAGGGTAACTTATTCAAACGCTCATGTACTAACTTTTAACCGATAAGGTGTTTCGGATCGAGCAATTCTTCAAGATCTTCTCGTGACAGTTCAGTCATTTCTACCGCAACATCAATCACCGCCCGGCCTTCAGCATAAGCTGTCTTGGCAATCCTGGCACCGAGTTCATAACCGATCACGGTATTTAACGCGGTTACCAGTATCGGGTTTTTCGCCAGCGCGGAGTTGATAATGTCTTCATTGACGGTAAAACCGGCAATGGCCTTGTCCGCCAGTACACGCGAAGCATTGGCTAATATCTCGATGCTTTGCAGTAAATTGAATGCCACCAGCGGCAGCATGACATTTAACTGGAAATTTCCCGACTGCCCGGCAATGGTGATGGTTGCATCATTACCGATCACCTGCGCACAGACCATGGCGGCGGCTTCCGGAATCACCGGGTTTACCTTTCCCGGCATGATGCTGCTGCCAGGCTGCAAGGCCGGCAGGGCGATTTCACCAATGCCCGCCAGCGGCCCGCTGTTCATCCAGCGCAAATCATTGGCTATTTTCATTAATGCAGTTGCCAGTGATTTCAACTGGCCGCTCAATGCCACGGCGGCATCCTGTGAACTCAGTGCAGCAAAACGGTTGGCTGCCGTCTTAAAAGGCAAACCGGTGACAGCGGACAGCTTTTCGGCAACAAGTCCGCCAAATGCCTTGTCCGCGTTGATGCCGGTACCGACAGCGGTGCCGCCAATTGCCAGCTGATGGATTTCCGGCAAGGTGTTTTCTATGCGCGACAGAGCCGACTGCAGCTGCGCCGACCAGGCGGACAACTCCTGTCCCAAACTGACCGGCATTGCATCCATCAGATGAGTACGGCCGGTTTTTACAATATGCTGCAGGGATTCGGCTTTATCATCAATAGCCGAGATAAGGTGCCTGATTGCCGGCAGCAACTGCCGGTGACAGCTGATGGCGGCACTGACGTGAATTGTCGTCGGTATAACATCGTTTGAACTCTGGCTCATATTGACGTGGTCGTTCGGATGTACCGCCTCGCCTGCGACCTTGCTTGCCAGGTTGGCGATGACCTCATTGGCGTTCATATTGGTGCTGGTCGCCGAACCGGTTTGAAATATATCCAGCGGAAACTGCTGCATCAGCCTGCCATTGATAATTTCACTACAGACAGAGGATATGGCGCGACGGCGGCTGTCATCGAGTCCGCCCAGGTCGCAATTGGCATCGGCACAGGCCTGCTTTACCAGACCCAGCGCCCGGATAAATTCCTGTGGAAGCGTGATACCGCTTATTGGAAAATTCTCGACGGCGCGCTGCGTTTGAGCACCATAAGCTGCTTCCTCAGGTACCTGCAGCTCACCCATGCTGTCTTTTTCAATTCTATATGCACTCATTTAACATCCGCTCCCAAACATCTACCCGGCGTCGCCTCACCTAAGCAAGCAATGATATAATACCCGTTTTAATACAGCAATTTTACAGGGCCTTTGATTAATTCTGAACGAAGCAGAATGTCATGCAAATTTTTCAGATTAAAGGCGTCAATTGCTCGTAATAGTGAACTATTGCAAAGATTGAGAAGGTAGAAGCTGGCTGTTTGTATACAATCTACGAATTCACGCCACGAATTCACTAAATATCAGAGGCTCTAATGTTGGAATTAAACGAACTTACCGCAATCTCACCCGTCGATGGACGTTATGGCTCCAAAACTGCAGCTTTCAGAGACCTGTTTAGTGAATACGGCTTAATCAGGCATCGTGTTCTGATTGAAGTACGCTGGTTTCAGGCGCTTGCTGCCAACAGTGAAATTCCTGAAGTCCCTGAACTGGACAACGATGCGCAAAGCCTGCTGAATGGCATCGTTGATAACTTCTCAGTGGCCGACGCAGAGCACATAAAAACCATCGAGCGCACAACAAACCACGATGTAAAGGCCGTTGAGTATTTTCTCAAGGAAAAAATTAAAGGTAATGCCCAGCTTGAAGCCAGTAATGAATTTTTTCATTTTGCCTGCACTTCCGAAGATATCAATAACCTGTCGCACGGGCTGATGCTAAAGGCCGGCCGCGGCCAGGTATTGCTGCCGGCAATGGATTCAATTATTGATACCCTGACCAGGCAGGCACAGCAGTATGCATCACAGCCGATGCTCAGCCGCACCCACGGCCAGACCGCCTCGCCAACGACCGTCGGCAAGGAGCTGGCAAACGTGGTTTACCGCTTGCGCAAACAGCGTGAACTGGTGGCCAGCACCGAAATTTATGGCAAGGCCAATGGCGCGGTAGGCAACTACAACGCGCATATCAGTGCCTACCCTGAAATCGACTGGCCGGCATTTTCCCAGCAATTTATTGAATCGCTGGGCCTGAAAATCAACCCGTTTACCATCCAGATCGAACCGCATGACTACATGGCGGAAATGTTTGACGCCATCAGCCGCTTCAATACCATTCTCATCGACCTGAGCCGTGATATCTGGGCCTATATCTCGAATGCCTATTTCAAACAGAAAACAGTCGCTGGCGAAGTCGGCTCTTCCACCATGCCGCACAAGGTAAACCCGATTGATTTTGAAAATGCCGAAGGCAACCTGGGCATTGCAAATGCGCTGTTCAATCATTTAAGCCTCAAGCTGCCAATCTCGCGCTGGCAGCGTGACCTCACCGATTCAACCGTGCTCAGAAACCTGGGGGTCGGTTTTGCTCACAGCCTGATTGCCTACCAGTCATTATTAAAAGGCCTGAATAAACTGGAAGTGAATGTCCAGGTTATCGAAGCCGATCTCAACACCAGCTGGGAAGTACTGGCCGAGCCCATACAGACCGTGATGCGGCGTTACGGCATCGCGAACCCATACGAAAAGTTAAAACAACTGACGCGTGGCAAAGCCATTACCCAGCAGGCCTTTAAGGAATTTATCCAGACACTGGAAATTCCGGAAGATGCCCGCGACCAACTGTTGAAGCTGACGCCGTTAAACTATATCGGTAACGCGGCTGAACAGACAAGAAACCTGTAAATATCTAATAATATATATCATGCTATTAGAACGTCTTTCTAATCCAGGTTGTCACATTCTGGGCGAGGTCGGTATTGAAGAGTTTCTAACTCGTTACTGGCAAAAAAAACCGCTGTTAATCAGGAATGCGTTCCCCGGTATTCAGCCACCGTTAACGGCTGAAGAACTCGCCGGCCTGGCCTGCGAGGACAATATCAATGCCAGGCTGGTGCTGGAAAAAGACGGCGCCTACCCCTGGCAGGCTGAATACGGTCCTTTTGACGAATCACGTTTTGGCACACTTCCCGAGACACACTGGTCCTTACTGGTCAGTGATATGGAAAAATATTTACCTGAAGAAACCAGGTTCCTGCTAAAACCCTTCCGCTTCTTACCTGACTGGCGTTTTGACGACCTGATGATCAGCTATGCGCCCACAGGCGGCTCTGTTGGTCCCCACGTGGATGATTATGATGTGTTCCTGATTCAGCTCAGCGGCCAGCGCTTATGGAAAATCGCCGGGTCTTTTGATAACGAAATTCTGCACAATACCGACCTGCGTATTTTGCAAAACTTTACAGCGGAACAGGAATGGGTTTGCAATCCTGGCGATATGCTGTACCTGCCACCGAACGTTGCTCACCACGGTGTTGCAGTGGAACATAAGGAAAACTGCATGACCGCCTCGGTCGGTTTTCGCGCGCCATCGTTAAAAACCATCACCAGTGACTATATTCATTTCCTGAATGAAAACGTTCACACGGCAGGCCGGTTTACTGACAGGTCGCCCGTCAAGCCGGAACACCACGCTGAAATTAGCGAAGATACCGTGTCACAGTTTAGCGAATACCTGAAGCAGGGCATCCGCCTGGAAGCCGAACTGGTAAAACAATGGCTAGGGAAATACTGCAGTGATAACAAGGCATTCGAAGACATTGTTAATGAAGATTATAATGATATTGATTTTGTTCAACTCGCCGCCATTGCATCGCAGTCAGCGCTGATGCAGTCACCCTATTCTCGTTTCCTGTTTAGCTATTCGGGCGATAACGCTTTACTGTTTGTAAATGGAAACAGCTACCAGGTAAGCAAACCTTTCGCCGAAATCCTGTGTGAAGATAATGTGATTGATTTCCACAAACTGCAGAAGATAATGTCAGCGAGCGATAAAGACGTCCTGCTGACCTTGTTCAATAACGGCGCGGTTATTACTCAGGAAAACGCATAGCCACTATTCCCCGCCGGGGGCCGGTCCTTGCAGTGTATTTCATCATTGCAGGACCCGCGCATCGCGGGGAACAAAGCGCTCGCCCACATTGAAAAACAGGTACGCTCAGACAGTTTTCACAGAAAGCCCATGTTAACCGTATTACCTCAATGGCTTGTTTAAGGCGGGTTAATAGTCAAAAGAAAAAACGGGTAATAAAACCTGTAAGCTGACCTTCATTGAGTCATGCCGACAGAGGCAAACCGGCCGATACTGTTGAAAACCATGCTTCAATAAATACAAAAAATCACCCGGAGTAAATTGTCCTCCAGTCAGTAGCCTCGACAAATGACCGAGTTTTTCAACAGTATCCCTCTACGTCAACAGCGGTCATTCAACGCAAGGTTTCAGCTGCTGCCAGAAGCGGGAGCGTAGCGAACGCTGAAGGCAGTCAGCTACACCACCTTGTTACCTTAACTGTCACTTTGCCGGCAGATCACTACTTTTCTTCTTTCTTCGGTTCGCTCGGGGCCGCACCCTTGCGGTCATAGGCACCGAACAGATCCGGGTCGAGGCCCTTGCGATCGAAGATCCCCTTAAGCGCTATGTTGGCAATTTCGGGGCCATCATCGGTCATGGTTACCCACATTAGGTGATCTACGTTGCCGGGACCATCCTGGTGGAAGGAAGCACCTGAGGGCCCCATCGTGATGTGCTCATAACCATCGATGTTGTCGTAATCGTAGTAGTGCAGGTGCCCCGCAAAATACGTGTGATCTCGCTTCATTAGCAGTTGATCAAGCACCTTGAAGCTCTCTGACGGATTTTCCCAGACAGGATCATGCAGCAGCAGGAAGGTCCAGCGCACGTCGGCGTTTTGCGCCAGCGTATCCTTAAGCCAGGCAATCTGCTTGTCACTAAATTCAACTGGCTTGCCAAGTCCGGCGATAACTGATTCGTCCGCCATAACTCGGCCAGCATGGCCCTGGCCTTTGCTGGATCCTCTACCTGCAGCCTGTTGTATTCGTCGAGTTTTTCTTTAATCCCCTCGGGAGCAACGCGGGGCGGATCTTCACTGTCGAGGACCATGAACAACACATTTTTGTAGACGAAGTAATAGTGCGTAGCGCCGTTGCCGCGAAAGATTACATAGCGATGCAGGTTGTTACCGCCCGTATTCGAGGTCCACTCGTAGCCGATGAACGCGGTAAAGTGTTTTGGATCGTTGTAGGTTTCGGCAGCATCGATGGTCTTCTGCCAGGCGTTCCGGTAAGCGGTAGTGCCCGGAACCGGGAAACCATCAGGCAGTTCACCCTTGCCGAAACTGACGATAATATCCATTGCTGCCTCGGCGCCCTTGCCGCCGCGAATCTCGTCATACCACTTGCGACCCTGCGGCGTGGCCAAAAGCGCAGGATCGCCGCCCATCAACTGCGGGAAAAATCCGAAGCCGTCGGAATGATCCGACACGACCAGGAAATCGAGCGGGCGCGACAGCTTGACCGGCTGGCCGCCGTTGGAGGTGATTTCCTCGCCCCGGGCGAAACGGTAGGCATCGCTGGGCGTCAGGCGGGCGCCGAAGGCGCCCGCATCCATGGAAAACGAAGTATGCAGATGCGTGTCGCCGAAAAACGGACGTGTCGGAAAGTTTCGCCCCGCGTAAGGCGAATAAAGCGGCTTCGTCGAATGCACTTTTTCGAGCGTTGCCTGATCGGCGGCACCGGCCACACCGACGTCACTATGTTCTGTGGCAGAGGCAGCAATACAGAAGCTGGAGATGGCCAGGGCAAGGAAGGTTTGGCTGTTCGTTTCATGACGCTTTTATCCTGTTGTTAAATATAATGTATATTGCAACTTTGATTTGTAGAGTACACCAAACAACAGGTTTTTCACGACAATCGCGTCTACAGGACAAAATGCATACCAATGTATGCGCCGTCATAACCATAGGATATATCCTGCTTCTCCAGATCATTCTCGATAACAACATCCGCATCAAAATAAGCCAGTCCCATGACAATACCAAAATGCTGGTTAACTCGATATTGAGAATTAATGGATGTTTGAAATACGGTTGCACTCAAATCCTCATATGATCCCGTTACTAATGCCACCTTGGTTGCAAAACTCCATTTGTTTGTAATACGGAACAAAAAATCAAGGCCGATCAATGGCAGCGGCGCAAAAACCTTTGCCTCCTCTTTAATGGAACCTGTCGTCTTTACTCCCCCGATGGTTATATCTCCTTCAGCTTTAAAAACATACTTGAGGTCAAGACCATAAATACCGGCTATCAGGTCTATCTTGCTATGGTTGTCGTTATACAGGTTATAACCATAATCCAGTCGATAGAAATCTGTCGTATCCGTGATACTTGCATAACCAGTGACATGCACGTCTTCTAAAGTTTTATCAAAATTGAAAATATCTGATGCACGATTGACACTAAAAAATGAAAATCCAAGACTGTGTTTTGGTTTTAATTGATACATACCATAGAAAGTTGTCACTGTCGAAACTTCAGGCAGATCAAGGTTACCTTCAAGGTCAAGATAAAGGCTCTGGCGAGATTGTTTATCGGTAGCTTTTATATTGGTATCAAACCTTACGATAGCCGCGCCGATGCCGAGGGCAAACTTACTGTCTTTATATAGCTCTACCTGTTCCTGCTCAGCATTAACATATTTTGTTGATGATATAGCGATCAGCAGAAGAGTAATCGAGAATAACAGGTGCTGTTTGAACATTTATAGAACTACGCCTGATAACTGTTAACATTGTTTGAAGCGTATATCTGCCAGAACCATTGCGTGGTCAGACAAAGAATCTGGCAACACCTGGTAATTTGTAAATTCCATATCTTTGGTAATCAGAATCCAGTCGAGACGCTTGTTCTTGTAGGATTGATGTCTGCCAGTCTCCGGCTCATAGCTAACAAAGCGTGATTTGGTCGCAAGTTCCTTGATGACCGAAGCCTCCGCCAGCCATTCACTGTTAAAATCGCCCATGATGATCGTCGGCTTCATGCGCGCAGACAAAATTTCCAGCATTTCATGGATCTGCCTCTCCCGCACTGACTCTCTTGAAAAATCAAGATGAACAGAAATAACATCAACTTTCCTCGACTTATTGTCATCACTGCAGGGCCATTCGATTTCTGCAAGAACAAATCCTTTATTGAGGGTTGGCGGTGAAGGTTCGAACGTGTGTTTTATGGTTTCAACGGGCGGCAGCGCTGAAAGCAACGCTGTACCGTATGAGTAAAGCCAGCCCTCTGCATTACTTACATGCGTTAACCATGGATAATCAGCTGCCGTGGCAAGATAGGCAACATGGTCAAAATTTCCGCTCCAGCGTGATGCATTATCTGCTTCCTGCAGGGCAACGATATGAGGTCTGTACCGGGTGAGCACACCGGCAATATCATCAAGATTTTGCTTGAAAGTATTTTTCCGGACAAATAGCTGGTTGACACTGTTCTTTCTGCCGTGAGCCATATTCAGCGTGGCCACTCGTAATGCCGAATCCGGATAACATTGCTGGATACTTATGGAGTGGTCCGGCTCATTACCAGTGCTGTAGACAGTGCGCTGCTGCTTATCTACCGTCGCGCATGCGGTAAGCACAACAACATTCAGAATGAATAGTGTTAATAATATTTTGTTATGCATTATTTATAAATGAACAAGCAGATAACTATTTATCTACATCAGGTACTCCAGCCCAAGTGCGCGAATGGTCTTGTAGGTGCCGCGTTGTTTACGTGCCGGTCCGGCTTTTTTGCTGTCACTGTCCATTACCTTTCTACGCATTTCCAGCCATTCCGGCGTACCCCAGCGTAATGAAGTAGATTTTAACTGCTCGAAGATTCCAACCAGGTCGTCTCGCAGTACATCGCTATGATAAAAGAAGCCCAGCTCGTTATTATACAGGTTGGAGCGATAATCAAAATTACTGGTGCCGATAAATCCGACCTGATCACCGACGATAAATTTCGCGTGCAGCTTGCCATAATGGACATCACCGCCAAGCTCTACCGAGTCAATACCGCCGGTCTCATAGATGAATATCTGGGGATGATTGATCAGCTTTTTCCATTCTTCGCTTTCGACTAACGCCGGGTTAAATTCGCCTTCTTCAGAATTGGACAACCATTCTTCACGCAGTTCGGGAGTCAATAATAAACGTGGCGCCATCTCCATATCAATCATAGACTGGGTAAAGAAATTGTCGCTGGTCAAAACCGAATTGGTGATAATCTCGAGCTTTATACCCGGGTTATCTTGCAACAGTTCCAGGGTGTTTTTCGCGCCGTCATACACAACCTCTCCTTCCTCATTTTTGTACTCGCCTGAAAACAGGTAAGGTGAAACTATGCGTATCGTGCCACTCGTAACCCCTTCGTCCAGTCTTTGTTTAGTTACCTTATCCATCAGGTACAAGATTGAGTTTGGATTGCTTTCCACATTTTCCAGTACGTTCGTGGTTACTTTTGAACTGGTCAGGTTACTTAACTGGTGTGCAAATCGAACTTTTGTCTCGCGAAAATCATCATTCATGAAATGCGGCATACCAGCCATAATCTCTTTTATTCCAGGTAGAGACTTTAACAATGCCAGGTTGTCCTGGGCTTTCTTACGTTCGTAGATATAAATGTCGTCATACTTGCCTTCGTCGAACTCATCATTGGCCTCATAAGGCCAGATGCGTCTATTACCCTTGTATAAAAACAGAAGTGTGTAATATATTTCGCCAACATCACCGACCGTGTGATCCTCGCTACTACCGTCTGCATCCCGCCTGAGAAAGATTTCCAGATCACGAAATGCATTTGGATCCTTTGTCCCATCATCATTGATGCCGTAGTAATCGACTGAGATATTACGGCCGCCGGTAATCACTTTGGCTTTATCGGCAAAAGCGCCATCAACAATTAACAGTTTGTCATGTGAGCGCCGGTTGAAATTGAACTTTGTTATCGCGTTGAAAATGACTACCTGCGCACGGGCTTTTTTTGTCGTCAGCTGGCCCTTGTCATTACGCATAAAACCGGCACTTTCAGCACAGGTCTCAAGCGCCCGCAGCTCGGAATGTCCAGGATGCATGGAACCAAGCGAATCCACCATGATACGTACATCTACACCTCGTTTTACTGCGTTGCACATCGCACCAAGCACGGCATACCCAGCAAGGTCACGTTTGAAAATATAGTAAGTCGCATCAATGGTATGTTGTGCGTTCTCTATCATCCAGGTTTTTGCTGCCAGGGATGTCAGTGCATCCTCATAGGCAGGCCCGATAACCTTCGCTCTGACACTGTTAATCGGCACCTTCGCTTCTTCGGCAAGTTTAACAGGGTCAATAGTTAGCTCTGATTGCTCTCGCCAGGTCCTTAATTCATAGAGATCATCGATCGTTTTATCTACCACGGCATCAGCTGGCGGACAGTTCGGCATATTTAAAGTACCGGCGGGACATTGTTGCTGTTCAACACTTGCGCAGCCGTAAAGTGATGTAAGCAGCACCGCGACCAGAACAGCAATGTTAATATTTCTGAAATACAGCATAGTTTTCACCAAACCCGGTTTTTGATAATTTACGCATGATTATGGATATATTTCCAGAGATACTTTTCAGAGAGAGACTACACCTCATGTTAATTCCTGCCAATAACAGACGGACAGAAACATAGAAGAAATATTGCCAGGCACTCCGAAACTGTCTTTTATCTCGCTGTCTTGTTAGACTAAAAACCGCTTTCAGCTCACAAACTTTTTCAGCCGGGACATGACCTACAATTGCAACGTAACATGGCTTTCAAGCTCTGGCAGATTGCTGGTGAATAAACTCCTCTAAATTCGTTCCAGCCTGATGAACTCAAGAATAATCTTTACTCGCCTGTTTAAAAGCCTGGTCATTTTTATAGCCGTTCTCATCTTATTCGTTGGTATGCTTGATTTCATCAAGCTGTCTTTCACTCTCGATGGCGGACGCCGTCTTCTCGTCGAACATATAAAATCACATACCGGGCGTGAGGCACGAATCGATGGCGAGGTGAAGCTGACGATTTCCCTGATACCTCAATTACTGGTACAGCGTATCCACATCAGCAATACTGGTGGTTTTGGTGATGAAGATTTCATTACCGTTAGTAAAGTTCGAATAGATCTATCTATAATACCGCTGCTTTCCGGACAATTGCGCTTCGATGACATATCTGCAGACCAGACAAATATCAACCTGATCAGGAACAAAGCTGGCAGAGACAACTGGACATTCGATAACACTGCACAATCGTCAACAGCATCCGAGACAAAAACAAATGAAAGCAGCATATGGAAAAATGACTACAGCCGGTTATCGATAGGTGCGTTTCAGTTAACCGATGTATCAATCAGGTATAATGACCAGTCACGAGATCAGGTGATTGATACACATCTGGATCAGCTGACAATCGACCTAAACGATGCAACAAATCCACTGGCTGAAATAAGCGGCAATATGCAGGGCCACCCTTACAGTCTTGCCTTTGAATCTGACGCCCTTCAGGTTCTTGCATCAGGGAAACCCTGGTTACTGCATGGAACAGGTCATATCGCCAACAAAAAGACACAACTCGAAGCAAGCGTACAGTTTATTGAAGGTGAGATTAAGGGTAACGTAGACGTTAATGTGAAAAAGGTTAACCTTGGCCTGTTGCTCGATAAGCTGGAGATAATTAAAGGACGGGAAGCAGCAACCGAGAGCGTTAACATCACTGTTAAAACACATGGCTCGGAACCGGTCGAACTATATAAACAGGCTGAGATCGGCCTAGATCTCGGCAAGGGATACTGGAATCTGCAATCTGACAAGACTGGACAGAAAAAACAGTTGTCTTTTACTGGTGCCAGTGCTTATACCTCATGGTATAAACCAGTCGCCTTGCATCTCGATGGGAGAATTGAAGGTGAAACAATCAAGATCGATTTCAAAACCAATCGACTGCTGGAATTTTTTGATGAAGTTCCAAAGCTGGATGTTGACCTTGCAGCCAGCATCGCAGACACAGACATAAAGCTAACCGGTACGATCAATTTGCCGATTGCCACCGGGCAGTACAAACTGGATCTTTCATTAAAAGGTAAAGACCTGGAAAAGCTGAACCCGGTGATTGACACCGACTTTCCAGCGTTTAATCACTTTAGCCTGTCTGGCACCCTTATCGCAAATGAAAAAGGTTATATCCTGAAATCTGACAGGGCATCGATAGGTGAAACAAAATTACAGGCTTCTATTGTGATCGACACAACATCACTTAAACCCGACTGGACAATAAACCTCAGCAGCCGTGAACTGCAGCTAAAAGATTTCGCCTTTTATGACCTGGAGAGTAAACAGGCAAGTTTTACTAACGTAAAAATTTCTACTAAAAATGAAAACGCAAAACCCTACCTCGAACCGCTGCGTACATTACAGGCCACGGTTGCTGACCCGGATATGTACCTGATACTAACTTTAAATGTCGATAAATTACTCTCAGGAAAAGATGTTCTTGGTAAGGGAAGATTCAGGTTACATCTGCGCGACAATGCAATAAGCCTGGAAAATGCTGACATCGAATTGCCCGGCGGCAGAGTTATCGCATCAATATTATTCCAGATCGAAGACAGCGAAGCACGCGGTCACGCAAAACTGAATATTGATAAACTTGACTATGGCATCACGACACGATTGTTCAAGCCGGATTCACAGGTTGATGGAATTATCAGTATCAGGACTGATCTCGAACTTGCAGGCCGTGACTTCACACGTTTGCTTGATAAAGCAACAGGCCAGTTAGATATAGCCATCTGGCCCAGGAATACCAAACCGGCAAAATTACTCAATCTTTGGGCAACCAACCTTTACCTGGTGCTATTACCCGAACTTAAAAAGAAAGAATCCAAAGTTAATTGCCTGGTTGGCCTGATGAATCTAAACGAAGGAATAATGAAGGAAGAGTTTTTTGCCATCGACACCACGAAGTTATGGATATACGGAAACTTCAATGTTAATTTCAGGCAGGAACACGTCAAGCTTTCTCTTTTCCCGCGCTCAAAAACAGCCCGTTTTTTTGCACTGGAGTCGCCGATTAGAGCACAGGGCAGTTTTTCAGATATAGACCTGGCGGTAAACCCGGTGGATCTGACAACAGGTTATATTTCTTTCATCATGAGTCCGCTTACAGTACCAACCCGATGGATATTTGGTGACAAACCCGTTGAAGACGGCAGTGCTATCTGTGAGCAATTTTTTGACCGCCCTTATGTGGAAAAATTAAACAGGGAAATAAAGCAAAAAGAAAAGGAAGATATTAAAAAACTTCTGGACGCTGAATGACGAGTTGGTAAGCAATTACCGTGAGGGATTATTTATACTAACCACCAGCAAATGTATGCAGTCACTTTTGTTGCATATATGCTCCAGAACTGGAACAGCACGTAATGATACGCATTTGAGCATAGCAAGAGGTGCTTTAACCCGAATATTTCATAGTAATATCAAAATGATAAGTAGTATTTGCAGCGTTCCTATGAAATATCCGGGTTAGCGTCAAGTTGTTCTAGCCTTACAAAGCTGCAGATCAAGCGTCAGTATTTTTTACAATTTTCAACTCAATACTGGCAACGTTGCCCGGAGGCATTTATAAGATATTGAATTTAAAAAAGTATTCAAGATAGGCATGATAACTGCAATATTACAGCTACCATGCAAGAAAAAAACTTGACAATACTGGACTTTGACGCAGCCGTGGAACTTGCCAGGAAAGATCCCGAGGCATTTGAACGGTTTCGCCTGGATGCCATTGAAGCACTGATCAGCAAGGCGCCGGAGAGAACCCAGTTGCACCTGCGTCGCCTGCAATGGCGTATTGAGCAGGTACGTAAACGTTCACCGAATCCCACTGCCGCCTGTGTGAAGATACATGAAATGATGTGGAATTCCTTAGCTGGCCAGGGAGGCCTGAATGAATCACTTCAAAAATTTTGCAGTTCAGCTCATGGCGAAAACAGCCCGCTGCCCAAAGCCAGGGTACTGGCATTTTCCCGGAAGAAGAACACCGCCACTAACTGCGATTAGCAAGCTGACACTGGCAGGCCATCAAGCAGGGCCTGCTTCGCCCTGTACTCTTACCCGTACGATCAAAGCCAGCTAAAACATTATAATACCCAACAGGCGCACAAGGCTTTAACAGTTAAAGCGCCTGCGATAGATCAGGCAGTACAAAAAACATGTTAGATTGTTAAACTACCCGCATTAAAATATATGCATCAGGAATAACGTGGCTCAACCGCCCCACGATTGCATAAATGACTATATCCTATATTCAAATACACCCGGCCAATATTCAAATCCGCCGCGCAGACTGGGGAAAAGATCAGGCAGACCTGGCAAATATGCGCCGACGCGTGTTCATTGAAGA
>JAJDNP010000109.1 GCA_022340645.1 Gammaproteobacteria bacterium | reverse complement strand
AATTGTTACGAGTTTGCGCATTAAATGCTTATCATATCAACAAATGATCTTATGTGTTTAAATATCAATACCTTCGCCAGCTTTTTTGCAGCAAGACGTCGGCTTACGCTTTACCAGGCCGGCCCGCACACTGGTGAGTTTAACGTTAACCATCTTATGCAAAGAATTCTGTTACAAACATTTGTGCCCCTGTTGTGCTCGCTGTTTGCACTTTCAGCTTTAGCCGTAAGCCTGCCAGATGGGTTTGTTTACATCGAGGACATCATTCCTGATATCAGGTCAGAAATAAGGTACTTCTCTGAAAATAACTTCGTGGGTGAACGCATCGACGGCTATGAGAAGCCGGAGTGTATTCTTACAAAAAAAGCCGCACTGGCTTTGAAGGAAGTTCAGGCTGAGCTGAAAAGCTTCGGCCTGGGTTTGAAAGTTTATGATTGCTACCGGCCGCAGCGGGCAGTTAATCACTTTGTACGCTGGGCGAGAGATCTTGATGATACCAGGATGAAGCATCAATACTACCCTGATGTCGAAAAAAAGAATCTTTTTAAAGACGGCTATATTTTAGAAAAGTCAGGGCATTCAAGAGGTAGCACGGTTGATTTAAGCATTGTGCCGTTAGAAGCTGACGACGCGATGGAACTGGATATGGGTACGAAGTGGGATTACTTTGGTCCGAAGTCGTGGCCCAGCAGTCTGGAGGTTGGCGCAGCCCAGCGTGTGTACCGGATGCTGTTGCATCTTGTCATGACGAAACACGGTTTTAATCCATTAATGGAGGAGTGGTGGCATTTTACGCTTGCAGATGAGCCGTTCCCGGATACCTATTTTGATTTTGTTGTGAAATAACATGTGCGAATTAATTTACACCTTCTATCATTGTCCTGTTAACTTTTTTGAGTAGTTTGTCAACCATTGTTCTGCCTGAATGAGCCTATATTTATACTATCCGAGACGAGCTGGAATCCGTTACCTGAGACATGCTGTAAACATGTCCATATACGCTCGAATGCGGCGTCCATGCGGCATACGGTCTCAGGTAACGGATTCCAGCTCATACATCTAATCGTTAACGGGACAGCTATGATCTTCAATATTTTTTTACAACAGCAGATGATACAGCATGCTCTATGGCAGTTAACCAATGGTGAATAAATACACTGTTTGAGCCAGGGGATGAGCTAACGCCATAATGCGAAAGATACTATCCAGAATTAGTGCATTGATAAACAAGGCGCCTTTGCAGGCAGCCATATTTTTCTTTATTTTCGGTATTATTTTCTGGGGCGGATTCAATACCGCCATGGAAGCCACCAATACTCTGAAATTCTGTATTTCGTGCCATGAAATGGGCGATACCGTGTACCCGGAGTACAAACATTCAAATCACTATACCAATGCGTCCGGTGTCCAGGCGACCTGTCCGGACTGTCATGTTCCCAAAGAATGGCTACCCAAGGTAATTCGCAAGATTCAGGCTTCGAAAGAGCTTTTTTACTGGATAATCGGCGAGATCGACAGCAAGGAAAAATTTGAAGCAAAACGTTTGCAACTGGCTGAACGCGTGTGGAATTCGATGGAAAAGACCGATTCACGTGAATGCCGCAACTGCCACCTGTTCTCGGTAATGGACCTGGCTGAGCAGGCTCGCTTTGCAGCAAGAAGTCACGGGGATGCGATTGAAAATGCTGAGACCTGCATTCACTGCCACCGGGGCATTGCACATCATTTACCGGCAAAACAGGCGCATGTTACAGAAATGGTGCTGGACAGGGAATATGCTGAGGAAATCAATGAGACCTGTGCCGGCTGCCATGGAGAATTTGGCGAGGGGACCATCGATGGCGAATATCCGCGACTGGCAGGTCTGGATGCAGGCTACATCGCGCTTCAGCTAAGACATTTTAAATCCAGGGAAAGGCTGAACATCCCAATGCTGCCCTATGCGACCGAGCGTGAACTGCCGGAAGAAGACGTGGTGCAGATTGCAGCCTATCTCTCGCAGATCAATTTGCCATCAAAATTGCCCCCGATTGTCGAAGATGAAAAATTCGACGCACTGGCGCGCCTCAAGGAAAGTAAACGGGTGGTTAATATCGCACGCTACCCCGGGGACTTTGACAGGGGGCGCCGCTTTTACTGGAAAGAGTGTGCCGGCTGTCATGGCGAAAAAGCTCAGGGTAACAGTGAACGCTGGGATAACAGCCGGAAAATACCGCCGCTTGCCGGGCAGCACAGCATTTATTTACTGCGGCAGATCAACAGGTTTCGTAAAGCCGAAAGACTGCACGATGATCCGCGCGATGCAGATATCTTCAGCTCATACAGTGACGCTGAGATCGGTGATATGCTGGCTTATCTGTCTGTGCTGGATGATTAGCCCGAAAATTCCATAGCAATACTCACTACTGAAAATCATATAGCCAGCCTCCTGTAGTTTCTGAGTGGTTGGGAACAGTCAGGTTAGCACTCCTGTAGGGGTGTACTACAGGAGGCTGGCTATATGATTTTCAGCAAATGATATTCACGCTGTAAAAAATTTGCTGTAGCAGGCTCAGGGGCTGTTTGTTAAAAACATGGCCCCAAAACTCTGCATTGCTATGAAATATTCGGGCTGATTTAAACCATGTATAAAACGTGGTTTTTGGCTTGACTTACCTCAATCACAACGGCTAGCCAGCGGTGTTAGTATTTGTTGCTATGAAAGGTAGCCAGTTATTAACCGCATATCGGCACAGGCCGCTATGCATATTTATGGGTACGCGTATAGCGGGGAACAATTATGAACAACAGGTTTATGAACAACAGATCAACTAGCGAAAGGTCATTGGCATCAGCGGTGATAACCGCAATCTCAGCGGTGATTGCTTTGACATTTTCAGCATCAACCCTGGCCTGGCTGGAAGCAGGTGGGGAGCGGGAGGAAGCTTTGCATCTGACGCCTGATCTTGAGCACGGTATGGAGGTATTTGAAGTCTGCGCCGGCTGCCACCTGACCGAAGGCTGGGGTAAGGAAGACGGCACTTTTCCGCAACTGGCCGGACAGCATGTTGAAGTTCTGATCAAACAGCTGGCGGATATTCGTGATCGCAATCGTGACAACCCGACGATGTATCCGTTTGCCTTACCGGAGTCTATAGGTGGACCACAGTCACTGGCTGATGTCGTTGCTTATATCGCGAAATTGCCGATGGATCCGGATAATGGTAAGGGTGAATGGGCCAAAGGCACTGCGGAATTCGACCAGGGTAAAAAATTATTTGCCGATAATTGCGTGAAATGCCATGGTGACGATGGTGAAGGTAAAGCTGAAAAGTATTATCCCAGGATCCAGGGCCAGCATTACAAGTACATGCTGCGTCAGTTCGAGTGGATACGTGATGGCAAGCGCCGTAACGCCAACCCGGATATGGTCAAGCAGATCAAGGCTTTCAGCGACAAGGACATGCAGATGGTGATTAACTATGTGTCCCGCATCCCCGTGCCGAAAGAAGACCTGGCGCCGTCAAAAGACTGGCTGAATCCTGATTATGACTAGGCTATTGATAACTTTGCGGATAGCATAAATTGCTTTGACCTAAAAATGGGGTAATGGTGCTTACTTAAATATGCAATATACATACTTTTCAGTAATTTCGTCATTGCGAGCAATAGCGCGGCAATCTACAGGCGTATGAGGCATGTCAGCTATAGATTATGAATTACATCCTGTAATTCACCCTTCGGGCCGCAAAAGACGCGTTCAATTTTTCTCCTGGAAAATTAGTGCTTCATAGCTCGCAATGACAGAAATTCTGCCTTAAGTAGGTATACCAATCCAGTGATTTACGCCCTGGTAATTTAGAGAAACAACTATGATTAAAAACCGGTCACTTGTTATAAATACCCTGGTGTTAGCCGCCATTGCGCTGCTGGCCGTGATTTATTTCACACCCATCTGGTGGGTCTCGCTAACTGCGCCAAACTATCCTGAGGAAGCCTTCCCGGACGGTATACGCATCAACTTTCATATGAATGGTGTATTCAACGGTTGTAAGAAAATCGAAAAGCTTGAGATCACTGAAGATGTCGCCATCGACTGCGTGCATGAGATGGACACCATTAACCATTATGTGGGCATGTACCCGATCGCTGCCGGTGGTGTCATCGAGAGAGCCTTTTCACCATTTCTGGTATCCATGCTGGGCGTTATGCTGCTTGGCTTTATCTTTACCAATCCAGTAATCAGGACAGCGGTGCTTGCGGCCGGGTTTGTCGTGATAGTCGGCTGGATGGCATTGACCTATTACGGTGATGATGGCCTGAAATATCAGAACGAGGGTTATATCGAAGCGCTGATCACCTCGCTGGACCAGGACACCGAAGCCGAGAAAAAGGAAATGACCGCGGCAGAGGCCCTGATTGCCCGCCTCAAGGCATCGCTCGAGGAAAGCGAAAAAAAGCAACAGCCCACGGCAGAAATAGCGGGTGAGGCAGCAGCAGAAAGTCAAAAAATGAACAACATCCGCAGTCTTCATGTGACGTTTGAAAAAGACCAGGAACGCAAGCCGCCCGAGCTGCGTGAGCAATGGAACGGCAGCGGTGCGCAGATGCTGGCCTGGCATTACGAAAAGAACCTGGCGCGCTACTTCAATGTGCCTGAAGAAATTCACCCGATGGTTGCAAAAATGTCGACAGCGGCAACTATTGTGTTCTGGCTGATGATTGCCGCCATGGTGTTTCTGCTGGTAGCAACCCGTAAGACCAACGGCAGGCTCTACTGGCTGCTGATAATACCTTCCATTCTGCTGCCGGTGTTTTTTATTATCGATTACTCCGCCTGGTTATGGTGGTACGGCCACACCCTGAACGACATGGGTGCGTTTACCGTGAAACCGTTTATGCCGACGGTATTCGGTGATGGCAAGGTCGCGCAGTTTACCACCCATTCCTATCCATATACCGGATTTGGTTTGATGCTTGCGTTCTCGGTGATGCTGATTATTGCCGCCAACCAGCGCTACAAGCAATTAAATCTCGACAAATGATGTTCGCCAGGGCTGTCAATAAGCTGGCTATCTTTCTGCTGCTATACGCCTCTGCGGCAATGGCAGAGTCGAATCAGCCATTGCAGTCGCTGATTGATAGTGCGGAGGAAGGCGCCGTGCTGCTGCTGGAACCCGGTAGCTATACCGGCCCGGTGCTGATAGACAAGCCGCTTACCCTCGACGGCCAGGGCAGGGCGACCATTGATGCCGGCGGTAAAGGCAGTGTTGTCGTCATTGAAACGGATGGCGCCGTGGTGCGCAACCTGCATTTAACAAATTCAGGTGAGTCTCATAATGATATCGATTCAGGTGTTCAGGTCCGCGGCCGGTTTAACGTGGTCAGTGATAATGTAATTGATAACTGCCTGTTTGGTGTTGACCTGCAGCAGTCAGAGAACAATATCGTGCGCCGAAATACCATCAGCTCAAAACCGTTTGACCTGGGAACACGCGGTGATGCGGTACGCCTGTGGTACAGTTTTGAGAACAAGGTGGTGGAAAACACCATCAAGGATTCACGCGACACCGTCGTCTGGTATTCAGCGCACAATACTATCTCCCGCAATACTACCTATAACAGCCGTTACTCGCTGCATTTCATGTATTCACAATACAACCTGGTTGAGGAAAATAACTACTATAACAATACCGTCGGCATATTCCTGATGTACAGCGATGGCGTGGTGATAAAGAACAACACCATTGCCCATGCTTCCGGTCCGACGGGTGTCGGCATCGGTTTCAAGGAAACATCCAATGTCACGGTCGAGGGCAACAGGATTCTGTATTGCGCCAGCGGGCTATATGTCGATATTTCACCGTTTCAGCCGGATACAACTAATCAGTTCAAAAATAATCTAATTGCCTATAACGCTATCGGCATCCGTTTTCTGAATGACTGGGCCGGCAATGAATTCAGGGACAACCGCATGATTGACAACCTTACCCAGGTGGTCGTTTCCAGCGGCAAAACAGCAAACCGTAATGTCTGGGACAGTAATTACTGGAGTGACTACGAGGGTTTCGATGAAGATCATGACGGGGTTGGTGATACTGCGTACGAGCTTTATGTCTATGCCGATCGCATCTGGCAGGACGTACCCTATGCACAGTTTTTTAAAGGCTCGCCGGTGCTTGAGGTAATGGATTTTCTGGAAAGTCTGGCGCCATTTACCGAGCCGCATATCCTGGTGCGTGACCGGCATCCGTCGAAACAGCGGACACTGGCCATGCTTGATGAAAAGGCGGAAGTGAAAGATTCGCTGGATATACTGCGTGAAAGTCTTGGTAGATAATAATTTAAAATGAAACATTCGATTACAATCTCAGGATATGTAGGTTCGAATTTATTCGGACGATACGGACTTTGGCGCAGTTGTCCGAATAAATTCGAACCTGCAAAAGTAAATATTTTACTGAATATATGGCTAAACCGAACAAAAGGTTAACTCGTGAACAGAAAGCCCGCAGACAATTTCTGCGTACGGTTGTTCTGGGCGTGGGCATCGTTGGCGTATCTCTGCTCGGCTACGTGCCTGTCATCGGCCGCTGGTTTGAACGCATCCGGCCGCCCGGTGCACTCAAGGAGCAGGAATTTCTCGCTTCCTGTATCAAGTGCGGGCAGTGTGTCCAGGTCTGCCCGGTGAATGCTATCAAGCTGGCGCAGCTGAGCGATGGCTTCGGTGTCGGTTCGCCGCATATTGATACGCGCCAGCAGGCCTGTGACTTTTCCTGCGATGGTTTGCAATGCGTGCTCGCCTGTCCCACCGGCGCCCTGACGCATCACATCAACTACCCGCATGAGACCGACATGGGTGTTGCCCGCGTGGTCAATGAAAAACAGTGCCTTGCCGTGATGGGCAAGGGCTTCAAAGGACAGGCGCGTGGTGCGTCATTCAAGGGCAAGTTGCGCTATGAAGAAGTTGACCGCTGGAAACCGATCAGGGTCAGCGAGCACCCATATGATCTCGAGCTTTGTGACCTGTGCTTCAGGCAGTGCCCGATTGAAATGCGTATCGCCCAGTGTGATGCCGGCAAGCCGCCTTCGGCTGATGAAAACCAGTGCCCGCCGCAGCATGCAATTACATTTGAAACCCTGGCGTTTGAAGATGGCATTACCCGCAAACGACCGCTGATACTCGATGGCTGCGTCGGCTGCGGCGTGTGTGAAATGATCTGTCCGGCCGAACCGGGCGTTTTTGTCATAGACAGCAGCGAAAGCAGGGGACTGGCGGCATGAGGGTAAAAGTGTGAAACACCTGATCAAGTCAGTCGCCGTATTGCTGGGTGCGGAGCCGAAAAAACCGCAGGCAGATGAATATACCCCTGAAGCACTCGCCATCCATGCCGAGCAGCGGGCGGATAAAAGCCGCATTGCACTAATCCATGCTGAAATAGCCCACAAAAAACAGCACAAGCTGCCGGAAAAATGGCGGCGGCGGCGCTGGACGGTGCTGATTGTGGTGAACCTGTTATTCGTGGTTTCCTTCCAGCTTGATATCCAGCTGCTCGAGGGTGCACTCACGGCCTCACGGTTTGTCGGGTTCCACATGGCGGATTTAAATTCCGCCCTGCAGGTGATGCTGGCCTACAAGGAAGTAGTGATCAATCTGGTTATCGGCACCAGCACGGTGCTGGTGCTGTGGTGGCTGCTGGGCGGGCGTACCTTCTGTTCCTGGGTATGCCCCTACCACCTGCTGGCCGAGTGGGCGGAAATGGCGCATGACTACCTGGCGAAAAAGAAAATCATAACCGACCATCCGTTCGACCGCAGGGTGCGCACTGTTTTCTGGCTGGTATTTGCGGTGCTGGCCTTTGTCACCGGTTACACGGTTTATGAAACGATCTCACCGACCGGTATCGTCAGCCGTGCGCTGATTTATGGCCCCGGTGCCGGCATGGTCTGGGTAGCTACATTGCTGCTGTTCGAAATTTTTTATTCAAAACGCGCCTGGTGCCGTTATGCCTGTCCTATCGGACTGACTTATGGCCTGGTCGGCTCGGTATCACCATTAAAAGTGACTTACAATCTTGCTACCTGCTTCCATGAAGCGGAATGCAAAAAAGTCTGTGAGGTGCCACATGTGCTGGATATGGTGGTGAAAGGCCGGGCGACGGAAGTGGATCTGCTGGTCGGTGCTGACTGTACCCACTGCGGCCGCTGTGTCGATGCCTGCCCGACCCACTCGCTTAATCTCGAATTTAAGGGGCTGGGGCAACTGCTAAAATGATTCTCAGCCGATGATTGCTTCTCATGATTAATATAAAGGGTGTATCCAAGCAGTTCCGCCGGGTCAGGGTTTTAAACAACATTGACCTTGATATCAATCACGGTGACCGTATTGCACTGGTAGGCTCCAATGGCGCCGGCAAGACAACGCTGATACGCTGTTTGCTGGGCGAGTATAACTTCCAGGGAAGCATTACCGTTGACGGCCTGGCGCCGGGAAAAAACCGCACCGAAGTGTTAAAACGCATCGGTTTTGTACCGCAGTTGTCGCCGCCATTGAAAATGCCGGTTGCGCAGTTAATCAAATTCGCTTCCGGGGTCTGCGACTCAAGCCCGGAAAAAATGCTGGCGATATGCAGCCAGCTCGGGCTGGATGTATCGCAGGTGAAAACCAGGCCGTTCAATAAACTCTCCGGTGGACAAAAACAGAAGCTGCTGATCAGCATTGCATTGGGCCGCGATACCGATCTGCTGGTGCTGGATGAACCGGCCGCCAACCTTGATCCTGAAGCCCGTCACCGGTTTTTCCAGCTGCTTGCTGACAGGCAGCATGCCGCGATGATCATTTCCAGTCACCGGCTGGATGAAGTGGCGGCACTGGTCAACCGTGTGGTCGAGATGGACCAGGGTGTTGTCGTGCTCAATGATCACGTCGCCGACCAGATAGATATTGGCAGTGTGCTGGATTGCCGGCTGACATTGAACCGGGCCGACTCGGCATTTGCTGAAACCATCCGCGAGTGGGGGTTTGCTGACAGCAAGAACGGTCTTGTCTGGCAGGGCGAGGTTGCCGGCCCGGACCGCCTGCGATTCCTGGGCGTGTTGTCACGTTATGCCGCATTAATAAAAGGCATACAGCTTGATGAAAATAATAAAGCAGGTGAGACAGATGTATCAGCGCGTATTGCTTAGTTTTATCCTGGTGCTTTTATCGGCCTGTACCCAGCAACAGGAAACCGGACCGGGTGAAGTTCGCTGGGACCGGGAAACATGCACCCGTTGCAATATGGCGATAGGTGATCGGCACTATGCGGCGCAGGTACGCGGCGCACCTGCGGGCGAGAACACAAAATTGTACAAGTTTGATGATATTGGCTGCGCCGTGGTCTGGCTGCAGGGGCAGGGGTGGCAGCAGGACCCGCGGACTGAAATCTGGGTGGCGGATTATCGAAATGCTAACTGGCTAGATGCCCACAAGGCTTATTATGTAAAAAATAAACTGTCACCGATGAATTACGGCCTGGGTGCAATTGAACCGGGTGCGGTAGCTGGTGCACAGGACACAGCGTTTGCCGGAGCGCTGAATTTTTCACAGGCAAAGTCTTATATCATGACAACTGAAAATGAACGTCATCAGCATGCCGGTCATATTTCGGCAGGTCAAAATTCAGCGAGACAGCCATGAAGCACCTGTTACTTGCGGCAAAAACCGATATCAGTGAATCATTGCGGTCACGCTGGTTCATGATTTACACGCTGGTATTCGGCGGCATCATCGTGGCGCTGTTCATGTCCGGCCTGACGGAATCCCGGGTGATGGGTTTTAGCGGGCTGTCACGCTTGCTGGTTACCTATTTGCAGATCACCATGGCCATCCTTCCCGTGTTTGTACTGATTACCACCGTACGTTCGGTTGCCGGTGACCGTGAGGCTGGTGTGTTTGAGTATATGCTGTCATTACCGGTCAGCCTGTTCGCCTGGTTCTGGGGAAAAATGCTTGGCCGCTTCGTGGTGGTATTCCTGCCGGTATTTCTGGCCATGTTTGCCGCTGTCTTCTGGGGACTGGGCAGGGAGGTACAGATACCATGGCCACAGGTTTTTTATTACACCGGTTTTCTGCTGTCACTGGCCTGGTGTTTTCTCGGCATCGGCATGCTGGTGTCAACGCTGGCACGAACATCCGATGTCGCCACCGGCATAGCATTTATTATCTGGCTGCTGCTGCTGCTGTTCATGGACCTGATATTGCTTGGCCTGCTTATCCGCCAGGGATTGCCTTCAGAAACCGTTATTGCCTTTGCGTTATTTAACCCGATGCAGGTATTTCGCACGGCAGCGATGATGCTGTTTGACCCTCAGCTTGTGCTGCTGGGGCAGTCAGCCTATGTCATTCTCGATAACTTCGGCAAGACAGGTTATATTATCTGGGCCCTGTTATATCCCATCGGGCTGGGCACGGTGTGTGCGTGGGCCGGCTACCACATCTTTAAACGCGGCGATCTGCCATAACAAAGTTTACCGCAGAGACGCGGAGGGCACAGAGAAAAGCTTTTTTTATTCTTCCGCAAATGAACGCGAATAAACGCAAATTCATGCAAATGTAAAAAAACAAATACTTTATTGGTTTGTCATCCTGAATAATAGCGAAGGATCATCTGCGAAAAAATAATGATCATATGATCTAAATATTCTTCACTATCGTCTAGAGTGAAAGAAAAAATTAAAACCATATTTGCGTTCATTTACTACGCGCCTCCTGCGCTACGTCCTTCGGACCGTACTAGCGTACGTTCAAAATGCCCCCGGCATTTTAGTGCGTTCATTTGCGGATAATAGCTTTTCTCTTTGTCCTTTGTGTCACCGCTTTGGCCAGCTTCTAAAGATGCACGCCATACAGCAGGAATATCGTTTCATTTATTCTATACTCTTAGAACGATTTATTAATACTGAGAAAAATTAGGTATCTATTATGTTTATCGCCATGAACCGGTTCAAAATTATTCCGGGTAAAGAACAGGAGTTTATCGAGTTGTGGAAAAAGCGGGACAGTTATCTCGGCGAAGTGCCGGGATTTAAAAGCTTTAATCTGCTGCAGGGGGGAAGTTTCGACGATTACACCTTGTTTGCTTCGCATACGATATGGGAATCGGAGAAGGCATTTGAGGACTGGACGTATTCAGATGTATTTAAAATAGCCCATGCGCATGCCGGAGAGAAAACGAAGGATATATACGTGGAGCCGCCAAAACTTGAATTATTTAATGCTGTTATATGAACAGACAGCTTATGTTTGTGTAATTACTGGTTAGCTGTGAATTCACAAAAACAGGCGATTAATAAATAAATCTTCGATATTGCGAATAAATTCTCACATGCCCGCAAAGCAGAATTCTTTAACCTGCAATATTTTTCATGTAGTTCTGTGTTACAGGGCATATATGCAGGTGGCAACTTATTCGCACAACAAACACTGAGTTTCGCACCATGGTGCGAATTATTTTTCTGGTACATGTTACCCAGGTTCAATTACACATCGATAATGTCCGATTTTGTACTTTGCATATTTGTGACTACTATATCTCAACCAATCCACAACACAATCATTGAAGCAATCAGGCAGTAACCGCCGAATAGATACCACCTGCCGCTCTCAAGCCAGTTTGATAGCCAACGAAGCGCCGTCAGACCTGCGATAAAGCTGAACACCATTCCAAGCAGGCCAGGGGCGACCATGTGGACCAGCCCTGAAAAAGATTCGGTTGATGAAATATCCTGGTGCATTACCAGTCGATACATCTCTTTGACAATGACGGCAGGGGTTAACACCACTGCAAGCGCAAAACTGAATTCTTCAGCACGACGGCGGGATACGCCAAGTACCAGCCCGGTAGAGATGGTTGCCCCGGAGCGTGAAAACCCGCGGAATGGAAGGCAAAGTCCCTGAACCGCACCAATCAGGGTAGAAGACTTAAGTGAAAGTTCGCCATTTGATTTTTCCTTGATCCGTGAGGAGAAAATGATCAGCACACCGGCAGCTGCTAATGCGGTCGCCATCAACTTTGAGTTTCCAAAGAGTTGTTCAATCTCAAAATGAGGGTCGCCGTTTGCCACCATGTGTTTTATGAGATATAGCAGCGTTAAGCCAACGATGCCTGTTGCAATTGTGGCAGCGATTATTCTAATGAGATTGGTGCGCCGCTCGGCGGCCGATTTGAAGTATGTCTCTCCCCAGCTCCGCCAGAAATAAGCGATTACCGCGAACATAGTTCCCGTATGAAGCATTACCAGAAGCAGGGTCATTGCGGGTGTGGTTGGGTCAAGTCCCATTAATTTCTCGGCAACGATGACATGCGCGGAGCTGGAAACGGGAAGCAGTTCTGCTGCACCCTGAACTATGGCAAGTATCAATATTTGAAGGGTGTTCATTATTTTTTCGGATTTATCGTGTAGTCAGCGATTCACAGAAATCAATTGAAACAATAGTACATGTTGAGATGAATTTTCGTTTATTACGTTTTTAATCGATGGTTGTTATTATTTTTGCTTCAATCCGTAACGGCAAATAGCGCTGCAGGATAGTGGAAGCATCGTAGGGCTAATTCGCACCCTTTGGGCCAGCTTCCAGCTGTTCAAATATGGTTCCGTTAAAATTGTCTGTGGTTAATATTATCTTTTTCAATTTTTTCCTTTATCCGCGCCAGGCCGTGATCAAAGGCGAGGGAAGGAAAGCCGAAGCGGTTGACCAGGCGCGCGATGTTCTGCATCCAGTGAGGGTAAAGGTTATATTCGAAGTCGAGTTCAACCCGTGTACTTTCTCCCTGTTCAACAAGCCTTAGATCCCCCCTGGCAAATGCATCGGCATGGCTGGATTCCCAGACCAGGTTTTTATTCGGTTCAAATGTTGTTATAAGCGATTCAAAAACAACCTTGTGCCCAAGCGGTGCATGAATTACCCATCGCGATCGCTTATCATCGAGTACCTCTATGGTTTCGATCATCGAGATAAACTGCTGGAAATTACGGAAATCTGCCCAGTAGGCGAATACCTGCTGTGCCGGTGCGTTAATCGTGAGTTCTTTATGTAATACCATCGTCAGTGACTATACACATATTGTCGCTGCTGTCTTGTTAACATATAAATTCATTCTGTAAAAGGCTGATGTAGTTGGCTTGGGGTCTATTTACACTAATCCGAGACATGAACCGGACATATTCATCAGTGACACGCCCCACGCTTATTATTCATGGACCATCCATGGTGGCTCAACACCCGCATCCATGCGGGTGTTGGTCACTGGTGAATATGTCCGGCCCATGTCTCTGGCCGTTAGCGGGATAACAATGAAATATTGTATATCATTTGTAACCGATATCTTACACATGTAAATGCCGCAGTCTTTAAATTCTTCACATTATCGAAGCAGGCGCCGTTACGCTGGATGTTTTGTTACTATGCATACTTTTAAATACGCCTGTGTTTAACAATAGATGATTACATATAAAAAAAATATCGGCATTAGCATTGCGTTTTTTATCTGTATTCTCGGCATCGTGCTGCTGCTGGGTAAGGCAAGCGTTAACCAGTCTTCAACACTGGAGCAAATGCTGTCTGTTAAGGACAGAAATGACATCAATCATTACCGGCAGCT
This sequence comes from Gammaproteobacteria bacterium, assembly GCA_022340645.1. Classification (GTDB taxonomy): domain Bacteria; phylum Pseudomonadota; class Gammaproteobacteria; order SZUA-229; family SZUA-229. The sequence goes on along the minus strand of JAJDNP010000109.1, from coordinate 1,945 downwards.
TTTCAATATTGAAGCCGAGCCTGTCATCATTGCCATCCAGGGTCCGTCTGCTATTACCGCTGACAGAATTACCGGTATAGAAAAAGCGCTGCAGTCGATTAATGATGTTGCAAACACCCTGTCATCAGTATCAATGCAGCGTTTCGGCTTTAACAACAAGCAGTTATTGAGTCTGCAGGACCATACCGAGTTGATCCTGGTAATGGTTAAACCGGGAACACAGCAACTGGAAACTGTAAAACAGCTGGCAGCCGGTATCAGGCAGGCAGTTGATTCCCTGTTAACAGCGAATGAATCAGCATTGATAGCAGGGCAGCCGCAAATCAGGGTGGCATCGTGGGATATAACGGAGCAGGATTTAAAAACAATGCTGCCGCTGCTGCTTGTTTTAACCGTTATCATCACGCTGCTGTTTTTTCATTCCTACGCTGCACTGGCACTGTCACTGTTGCTGACGTCTCTGACAACCTTACTATGCCTTGGCCTGCACCTGCTGGTGCGTGCTGAAATAAATATGCTGCTCGTACTGGCCGTGCCCGTGATATGGGCGGTTTCGACACTGGATGTTTTTCATATTTATAACCGGACCGCCATCAGGGCGCGAAAAAATCATTCAGCCCCGGCAACAGCGGCAAGCAGGGAATTATTTGTTCCCTGCCTGTTAACCACGCTGACGACGGCAGGCTGTTTCCTGACCTTAACCGTGCTGGATACATCACCGCTAATCATCATGTTTGGCCTGTGGTGTGCAGCCGGCGCGGTCATCGCGTTTATTCTGACTTTCACGCTGGGTAAAAAATTATTAACCCTGGTATCCTTTAAAAAGCTGTCCGCGCGATGGCCGGGCGCGCTGTGTTTGAATATTGTAATGTTTTCACAAAAACATGCTCTGTCCATATTGCTTTTCTGGAGTGCACTGGTGCTGCTGTCACTGCTTTATGTATCGCAGCTCCAGGTGTCGACGTCATACCCGCAGGTGTTTACTGAAAATATGAATATCGCGACGGAGATAAAACAGTTAAGCAATTTGACCGACAGTGATCTCAATGCCGTTGATATTATTATCGAACCCGGTGATTCACATGGCGAGAGCATTTCCAATATCACAAATGCGGTTATATTAATGCGTAATTATCTCAGGACCATCGACGAAACACGCCTGATTTTGCCGCTTGACCTGTTGAACCAGGATGACATGGAAAAGATTTTCATGCAGTGGCAGGCAGATGGCGGTGTTAATAAAACAGCAGCAGGCGGAGATGTATCCGGTTTAAGCTACTGGTTCAATGAAAAAAGTCATGCTGTACGTTTGCAGGTTTACCTGGCAAGGTCGTCCCATCGTCGAAAACAGGAGATCTTTAACTGGATCAGGCATTTTGATGAAACCATGCTGAGCCATCACAAAATAACGCTGGCCGGTTCCGGTTATTATTATCATCTGACCGAACACAGGGGGCTTAACAGCCTGGTTTTAAGCAGCGTTCTGTCGCTGTTGATTCTGGCGCTTACCATGTACTGGATAACCGGAAACGGCGCCCAGGTCCTGGTTGCATTAAGCGGCAGTGTTGTTCCTGCAATCATTCTGACCGGGGGCATGGCGGTGTTCAATATCCCCTGGTCCATTGCCATGCTGCCACTGCCGGCCGTGCTGCTTGGCCTGATGAATGACGATACCATCCATATCATCTGGTCAGCACGGCAATCACGGCGCTTCAGCGATCACCAGTTTCGCCGTAATGCGCTCAATGCGGGAGCGGCCCTGCTGGCTACCTCACTGGTGTTATCCAGTGCAGTGGCAATATTAATACTGTCGGGTATTCAGACGAACCAGTACCTGGGAATTCTTATTCCAGTGGGTCTGTTACTGGCATATTTCTGTAATTTAAGCCTGATTCCGGCGCTTAGCTCTTTGTTACGCAAATCACCTCGATTGACAGGCTGAATA
>JAJDNP010000087.1 GCA_022340645.1 Gammaproteobacteria bacterium | reverse complement strand
TTGCATTACGCAGCACAGCAGGTGCATGGCAAACGGCTGCAACGGGCTTGCCCGATGTATACATGGATTCAATCAAGGCAATAGAATCCCGGTCTTCGCTTAAATCCCATAGCGGCCCGTGGCCGCCCGGGTAAAAAACGGCGTCATAATCTTCCGCTGATATGTCGGATAGCTTTAGTGTGTTGGCTAACCGGGCTTGTGCTTCGCTGTCATTGCTGAATCGTTTCGTGGCGTCTGTCTGGAAATCAGGCTCATTGCTTTTGGGATCCATAGGTGGTTGCCCGCCCTGCGGTGATGCCAGTGTGATGTCGGCGTTGGCATCTTTGAACAGATAGTACGGTGCGGCAAACTCTTCCAGCCAGAACCCGGTTTTGTGACCGGTGTCGCCGAGCTGGTCATGTGATGTAAGTACCATTAGGATTTTCATTGAATCCACCTTTTGTAAGTAAGTTGTAAGCACTGTGAAAACATTAGCTGCCGAGAGTTCAAAAAAGGTGACGAAGATGCGTGATCAGTTACAGTGGCTGCAGTGCTTCACCTTCAAACTCGATCCCTCGCCAGCCATGCAACATGAAATTACGGATGTTGACGTGGTCAACGTGATCGGGATGGCCCAGGACGTCTTCACGGTAGTATTTGCCGAAGCAGGCCAATGTCTGTTTTTCGTCCAGCCGATTTAACCTGGCGAAGGCAAATATTTTGCAGGAGCCTTCATTGCTTCCCGCTTCATTAATTACTGCATTACTGCCTTTGCCATTCCTGAAGCGTGCAGGTGTGTAGCGGTAACAGCTTTCGATTACTGCTATGACCTCTGCAAAGTCGATTAGCTCTGCCCGCGTGTTAATTTTTTCTATGAGTTCGTCGATAGTCATGGTGTATTTGAATTTTTAGTTGACGAGACAGGAAATCATCCATGTTCTGTTTGACCTGATTAATAAAGGGTGTTTAGATTTTATGCTCGATGCCCGGCATTTATGCTGACATAATCATACTACTTTCAGCAAATGGAGGCTGACCATGGTTAATTCTCACCAGTTTCATCATTTTATAATAATTCTATTGCTGGTTGTTTTTACTATACCCGTCCATGCTTTCGAGCATGAAGCAGGTGAAGTGGTCATCAGGCACGGCGTGGTTGATGATGACCTTTACCTTGCAGGTGCACAGGTAGATCTTTATGCCGATGTGGCTGGTGACGCCGTTATCGCTGGCGGACAATTGAACCTTGAAGGAAATACAGGGGTTGATGTGCTCGCTGCAGGTGGCACAATTTCATTGCGCGGTTCGGTAGGCGATGATGCGCGACTGGCTGGTGGCGAGCTGCGAATCCTGGGCCAGGTTGGTGATGATCTCGTTGCAGCCGGTGGTCGTATTCACCTGGCCCCTGTTTCTGATGTCAAAGGAGGTGCCTGGTTGAGCGGGGGTGATATTCGCATTGATGGCACGGTTGACAAGCAGCTAAAAGTCAGTGGTGGCCGGGTAGTAATAACAGGAACAATAAACGGAAATGTCGAGCTGTGGGCAGAAGAGATCATTATTAAAAATACAGCAGTAATTGCTGGCTATTTGCATTATAAAAGCCCGCATGAAGCAGAGATAGAAAGCGGTGCTCGCATTGGTGGTGAAGTTCTGTATACACCGGTTGATGTGGATATGAAGCCCGTGTTTGCTGGTGCAATCGTTGCAGTGCTGGCAGTACTGCTGAGTATGATACTTGCAGCCGTGGTACTGTATTTATTGTTTCCCGAAATTTCCATGCATATCAGTCAATCCCTGTTGAAAGAGCCCTGGTTGTCACTGGGGCTGGGGCTGGCCGTATTTGCAGGTACACCGCTGCTGATCACCATCCTGTTATCAACGCTGATTGGCACTTTGCTGGCCGTGCTGCTGCTGGCGATTTACCTGGTAATGCTAGTTGCGGGTTATTTTGTCGGCGCACTGGCGGTAGCGAATACGGGTCTGAACATGATTGGTAAAGCCGATGTCAGCAAATCCATGCGTGTATTGTCACTTGCCGTAGCGATATTTGCCCTTGCTGTTATCAACCTGCTGCCTCTGGTTGGCAGTCTTATTAGCTGGGCAGTCCTGCTTGCGGGGCTTGGTGCATTGAGCAGACAATTGTATCTTGTAAGAATTTCCTGATATTAAACGGCTAATCAGTAGACAACGGGGCCAGGTCTTTCATCGTTCATAGTGATACTCGTTACGGCTTATTTCTGACCGGGTTATTTCAGGGGGACAGTGAAGACTTATGTTTACTTTTATTGCGGAGTTTGGCTAGGATGTTGCTACGGTCATGTATTCTACTACTGCTGTTCACTCTATTTTCAGGAGTCGCCGTGGCACAAACGGATAAAACCATCGCATTACCCAGGCCTTCAGTTTCTGGCTCGTCTTCCCTCGAGCAATTGCTGGCACAACGCCGTTCTACTCGGGAGTATAAAAGAACGGCGCTGGAGCTGGCCGAAATCGGCCAATTGTTATGGGCTGCACAGGGCATTACGCATGCGCATGGTTTCCGTACTGCACCATCGGCAGGGGCACTGTATCCCCTCGAGCTGTATATTGTTGCAAACCAGGTACACGGCCTGGCAAAGGGCGTTTATCATTACGATCCCAGGCGCCACCAGCTGTTGAATACCAGCACTGGTGATATGCAGGCGCTATTGTCGCGGGCCGCCTCGTCACAGGAAAGCGTGCAACAGGCGTCCGCTGTTATCGCTTTTACCGCTGACTACCAGCGTACAACGAGGAAATACGGTAACAGGGGCGTCCGTTATGTGCATATCGAAGTCGGCCATGCTGCGCAGAACCTGTTTCTGCAGGCAGAGTCACTGGGGTTGGGCACGGTGGATGTTGGCGCCTTTGCTGATGACAAGGTCGCCAGGGTGTTGCAACTACCGGCCGATTTACAGCCGCTGTTATTAATGCCTGTCGGCCGGAAGTAATAGCAACCTGAATCCGGCGAAGTATCGCGAACAATTACCGGTGTGTGCGTGCGTCGCCACATCTAATCAACCGATTTTGTGCCAGAAACTTTTTAACGGTTTCCGCGATTGCCATATTCTTTCTCCATTGTGCAAAAATTTGAAATTCAATCAACTCCCGACGCCCTGTTTACACTATCCAGTTAATGAGGCACATTGAATAATGATAATCATGCCTCAGTTAATACACGGACATACAGCGCCTTAACTGTCAGCGAAATCTTCCTGCTTCAAAGCAAAGGCTTCGACAAGTTGTTCCCTTGTGCCCGCGCGTAGTACCGCATCTGATCGAGGTGGCTTCCGTTCCGCTGCCATGCGTTCGGTTTCATCATCGTATCGCCAGGCTTTTGACAGCGGTCGGTCGTTTGCATCCATCCAGATATAATATTTCATGGTTAAGTCGGTTGTAATAATTGAATTTAGTAGAACGTGATAGAGTTGCCTTAAGCAAATATTACTTTCAGATTGTAAATCGAACAAATAATGAATGCTCTGAACATAGAAATCCTGGCTATACCGTATTTTCCCGGTGTTGCCGCAGGCATATTACAGATTGGAATGCAGGGTGAAGTTGCCGGAAAAATTGTGTTGATCAGGCAGAATGAGGTCACCTCATTAATCAAACATCCGGCAGCGATTATTGTGGTTGAGGCAGCCCCATTTTCTCATACCATGATCGGCTTGTTCGGTCTGGGCGTGCCGACAGTGTTGCTTACCGAACAACAGGCGGCGATGCTCGAGGAAGGCATAGAACTGCTGATTGATGGCAGCAGTGGCCTGATTTCATCCGATCTGGATGCGGTGCCCGTTGCTGCCCGATTCACCTCAGTCCTTCAGCCTGGCCAGGCTGTGATAATGGCGGATGGTGAAGCGGTGAATCTGTGTGCCAGTGTACGCCGGGCGTCAGCAGCCAGCAATGCTAAAGATCTCGGTGCGAGAAGTATCGGCCTGGTGCGCTCGGAATTTTTATTGCCCGAGCATGGCCAGGTGCCGGACAGAACTTTTTATCACAGTGCTTTTCGTGATATCTGTGAAGCCGCCGCCCCGTTATCCGTGACCTTTCGTTTGCTTGATGTGGCGGCTGATAAAATACCACCCTGGTTGCCGGCCCTGGATGCCCCGGATCAGTCATCGGGGCTGCAAGGCGTGCGCCTCTATACTATCGAGCCGGTAAAGAGTGTCATTGAGGCGCAGCTCGAGGTGCTTGATGATTTATCCGGTGATTACAGTTTTCGCATTTTGCTTCCTTATCTCACCCGGCTGGAAGAGTATGATTACTGGCTGTCTCGCGTGCGAAGCTATCTGCCGGCTTTGCCCGTGGGCGCCATGGCGGAGACACCGGTCAGTGTACTGGATATCCGGCATTTGCTTGATCATGCCGATTTTGTCGCGATCGGCTGTAATGATTTGATGCAGGGCCTGTACGCGGCGGACCGTGACCGGACAGAACTGCGTCAGTATCTCGATCCCTATGCACCGGTGCTGTTCCGTCTGTTACAACAGGTTGCAGAACAGGCGGGATCACAACTGGACAACGTCAAGTTGTGCGGTATGCTACCGGAGATACAGGGTGTATTGCCAGTGTTGCTGGGTCTCGGCTATCGAACTTTCTCGGTCGATGCGCCGTTTATTCCCCACCTTGCCGAAGTTGCTGCGAACGTAACGCGAGCAGAATGTGAAACGCTTGCGAAACAGCTTTGTGCAGTAAAGACGACACGTGAGGCGCTGGAGATTTTGCGGTTACCGACAGACAGGCCCCCGCCGTTTTTGTGCTCAGATAAATGGGATTGAGATAAATGGGACGGGGGCATTGTTGTCCCACTTAATGTTAGAAACATGGATTGGGAACTGTTGTGCGAGACCGTATGCCGCATGGATGCGGCATTCGAGCGTACCAGGAAGTATTCACAGCGTGTCTCGGGCGACCACCGTTGCCAGTTCATGTTTCGGATGACATAAACAGTTATCTCTTTCATGTATAACAGTGAGTTATGT
>JAJDNP010000061.1 GCA_022340645.1 Gammaproteobacteria bacterium | reverse complement strand
CCCTGTTTCAGGTACGTTGCGGTTGTCTGTCGATTTTGTTGCCGGGAACAGCATAACCTTAACCATGTCCAAAAATATTTTTTTATTTGCGTTCATTGGCGCAAATAGACCGATAGAAGGCAGCTTCGGTTGTAAGGCAGTATTAATGAAATGGCTGCCTGTATTAGATAAACATAGACAGGTCTTAAAATTGACACCGTCGCTGATGCGTCTGCACTAGTGATGGCTGCCGATCGAAACAGAAGATAATAATTATGGAATATACAAATAAACTGGCCGTGTTAATTGATGCTGACAATGCCCAACCTGTCATTATCGATAGTTTGCTAACCGAGATCGCTAACTATGGGGTGGCCAGTGTCAAAAGAATCTATGGCGACTGGACGTCACCCGGGTTAAAAGGCTGGAAAGAAGTTCTGCTGGAGCATTCCATCCAGCCAATGCAGCAGTTTGCCTATACAAAAGGCAAGAATGCAACCGACAGTGCAATGATTATTGACGCAATGGACCTGTTATACACAAACAACTTTAACGGCTTCTGTATCGTATCCAGCGATAGTGATTTTACCAAGCTGGCGTCAAGGATCAGGGAGTCTGGTTTACTGGTTTATGGTTTTGGTGAGAAAAAGACCCCGTCTGCTTTTGTTTCAGCCTGTGATAAATTTATCTATACCGAGGTTCTTCGCGCAAAGAGTGATGAAAGTGAAGCGATTGCCAAAAAGTCCAGCAACGAATTGAAACGGGATACAAAACTGGTAACCCTGTTACGCAATGCAGTTGAAGCTTCCTCGGATGAAAGCGGATGGGCGCAGCTTGCTTCCGTCGGCAGCAATATAGCAAAGCAGTCATCTGAATTTGACCCGCGTAATTATGGATATGCAAAGCTGGGTGAACTGGTTGCCGCTACAAAGCTGTTTGACACAGAAGAAAGGCAAATAGGTACAACCAATTCAAAAGCGCTTTATGTTCGAGATAAACGGAACAAGTAAGCAGTAACTTTTAACGATAAACCAGGACGCAAACACGCTGTTTATAAAAGATTATAGAAAACGTGGACCAAAACTATGATAGATGAATTGTTCAGGGCAATCGACGGCAAAGACGCTGTTAAATTTGCGTCGTTCCTTTCCCCCGGGTGCCGCTTTAAATTTGGGAACTATCCTGATGTAACCGGTGCTGATAATATCCGGGAATTTGTCGGCGGCTTCTTTGAATCAATTGATTCACTTGCCCATGTAATTAAACAAAGCTGGGATGTGCCTGGTGGCCTGATTTGCCATGGCCAGGTGACGTATACACGCAAAGACGGCTCAACCATGACGGTGCCTTTTGCTAATATTCTCAATCTGGATGCTACCGGCATCTTCGATTATATGATATTTATAGATGCTTCAGAGCTGTACAGGTAATTAGCAGGTAGGGCGCAATAACCAACGGGCATTGCGCCGCATGTAAATTGCGAGGATGTCGCCACTATGCCTGACTATCAACGAGCTTGTCATCAGAGTGTGACTTGTTTCTTTGCCATAAATTTATTACAAATTGCAGGAAACGAAGTTCTGATTTCCCATGCCGGTATTATGCATTCCATGCGGCGCAATGCCCGTTGGTTATTGCGCCCTGCAATATCGAATCTGACAATGAATATAAGGCAGTAATTACCATCAGAGATGACTGATACACTGGTGATTCACCTGGTCGTGTGATAATTTATCGTTGATGCATTAGTTGGCCGGCTTATATTAATAAAATAAATCGTAGTGGGGTTAATAGCGCAATCAATCTACGTCATGCCGTGAGAATTAAACAATGAATATCGAGGAAACATTCAAATGAGGCGTATGAATATTTTTGCAACTGCAGTGACACTTGTGCTGTATGCCGGTATCGCAACTGCACATACAGGCGCGGGTGTCTCCGGCGGATTTTTCAGCGGGTTTACCCATCCCATTATGGGTTGGGATCATGTTGTTGCCATGGTGGCGGTAGGCCTGTGGGGCGCGTTTCTCGGTAATCCGGCAATCTGGATTCTTCCGGTGGTTTTCCCTCTCGTTATGGCGTTTGGCGGAGCGCTTGGCGTCATGGGTGTGCCGATACCGGCTGTTGAAACGGGTATCGCGCTGTCAGCCATTGTGCTTGGCGCGATGGTCGCATTTGCCATCCGGCCGCCAATCTGGGCTGCAGCCGTAATTGTCGGCACATTTGCAATTTTTCATGGCCACGCCCACGGTACAGAACTGCCCAGCGCAGCTAATCCCCTGGCTTATAGCCTGGGCTTTGTAATAGCAACGGGTTTGCTGCATTTGTCCGGTATCGCATTCGGGGTGCTGGCGCGTTGGCCTGCCGGCAAGGCCGCGGTTCAGGCTGGCGGAGGAGTCATCGCACTGGTTGGCGTAGCTTTCCTTACCGGCATTGTATGAGCCGCGCACGTCAGACATTTATTGTCCTGGCTTTGCTTGCAGTACCCGGTTCAGCATTCGCACATACTGCAATCAAGGGTGCAAACAATTTCTTTAACGGTTTTTTACATCCCGTGGTTGTGCCGGCCCACTTGCTGCTGTTGATTGCGGTCGGGCTTTTTTTCGGGCAGCAAAAACTAAAAGAAATTCATATGCCATTGATGGTTTTTCTGCTGTCAACCATGTCAGGCCTTGTTGCCACTACTGTTTCGAGAGCTTACCAGGTTGAAGATATTATCCTGGCCGGTGCAGCAATTGTTGGACTGCTGATAGCTATAGCTCACCCCATCAAGCTGTTCTGGATTTCGACCGTTGGCGCAGTGGCCGGGTTTCTGCTCGGATTTGATTCCATGCAGGATACCCTTTTCGGCGTTCAAAAGTATGTCGGCCTGTTTGGCAGTGCGGTCGGTATATACTGTTTTTCACTGTATCCAATGCTGATCGCGGATTATTTCAAGAAAAAACCGTGGCAGAAAATCGGGATTCGCGTTATTGGTTCGTGGATAGCGGCAAGCGCATTACTGGTGCTGGCGCTATCCATGTCAGCGGCCAGGTTATGATTCAGGGGTAAACTCATATTAAATTAACCCGGCGACAATATATGTTGCCGGGTTAATAATATGCAATGGGGCGATTCCTGCGTCAAATCAGAATAACACCGTTATCAAGCGGAGGGAAAAATGAATAATCCAGCAGCCTGGTTCGAGATATACGTCGATGACATGAATCGTGCAAAGGCGTTTTATCAGGCAGTATTTGACGTAGAGCTGCAACAGCTTGAAGGTACAGAGTATGAGATGTGGGCTTTCCCCATGGAACAGGAATCCTATGGTGCGTCCGGGGCATTGATCAAAATACCGGGTTACCCATCGGGTGGCAACAGCACGATTGTTTACTTCTCGTGCGCTGATTGTACCGTAGAGGCCGAGCGTGCGAGCAAGGCTGGTGGTACCATCGAGACTCCGAAGAAGTCTATCGGGCAATATGGTTTCATAGCGCTGGTGGTTGATACTGAAGGCAACATGATCGGGCTGCATTCCTTGCAGTAGCTACAACCATGTTCTTTAACGGCATGCCAGGTACTGATAGTCGCGTTAACAGGATAATGTCTCTCACCACAGGTAAACGTTTAAAATAAGAGGTAAGCACAGATGTCGTACGTTGATGGATATGTTGTAGCGGTACCAACAGAAAACAAGGAGTTGTATATTAAACATGCCCGTGAGGCCGCGGCTGTATTTAAACAGCATGGCGCATTAAACATTGTCGAGAACTGGGGAGACGAAGTGCCTGGTGGGGAATTCACTTCATTTCCGATGGCAGTCAAGTGCAGGGAGGATGAAACGGTTGTATTCTCGTGGATTACCTGGCCTTCGCGTGATGTGCGCAATGCAGGTATGAAAAAGGTGATGGAAGATCCAGTAATGCAGCACGATAGCTGCCAAATGCCATTTGATGGCATGCGCATGATCTACGGCGGGTTTGAAACAATTGTTGACGAGTAGTGTTAATACGATAACGTGTATCTTCCAACGGGAGGTTTAAATGCTGGATAATAATAAGCTGAATGCATTCGTACTGGGAATTTTCATATTCCTTGGGCTAACTTCCCTTGGTTATCTGCTGGGTGCTTCAGCTATAAAATTCAAGGAATACGAACGTAGCGTCACTGTTAAGGGTTTATCCGAGAGAGACTATGATGCGGACGTTGTTATATGGCCGATTCAATTTACCGAGGCCACTAATAAGCTTGAAGAGTTATACGTGTCAATCGAAGCAAGTACAAAAAAGATAAGCGAGTTTCTGAAAGCGCATGGAATTAAAGCGGAAGAAATTTCAGTTGCAACACCGTCTATAACAGATAAGTCTGCACAGCAATACGGCAATCAGCCCAGGGCTGAGTTTCGCTATACGGCAATGCAAACCGTCACTGTTTATTCAGGCGATATAATGACGGTTAGAAATGTAATGAGCTCATTATCCGAGCTTGGGAAAGAAGGCATCGTCTTTACGGGCAGCAATTACCAGTCACAGACCGAGTATCTGTTTACCAGGCTGAATGATGTCAAACCCGAGATGATTGAAGAGGCAACAAGGAAGGCGAGAGAAGTTGCAGAAAAATTTGCGTCCGACTCCAGCAGCACGCTGGGCAAAATCAGACGGGCCTCTCAGGGGCAATTCAGTATTAGCGACAGGGATAAGAACAATCCACATATTAAAAAGGTGAGGGTTGTCTCTACGGTAGAATATTATCTGTCGGACTAAATGATAACGGGCGGACTTCTACAGGATCTATCCTGGTCAGGACATATTTCTCATAAATATAGCAGCGTACACTGGCTGTTGTAGTAAACTCTGCGGCCAATATTTAAACACCCGAGAGGATTAATGCCCTGGAATACAAGGTTCTATTAACGGTTTTCACGGCGGTTTTTATTGCCGAGCTGGGGGATAAAACTCAGTTGGCCACAATGCTATTTGCCGCAGACAGGGATGTGAGCAAGCTCACCGTGTTTTTTGGTGCTTCGCTGGCATTGGTCGTGGCGTCAGCGATTGGTGTTCTCGCCGGCGGTATTATTTCGCAATACATCAGTGAGAAACACCTGCACTACATCGCCGGTATCGGTTTTATTGGTATCGGAATATGGACGCTTTTCAAAGCATAAGCATGTTTTGTCCAATTTGATTGAACAATAAAATAGCAAATTAGCAGATATCATTCACTGTTGTTAATAAACAATTTTCAACTTGCAATAAACTGCCAACTAAAGACTAAAGACTAATAACTGTTTATAATTATGACCTCGCAATCAGAATTTGAATTTGAAGGGATAGAGAAACTTCCGCTATCCGAGTTTACCGAAAAGGCATACCTGGATTATTCCATGTATGTGATTATGGACCGTGCCCTGCCGTTTATCGGTGACGGGCTAAAACCGGTACAGCGCCGCATTGTGTATGCCATGTCCGAGCTGGGTTTAAATGCGGCATCCAAGCACAAAAAGTCTGCGCGCACGGTAGGTGATGTCCTGGGTAAATACCACCCACATGGCGACAGTGCCTGTTATGAAGCCATGGTATTGATGGCGCAGCCTTTCTCATATCGCTATCCGCTGGTGGATGGACAGGGCAACTGGGGCTCGCCGGATGATCCTAAATCATTTGCCGCCATGCGTTATACCGAATCACGCCTGGCGCCGTTTGCCGAGGTTTTATTAAGCGAACTGGGGCAGGGTACGGTTGACTGGAAACCGAATTTCGACGGCACCCTGGAAGAGCCGGAAACACTGCCCGCCAGGCTGCCGAATGTTCTGTTAAACGGCGGCACCGGCATTGCCGTGGGCATGGCCACCGATATACCGCCGCACAACCTGAAAGAAGTCGCCAGTGCCTGTGTGCACCTGCTGGAAAGCCCGAAAGCCACCCTCGAAGAACTGTGTGAACATATCAAGGGTCCCGACTTCCCGACCGAAGCCGAAATCATTACGCCGAAAAAAGATATCCTGGAAATATACCAGACCGGCCGTGGCGGTATACGACAGCGTGCGATTTACGAGGTGGAAGATGGCGCAGTGATTATTACTGCCTTGCCCTACCAGGTTTCCGGTAACAAGATCCTGGAGCAGATCGCTGCGCAGATGACAGCGAAAAAATTACCCATGGTTGAAGATTTGCGTGATGAATCCGACCATGAAAACCCGACGCGCCTGGTGATAATGCCGCGTTCCAACCGGGTGAATATCGAAGAGCTCATGGCGCATTTATTTGCCACTACTGACCTGGAACGCAGTTACCGGGTCAACATGAATATGATCGGCATTGACGGCCGGCCGCAGGTCAAAGACCTGCGTTCGCTGCTGGATGAATGGCTGAAATTTAGAACGGAAACGGTACGCCGCCGCCTGCAATGGCGCCTGGACAAGGTTAATAAGCGCCTGCATATACTGGAAGGCCTGCTGGTCGCATTTTTGAATATCGATGAAGTTATCGCCATTATCCGTGAAAACGATAAACCGAAACCCGTGCTGATGGAGCGCTTCAATATTTCCGATATTCAGGCCGAAGCAATCCTTGAACTGAAATTACGGCACCTGGCAAAACTCGAAGAAATGAAGATTCGAGGCGAGCAAGGTGAGCTTGCGGAAGAGCGGGATAGCCTGGAAAAAGTACTGGGCTCCGCCGTGCGTTTAAAAACCCTGATCCGCAAGGAGATAATTGCTGACGCGGAAAAATACGGCGATGACAGGCGCTCACCGATGGTTGAGCGCAGCGCGGCACAGGCGCTGGACGAAACTGCGCTGATTTCAACGGAAGCCATTACCGTGGTGCTGTCGAGCAAGGGCTGGGTGCGTTCCGCGAAAGGGCATGAAATTGAAGGCGAAAAATTGAGTTATAGAGCCGGTGATTCATACCTGGCCTCCGCCCAGGGCAAGTCGAACCAGATGGCTGTGTTTCTGGATTCTACCGGCCGTGCCTATACTTTGCCCGCACATAAACTGCCTTCCGCCAGGGGACAGGGCGAACCTTTAACCAGCCATTTTACTACCCCGCCCGGTGCGCAGTTTGTCGGTGTGGCGATCGGTAATCCTGATGACCTGTATTTGTTGTCCAGCAGTTATGGCTACGGTTTCGTGGTGCGACTGGCTGACATGCAGGCGAATGCCAGGAAAGGTAAAGCCGTGCTGAATGTCACTAAGCCAGCGCTGGCATTGCCACCGGTAAAAATTGGCAATGTAGAAACCGATCTGATTGCAACAGTCAGTTCGGCCGGGCACATGTTATTGACACCCGTTGAACAGTTGCCGCAAATGGCGAGAGGGAAGGGCAATAAAATTATCAATATACCGGCAAAACTGCTAAAGACGGGTGAAGAGAAGGTGGCAGCAATAACAATTGTGGCCGAGGACGCTAAACTGGTGGTGCATTCTGGTAAGAAATATAAAACCATGAAAACAGCCGAGCTGGAAGGCTACCTCGGCGATAGAGGACGTCGTGGCTTAAAACTGTCGCAGGGATACCGGGTGGTTGACAAACTGGTGGCGGAATAAAGTTCCGCGACACAATTGGTTGTAGGTCTGAATTTATTCGGACAATTGGCACAGTGCCTTATGTGGTAGTGCGAATAAATTCGCACCTACAGGCATAACATCATAAAGATTTCCTCCGAACACCCCGCGCTCCCCTGGTTAAAAGCTATTATGGCCTTCGCCAGTCGCGCCAGAGTCTGTTAGAATCCCCAGCTTTTCTGGATCGCGGAACCCGGGGTAAAGTGTGAGCATAAAATCTGATAAGTGGATACGCCGGCAGGCTGAACATGGCATGATTGAACCTTTTGAACCGGGACAGGTGCGAACGGGTGGTGCTGGTCAGCGGTTAATTTCCTATGGCACCTCCAGCTACGGATACGATGTGCGCTGCTCTGATCATTTTAAGATATTTACCAATATCAATTCAGCGGTGGTTGACCCCAAGGATTTTTCAGAACACAGCTTCGTCGATTTCACCGGCGATGTCTGCATTATTCCGCCGAACTCGTTTGCGCTGGCGCATACCATTGAGTACTTCAGAATTCCAAGAAATGTGCTGACGGTCTGCCTGGGCAAATCAACTTATGCCCGTTGCGGCATCATCGTTAACGTGACACCGCTTGAGCCGGAGTGGGAAGGCCATGTAACACTTGAATTTTCCAATACCACACCATTGCCGGCAAAAATTTACGCCAATGAGGGTGTTGCCCAGATGCTGTTTTTAGAGTCTGACGAAGTATGTGAAACCTCCTATGCGGACCGTGGAGGAAAATATCAGGGACAGCAGGGCGTCACACTGCCTAAAGCCTGATTTCTCGACGAGGGTTGCACAATAGTGAGAATTTTTATTGTTTTGTTTATTGTACTGCTGGTTGTACTGGCAGTTTATCCCTTTCTTAAGCCATCTGAAAACAAAGAAACCTTAACCGGCATGCCATGGCAGATAGAAATACTGCCCGATGGCTCGACCCGGGTTTTTGGTATAAAGATTGGCACTAGCCAGTTATATGGTGTGATCGCTGTACTGGGCAGCAATATGGAACTGGCGATTGTCGCCTCAAATGATGAAGCCGGAAATCTTGAGATGTATTATGGTGATTACCAGGCGGGGCTGCTCTCGGGAAAACTGGTGCTGCAAACAGATGCCAGTCAACTGGATATTCAACGCTGGCGTGATAATGCAGTGAAATCGGAATTTATGGCGAGCGGGAAGGCTAAAAAATATACCCTGTCTAATGATGATGTAACGCAGGCTTTAAAAGAAACCGTCACCGGTATCAGCTTTATTCCTGCCGTGAACCTGGATGAAGAAGTGATACTGGCACGCTTTGATGAGCCGGAAAAACGCATTCAGTTAACGGGTGTGACACATTTCCTGTATCCCGCCAAAGGACTTGATATTGCGCTGTACGATGACTCGAAAGAAGTTTTGCAGTATGTTGCACCGGAGGCTTTTCAGCAGCTCATGGAACCGCTTCAGTGAATTATTCAATCTTATTTTTTATCCACAGATGAACGCAGATAAACACGGATAAAAACCGTATTATTAAAATTATCTATGTTGCGGAACACCATAAGATCAACTCAAACGTCATAGCAGTTTTTAAAGTTCCTGGTTTTTCCAGCTAAAAGATTCTAATCTGTGGTTATCTGCGTTCATCTGTGGACTAAAACGTTTTTACCTGAAACTGCAGATTTCCCAGTTTCTTTTTATCGCCGTGACTCTTAATTCATCATCAGGATCGACCGCAACAGGCCTGCTGACGCATTCCAGTAATGACAGGTCATTATGCGAGTCGCTGTAAAAGGTGCTGTTCCTGAGATCATGTGAAGTTTTCTCCAGCCACTGATACAGCCGCGTTACCTTGCCCTGCTGGAAACACGGCGTGCCGGCAACGTTGCCGGTGTATTTGCCATCGATTATTTCCGGTTCGGTGGCGATCAGGTCATCTACCTGGAATGCCGCTGCAATGGGGGCGGTGACAAAACTGTTGGTTGCGGTGATAATCACCGTAATGTCGCCCTGGTGGCGGTGATACCGTATTTTTTCAATGCCTTTTCTGGTCATTACCGGCCTGATAAGCTTCTGCATAAATTCGCGATGCAGTTCGCCCAGTTTTTCTACTGAATACCGGGTCAATGGCTTAAGCGAAAAGGCCAGAAACTCGTAAATATCCAGTTTTCCCTGTTTGTATTCATCATAAAAGCGTTTATTGGCTTCGTCATAGGTCGATTTATCAACCAGGCCCTTGTCCACCAGGAAGCATCCCCAGAGGTAATCGCTGTCGTCAGCCAGTAAGGTGTTGTCGAGGTCAAACAGTGCCAGCGCCATTTTTTTTAATTCAGATAGTTATAAAGAGCGCGATGATAAGGGTTTCTAGCGTGAGGCTCAATGTTGATTGTTACGAAAAAAGCATTTTTTATGAATTGGTATAAAGCTCAATATTTTACAGAGTTACCAGCACGAAGTATAAATTTTCCTGTTTTTAAACTTTTATTATTTCATTGGTCTGTTATTATTATTGTATTAATAATTTTAAAAGGTATGCTGTGGTAAACAGACTGCGGCATGCTTTGATGGTGTTATAAATGATTGATTCTAAAGGCTTTAGAGCGAATGTTGGCATCATCCTGGGCAATTCAGATGGTAAAGTATTCTGGGCGCGTCGAGCCGGTCAGAATACCTGGCAATTTCCGCAGGGAGGAATAAACAAAAACGAGACGCCTATTGATGCCATGTACCGTGAATTATACGAAGAGACAGGGTTGCTGCCTGAACACGTGGATGTAATAGCTCAAACAGATGACTGGTTACGCTACCGGATTCCTGATCATCTGCTGCGCCGGCGATCCAGGCCATTATGTATTGGACAAAAGCAGATCTGGTTTTTTTTGCGGCTGATAGGCCGTGAAAGTGACTTTAATTTGTTTTGTAGCGACAAACCGGAATTCGACTGCTGGCGCTGGGTAGATTACTGGACGCCGCTTGACGAAATCATCGGTTTTAAGCGAAATGTATACAAACAGGCCTTGAGCGAGCTTGAACGGTATATGTAAACTTAAGAGGTCATTTGTCTTTGGTCGTTAATCTTTCGACCAATAACGAAGGACTAAAGACCAAAAACTGTTTTATACGGGCTGCAATTCAACCAGTAAAACCACTCCAATCAGTAGTATCACCGGGAGTTCATTAAACCAGCGATACCAGACATGACCGTGCCGGTTTTTATCGTGTTTGAAGTCGATAAGTATCTTTCCGCAATAAATATGATATATCACCAGGATTGCAACCAGGACTAATTTAGCCTGGAGCCAGAAACTTGATAAAATAGCGTATCCAAGGGTATGAATTAACCAGAATCCCAGCAAGATGGTGATAATTGCGCCGGGTGTGGTGATGCCATAATAAAGTTTTCGTTCCATTATCTTAAAGCGCTGATTGCTGATTTCGTCATTTGCATCAGCATGATAAACATAGAGGCGGGGCAGGTAGAATAAACCGGCAAACCAGGTAACCATAAAAATAATATGGAATGCTTTAATCCATAACATTTAAGAAACCCCTGTTTAAGCCTGTAATGAGATAAAATAAAAAAATAATGATTTATGATTTA
>JAJDNP010000040.1 GCA_022340645.1 Gammaproteobacteria bacterium | reverse complement strand
TTTTCTCTGTGTTCTCTGTGCCTCTGCGGTGAATCGTTTTTGACTTTGTTTTTTGAATTCGTAGCCGGACGCAGACATTGATCAGGTTGGGAAAAGGGCGGATTATCTAAACGCTGAATTGTTTAATAATCGGTTAATTTGTCTATCAACATAGTCGCTAATCTCACATTCCTGTTGTACTAGTCGGTTATATGTTTTCCAGTGCATACCTTTAGGCTTCTCAAAGTAGCCATCCTCGTTTTCAATTCGCTTGCAGATTTTGCGTGCTTTCTGCATCATTCTTGCAAGGTGTCCTTCAATCTGGCTGCTGTATCAGTCTTTTGAAATGATCATTAAATGCTCCATGTTATTGCTATAAAAGAGCTCATTTTGGTGACAGGCGCGGTATATCTTATTCAAAACTCATTTGTATGTTGTAAGCGCTGAGCATCTGCGTAGTTTTGCGGTACCATGATACCTATATCTTCATCAGCCATTACCATGAAGAAGTTGATCCAGTTTCCATCGTTGAAAGTCCGGAGAATATGTTCTCGGCAGGATAGCTTGTATTCAGTGATCTCGCGTTGAATCCTAATTATCTCCTTTTGCATCTGTATTAGACGAGATGATGAAACACCAGCTGAAAGTGCAGCTTGATTCATTTCATTACGTTTATTGGCTATATTCCGAATTGCAGTAACCATTGCTGCTTTGTTTGTTTTTTGCCATTCAACAAGTTCATCAACCTGTGTTTGTGTGAGGCCAATAAAATCTTTGTTATCGATTATTATCGGCAGCAGCTTAGGCAAGGAATTACTATTCTCGAGCTTTTGAATAACGTTATCTAAATCTGGTCGTATCTGGTCAACAGTTTGTTCAGCGATTGCAAACTGTGCCATGAGAAAAACACTGATTGTAAATAGTATGCGGATGTCCATGGAGTTACGCCTGTTAAATTTACTAAATCTTTTTTTCTCATTTAGAATTAATCCGTTGTTTTCAGTAAGGCCGTTGTAATTGCAGCACGTTTCGTGCCACCTGGATTAGATATAAGCAACATACTGATATATATCAAACATTCTTTAATGGTCGTATAAGTACAAGTTATTATGATAGATTTTATGCACCAATATGTTACAAAATATTTATGTTTTGTCTTTTGAAAGTGCAAAAAAGAGTTACTAATCAAAGTTAAGCAATAATGGTTTAATAACATGAAAATCTGCATAGGGTCGGCTATGCAAATATAACAAGAGTCATTAACAGTCCGCTTATGCTACAAACCTTCCCAGTCGCTAAAATCAAATGTGCTGGAAATGTATACTGATATCTGACTGTCTCGTCTTTATTTGCTATGGGTAAGTACGGCCATGAGCAGACTGCCAGAAAAAACTAATTTTTTCCGCAAATGAACGCAAATGAACGCAAATGAACGCAAATAATAAACATTGGTAAAAACGATTCCATGCTTTTAAATATCTGTGTTCATCTGCGTTTATCTGTGGATAATTTATTTTTTTGTTTTTAATAATTCGCGTGTATTTACTACGCGCCTCCTGCGCTACGTCCTTCGGACCGTACTAGCGTACGTTCAAAATGCTCCCGGCATTTTAGTGCGTTCATTTGCGGAAGAATCTAATAGTTTTTTCTTTTTCACCAACGGGCATTCAGGGTCGACATCGGAAGTTCAGTCCAAATCATTGACCGTCCATTCATGCTGCACTTCACCTATTCACTGGAAAACCGCGAGGGTCAATTTTTGGCCGAACCTTCCCTGCTGATGGTGAATGAATAAGGTTCTGTTTACGGGTTTTAGACTTGTTTTTTCTTTTGATTTTAATCCACCTTAAACAAGCCATTGAGACAGCCCGGCTACAAAGCAGCTGCTCACAACGTTCCTGACGAAATTAGTCTGGTTACTCTTTTGGGCTGTAGCAAAAGAGTAACTCGCCAGCGGGGCGAGACCCGCAATGCCAGAAGAGACAATAGTCGTAAATTATATAGCTCAAAACCCTTAGCCGACTGCTTTCAGCAATGGTAGACTTCACAACATATATTGCTATCAGCACAACAAAAAAGAGAAGAATAACAGGAGTAGGTTATGGCTGGCCACAGTAAATTTGCGAACATCAAACATCGCAAAGCTGCCCAGGATAAAAAACGCGGTAAAATTTTCACTAAATTAATTCGAGAAATCACCGTGGCCGCACGCAGCGGTGGCGGTGGAGATGTTACGGCAAATCCACGTTTGCGCCTTGCCGTGGATAAGGCGCTTGCCGCCAACATGACCCGTGATACCATTGAACGTGCCATCAAGCGCGGTACGGGGGAGGGTGATGATGCCAACTACGAAGAAATCCGCTATGAAGGTTATGGCCCGGCAGGTACTGCCATTATGGTTGATTGTCTGACCGATAATCGTAATCGCACGGTTTCTGAAGTGCGTCATGCTTTCACAAAAGCCGGCGGCAATCTGGGCACCGATGGTTCGGTCGCCTATATGTTTGCTCGAACTGGAGTATTGATGTACCCGCCGGGCAGTGATGAAGACGCCATCATGGAAGCTGCACTGGAGGCCGGCGCCGAGGATGTAGCAGGTAATGAAGATGGCAGTATCGAAGTTACCACCGCTTTTGAAGATTTTATTGCGGTCAAAGATGCCATGACAGCCGCCGGTTTTGCGCCGGAAGAAGCTGAAGTGATGGAAAAGCCGGCTAATCTGATTGATGTTGCGCTGGAAGATGCAGAGAAAATCATGCGGCTTATTGAGTCCCTGGAAGACCTGGATGATGTACAGAACGTGCATACCAACGCCGATTTTTCAGATGAAGTGATGGAGCAGTTGTCTGCATAATCGTGAAGTTTTATTGTAATTATTGCAGGTTCGAAAAAATTGTCGGGAATAATTTTTAATGCAAGCCCGGGAGGGTCAGGCATTGGGATATGCCGAATAATTTATTCGGACGCGGTGGCCTAATATTGGCACCTACATGTAGTCAATCGCGTGCTGTGAGGGTATAAACTAGTGTCAGAAAAAACACGCATTATAGGTATTGATCCCGGCTCTCGCAGTACGGGGTTTGGTGTGATTGACAGCGACGGTCTGCGACACAGTTATGTTGCCAGTGGATTTATAAAAATAAGCGGTGATGAACTGTCCGAGCGCCTGGGCATGATTTTTCATGAAATCAGCCTGGTCATCGACAAATGGCAGCCGCAATCGATGGCGGTTGAACAGGTGTTTGTCAATAAAAACGTGGATTCTGCGCTTAAACTTGGGCAGGCAAGAGGGGCAGCCATTTGTGCCGGCATCAATGCGAAACTGGGCATTGGTGAATACACCCCGCGCGCAGTCAAAAAAGCAGTCGTCGGTCATGGTGCTGCAGAAAAGCAGCAAATTCAGCAGATGATGAAAATATTACTGAAACTGGATTTTGTACCGCAAACTGATGAGGCGGATGGCCTGGCTATTGCGCTGTGTCATGCCAACCATATGCATGTTAAAACTCTCGCTGCGGTATCGAGAGTCCGTGCCGGCCGCTGGAGATGAGTACTCAATGATTGGACGCCTGACAGGTGTGCTGCTGGAAAAACAGCCCCAGCGATATTGATTGATGTGCATGGTGTGGGTTATGAACTGGAAGCATCCATGTCGACATTTTATAGTTTGCCGGAATGCGGCGAAACCGTCACGCTGCATACCCACCTGGTAGTGCGTGAAGACGCCCAGTTGTTATACGGTTTTTTTACACAGTCTGAGCGCCTGATGTTTCGCACATTGATAAAAATAAGCGGAGTTGGCCCCAAGCTTGCGTTGACCATTCTTTCCGGCATGAGTGCAGAGGATTTCTCGCGCTGTGTCATGCAGGGTGACAGCAAGGCACTGACCCAATTACCCGGTGTCGGTAAAAAGACGGCGGAACGCCTGGTGGTTGAGCTCAAAGACCGCCTGGACAAGGATGCGGCAGTCAAATTACCCGGTCAGGCCGAAGTCATTGACATTGATGAGGCAAACCCGGTGAATGATGCGGTCAGCGCACTCATTTCCCTGGGGTTCAAGGCACAGCAGGCGAGCCAGATGGTACGCGCTGTGGATGTTAACGGCAAATCAACAGAAGAAATTATTCGCGCGGCGCTGCAAGGTGGCGGTTAGGAGTCTCTATCCAGGTTAGAATTAAATTCTGACCACGCCGAGAAAGGGCAGCATCAAGGCGTGGTCCCAATGGGCGAGGCCTAAAGCTGACATCTTCATTGTTATGTTACCTGGCAATAGATAAACTATTGCCTGCGAAGCATGCCTGTAATATATCGGCTTTAGGTCTCGCAGAATTTTATTTTAACCTGGACAGAGACTCCTGAATGATAGAAAACCCGGTACTTTCGGCTGAGAAAATAGACGGTGAGGTTGCCATCGACAGGGCGATTCGCCCCCAGTTTCTGAAGGATTACCGGGGACAGCCAGCGGTGACGGAGCAGCTGGAAATCTTTATTCCGGCCGCCAGGGCACGAAAAGAGGCGCTGGACCATATCCTGTTTTTTGGACCGCCTGGGCTGGGTAAAACCACCCTGGCGCATATCGTTGCTAATGAAATGGGTGCCAATCTGCATTCAACCTCCGGCCCGGTACTGGAAAAGCAGGGCGATCTCGCTGCGCTGCTGACGAACCTGGAGCCACACGATGTTTTATTTATTGATGAAATTCACCGTTTAAGCGCGGTGGTTGAGGAAGTCCTGTATCCGGCAATGGAAGATCATCAGCTGGATATCATGATTGGCGAAGGCCCGGCAGCACGCTCGATTAAGCTTGATTTGCCGCCGTTTACCCTGGTTGGCGCCACCACGCGTGCCGGATCCTTAACCTCGCCTTTGCGCGACCGCTTCGGCATTGTGCTGCGGCTGGATTTTTACGCCATCAATGATTTAAGCCACATCGTCAAACGCTCATCCAGTATATTAAACGTGCAGATTGATGACGCCGGCGCCTCTGAAATTGCGCGCCGCGCCAGAGGTACGCCGCGAATTGTTAATCGCCTTCTGCGTCGCGTGCGTGATTACGCGGAGGTCAAGGGCAACGGTTATGTTAATGGGGATATCGCGACAAAAGCACTGGAATTATTGAAGGTTGATCCGCTTGGTTTTGATATAATGGACAGGCGCCTGTTGCTGGCCATTATTGAGAAATTTAACGGCGGGCCGGTAGGTGTGGAAAACCTCGCGGCAGCCATTGGCGAGGAACGCGATACTATCGAGGATGTGATCGAACCATATTTGATTCAACAGGGATACCTGATGCGCACCCCGCGAGGACGGGTTGCGACGGCAAATGTTTACCAGCATTTTGGTCTGCATGCACCGGACGACCTTGGTAACAAAGTGGACAGGGAGCCTGCAAAGGCGCAGGACCTGTTTGATTAAGTGTTTTCTGAATCGCTGCCAAATAATTTAAATAACAAACTTCTAAAACCAGCTTAAACAGATTTTATTCCAGAGTCTGTACTCCTGTGCAGATATCCAGGTTAACAAAACAGTAAAGTAAATAAGTAATGACCTCACGATTGACGGAATTTTCCTGGCCGGTACGTGTCTACTACGAGGATACCGATTCAGGGGGTGTTGTTTACTATGCGAATTACCTGAAATTTATGGAACGCGCGCGCACCGAGCTTTTGCGCAGTCTGGGGTATCAACAGGATCAGTTACAGCAGGAACAGGGTATCATCTTTGCGGTACACAGCGCCAGTATAAAATATTTAAAACCGGCCAGATTTAATGACGAGCTTAATGTGGTAACATCCATCAGCTCATTGGGAAAAGCGAGTATATGTTTTAAGCAATCTGTTTATCTTGTGTCGACTCATCACGAGAGCGGCAGGGATAAGGTACTTTCTGGATTGTTATCTGAGGCTGATATTAAAATAGCCTGTCTAAATGCGAAAAAATTCACAGCGCAGAGTATTCCTGCATCAATAATTAAAACAATAAATCAGGAGTTTTGTTGTGGAAGCTGAAATGTCCCTGTTTTCGCTGGTGACACGTGCAAGTTTTCTGGTGCAGATAGTAATGATGATATTACTGAGCGCCTCGGTGCTTTCGTGGATTATTATCGTATTAAAGTACAAGGTATTGAAGCAGGCCGGGGAAGAAGCAGTGCGTTTCGAGGACCAGTTCTGGTCTGGGATCAACTTGTCCGAACTCTATCAGCAGGTAAAACGCAAGGCCGGCGAACAGCGCGGTGTCGCCCGAATTTTTGAAATCGGCTTTGCTGAATATGTCCGCACTCATAAAAATAAGATAAATACGGAGATGATGCTGGCCAGCGTGCAGCGCAGTATGAAGGTGGCTGTTGCGAGAGAAGAGGATTATCTCGATTCACATCTGGCCATGCTGGCAACCATCGGTTCGATCAGCCCTTACATCGGCCTGTTTGGTACGGTATGGGGCATCATGCGCTCTTTTATTGCCCTTGGCGCCGTGGAACATGCCAGTCTTGCGATGGTCGCGCCAGGCATTGCGGAAGCGCTGATTGCAACGGCGATGGGTCTATTCGCGGCGATTCCCGCGGTTATTGCCTATAACCGTTACGCAGAAAAAGTTGACCGCCTGTCCGGCACCTATGAAAATTTCGCGGAAGAATTTGCAACAATATTGCAGCGGCAGAGTGATGCCATGGGTGAATCCGCGTCATGAGCAAGAAGCGCCGCGCAATGTCTGAAATCAACGTTGTGCCTTACATTGATGTCATGCTGGTGCTGCTTATTATTTTTATGATAACGGCTCCTATTGTTCAGCAGGGTGTGGAGGTAGAGCTGCCAAAACTGGCGGCGAACTCGTTACCGCCGGAACAGCTGGAACCGGTGATATTAACGGTGAGTAAAACCGGCGATTATTATTTAAATATCGGTGATAACCTGAAAAAACCTGTAAGTGATGATGATGTCATCAAACGTATCGCCCTGGTGCTTAAACAGAAACCTCAAACCCCGGTGCTGGTGCGCGGTGACAAAGCTGCTGATTATGGCTCGGTAACCATGGCAATGGTGTTGTTGCAGTCTGCCGGTGTTGAAAAAGTCGGTTTAATGACGGATCAGCCGTAGTCTGAATCTGCCACCGGGATCATTGAGATGAAGTCGAGCGGTTTACTTACTGAAATTAAAAACCACCCAAGAATTCTGGTGCTGGTTATTGTGATACATATTGGCCTGGTGATACTGTTAAGTATTAATCTGTCCAATAATGAAAAACCGCCGATGCCCGCTACTAAGCAGCACAACATCATTAATGCGGTTGCAGTTGACGCAAAGCAATACGATGAGCGGGAAAAACAGAAAGAACTGGCTGCAAAGAAGTTAATTGAACAGAAGAATGCAGCCGAGCAAAAGCGCAGGCAAGAGCTGCAGCGCAAAAAAGCGCTCGAACAGAAGCGCCTGGCCGAAAAAAAGAAAGCGGATGCCGAAGCGAAAAAACAGAAAGAACTGGCGATAGCGAAAAAGAAAGAAGATGAACGCATAGCCAGGGAGAAAGCGGCAAAGGAAAAAGCAGCCAGGGAAGAACAGGCCAGAAAAGAGCAGGCCAGAAAAGAGCAGGAGCGCCTGGCAAAAGAGAAAGCGGAAAAAGAAAGGCTGGCCAGGGAGGAAAAGGAGAGGGAACTGAAAGAAAAGCAGCGGCTGGAAGAAGAGAGAAAACGTAAAGAAGAGGAAGAGCGTCAGCGGCGGGCAGACGAAAAAGCTGAATTTGAACGCGCCCTGCTCGAAGAGGAAAGACGTCAGGAAGAGGCACGAAAAGAGGCAGCATACCAGGCAAGATTGCAGACGCAACGCCAGCAATATATTATGCAGATTGCACAAAAAGTTGAAAATAACTGGCTGCGGCCGCCGACTGATACTGCAGGCCAGAGCTGCGATGTCATCGTCACGCAAACAATGACGGGGGACGTCATCGATGTTCGATTGCAGTCCTGTACCAGTGATATCGCTTTTCAGCGTTCGGTTGAGCGGGCGGTGCGTAAAGCGTCGCCATTGCCATTGCCGCCAAACCCTGATGTGTTTGACCGGGAGATTTATTTTAACTTTAAACCGCGTTAGTCTTTAAGCTGCGTCAGCAAAGGCGCCAGGTTGAAATTGTTGCTTACTATCGAATGAGAAAATAAAGAATTAATCATGATTAAAAAATTTATAACTGGCTTGTTGTTTTTAAGTTTTACTTCCGTTGCCCAGGCGGTATTAAAAATTGATATTACCGAGGGGTATGAGGGTGCATTGCCAATCGCGATTATTCCTTTTCAATGGAACGGTAGTAAAAAAATAGAGGATGCAGACGTATCTGCAATAATTTCATCTGATCTGGCCCGCAGTGGCAAGTTTTCACCGGTTGCGGAAAAAGACCTGATTGCACGACCGCAAACACCATCGGAGGTACATTTCAAAACCTGGCGTATCGCAGGAATGGATCACATCGTTATCGGCAGTGTGACATTACAGGCGGACGGGAAATACCAGGTACAGTTTCGTTTAATTGACATCCTCAAAGCAAAACAGGTATTAGGTTACAGTTTCACAGCTACTGACAAAACATTGCGCGATGTTGCCCACCAGATCAGTGATTATATCTTTACCCATATAACAGGCCTGCCGGGTGCATTTGGTACGCGCATCGCTTACGTGACTGTGCAACGTGATAATAAGGGGGGCGACAAGGGCAGCGTGTCACGCTTACAGGTATCCGATACGGACGGTTATAACCCGCAGACACTGCTGACTTCAGCCCAGCCGATTATGTCGCCCGCCTGGTCTCCCGATGGTTCCGAACTGGCCTATGTGTCTTTTGAAAACGGGCAGGCTGAAATTTTTACCCAGAATATACGAACCGGCGCCAGGCAAAGCCGATCAAGGTACAAGGGTTTGAATGGTGCGCCGGCATGGTCACCCGATGGTAAAAAACTTGCCATCACCCTGTCCAAAGACGGTAATCCCGATATTTATATTTTAAATTTAAACGATAATTCGCTGCAGCGGGTGACGAATCACTGGTCTATTGATACCGAGGCAGCGTGGTTGCCTGATGGAAAATCAATCGTTTTTACTTCCAGCCGCAGCGGGAAACCGCAGTTGTACCTGCAGGCTGTAACAGGAAATGCCCGTCCTGAACGATTAACTTATGAGGGTGGTTATAATGCCAGTGCCAGTGTCTCAGCAGACGGCAAGTACGTAGCTTACGTGCACGGCGAGGGTAATATTTATCGCATCGCGATTTTAGATCTTGAAACAAAATCATCCAGAATTTTAACAGACGGCCCGCTTGATGAATCGCCGGAATATGCGCCAAATAACAGTATGATTTTATTCGCGTCACAGGATAAAGGAAAAGCTGTACTGGCCGCCGTTTCGGTGGATGGGCGGCAAAAACAGCGTCTGTCATTTACGGAAGGCGAGGTCCGGGAGCCTTCCTGGGCGGCTGCGCGTTATTAAATGAGTATGCATAAAATCAAACAAAACTGAATAATATTACAACGAGGGATTTTTGATGAAAAAATTATTACTTATATCTGTACTGGCGCTGTCTGTCGTTGCCTGTAGCCAGGCAACTAAGCCGGACAGTGAAGATATTGCCGGTAGTATCGATATGCAGGAAGCAGGTGGTGCAACTGCCGGTACAATTGAAGGCGCTGAAGGTGCTGGTGGTACAGAGCTAGAAGGCGGTAAACTGGTATCATATGAAGAAAATGCGATAAACGATCCGAATAATGTGCTGTCACAAAAAGTGGTTTATTTCGCATTTGACAGCAACAAGGTCGGTGATGACTATGTTGAACTGGTCAAACATCACGGCAGGTATCTTGCGTTCAATGCAAACGCACGAGTCAGGCTGGAAGGCCATGCGGACGAACGCGGTACACGCGAATATAATGTCGCATTAGCGGAAGCAAGAGCGCGCGCTGTCAAGCAGCTTATGTTATATGAGGGTGCTGGTAATGATCAGATTGCTGTTATTAGCTATGGAGAAGAAAAACCCGTCGCTTTTGGCCATGATGAAGAATCCATGAGCTTGAATCGCCGTGTGGAGATTGTATATCAATAATGATTTACCATTGAGTAAAGTTAACCAGTGAATATAAACAGTATGAAATATCAGATACACAAATACAGCTTGTTGGCTTGTGGCCTGGTCCTGACAGGCAATGTCCTGGCTGCCGACAGCGGTCTCGAAAATTTGAATTATAAACAGCGTATTCAACGGCTGGAACGCATCATGGACTCAGATCTATTGCGTCAGCAGAACGAGTCAATACAGTCTTTACGCGAAGAAATTTCGTTATTGCGTGAACAGCTTGAGCAGCAGGATTATGAACTTGAAAACATAAAGCAGAGACAACGCAGTTTATATCTTGATATGGATCGGCGTATCAACAATGTTGAAGCAGGCGGCAGCAATAACGTGAAATACGCTGCACCGGTGCCACCGCCAAGCAGTGCTGTAACCGGTAGTGCTATACCGCCGGTTGCTGCCGGGGATGTCGATGGGCAGGAAGCCTATTCGAAAGCCTTTGCTTTATTGAAAGAGGGACAGTACAAGCAGTCGATAGCCTCTTTTGAATCCTTTAAAGCCACTTATCCTAATAGTAAATATGCGGATAACGCACAATACTGGCTGGGTGAAGCCAGTTATGTTTCGCGCGACTATAAAAAGGCATTGACCGAGTTTCAGCAGCTGATAGCACAATATCCTGACAGTTCTAAAAATTCCGGTGCACGTTTGAAAATCGGTTATGTGTATTACGAGTTAAAAAACTGGTCTGCCGCGACTGAGGCCTTGCAGCAGGTTATTAAATTATATCCCGACACCACGGTAGCTAAAAAAGCCAATGAGCGCCTGCAGCGTATGAAGCGAGAAGGGCATTAGCTGTACGGTAATGCCAGCAGAAAAGCAATTAGCGCGGGATGCGCAGCAGTCGCCTGAAAAGCAGGCGCGCCTGAAAATAACCGAGATATTTTATTCATTACAGGGTGAGTCGCGCAGTTCTGGTCTGCCGACAGTATTTATACGATTAACAGGCTGTCCCCTGCGCTGTCATTATTGTGATACTGCCTATGCTTTTAGCGGCGGCGAATGGATGGATGTTGAAACCGTCGTAAACGAAGTAAAAAAATATAATACTTCATTTGTCACGGTAACCGGCGGCGAGCCATTAGCGCAGAAAAACTGTCTTGTGCTGCTTAAATATCTATGTGAACTGGGATACAGGGTATCGTTAGAGACCAGTGGTGCAATTGCGATTGATGAAGTTGATAAACGGGTTGTTAAGGTCGTTGATATCAAAACCCCCGCCTCAGGCGAGGACAGCAGGAACCGGTTCGACAACCTTTCATATATATCAGCAGATGATCAGATCAAGTTTGTGATTTGCGATGAAAATGACTATATCTGGAGCAGGCGGCTGATCGATAAGTATCGGCTTGAAAACAGGTGTGAAGTCCTGTTTTCACCTGCATATAAACAGATGGATGCCGCCAGGCTGGCAGACTGGGTGTTGAGGGACCAGCTCAATGTTCGTTTTCAAATACAGTTGCATAAGTATCTGTGGGGCGATATCCCGGGTGTTTAGTTGTTATCCCCTGTAAACCAAGAGTAGTTTTAAGTGGCTATTACCAGTAATTCAGCGTCATCGGCAACAACGAAACCTTTGGCTATTGTTCTATTGTCGGGCGGGCTGGATTCCGCTACCGTGCTGGCTATTGCAAGTCAGCGGTTTAAGTGTCATGCCCTGAGTTTTGATTACGCACAGCGCCATCTGTCTGAGATTAATGCGGCAAAAAAAATCGCTGAACGCTATGCGGCCAGCCATCAGCTGATCCATATCGATGCCGGGGTGATGGCAGGCTCCGCATTAACCGATAAGTCAATAGCTGTACCTGAAGATGCGATTGATGAGGGTTCGCATGTTATTCCGGTAACCTATGTACCGGCGAGAAACACACTGTTTTTATCGCATGCACTGGCTATTGCTGAAGTGCTGTCATCGCAGGATATTTATATTGGCGTAAACGCGGTTGACTATTCAGGCTATCCTGACTGCCGCCCGGCTTTTATCAATACCTATGAAGCCATGGCAAATCTGGCAACCAGGGCCGGTGTCGAAGGTAAACCTCTAACCCTCCACACGCCGCTAATCCACTCAACAAAAGCGGAG
>JAJDNP010000168.1 GCA_022340645.1 Gammaproteobacteria bacterium | reverse complement strand
TCCGAAACATGAACTGGCAACGGTCGCCCGAGACACGCTGTGAATACTTCCTTGTACGCTCGAATGCCGCATCCATGCGGCATACGGTCTCGCACAACAGTTCCCAATCCATGTTTCTAACATTAAGTGGGACAGCAATGAAGCAGGGCCCTTTGCTCTAATCATGTCTTGTCACCTGAGGTACTTATAGCATGGCGAGGTGTCAGTCCTTACATTCCACATCCGAAATTACAAATTACAGGGTCTGCCATTAGTTTTGCTATAGCCTTATTGAGCTGGCGTTTTACAAAATAGACCGCGTTCGTTGATTATTCTGACCACCTCTTCAGGCACCATTTTCATCCACGATGAATCACCGCTACGAATTTTTTGCAGTACCTTTTTGGAGTGTATCAGCAGGTAATCACGCTCAATCGAATCGAGATCCCTGAGATAATCATTTTCCATCAGGTGGCGGTACAGGTGGCGCAGATGATTGCTGACCCTGATGTTTTGCGCCGTCACCAGTTCGTTACTCTGGTCGTCAATTTTCGGGCACGCGTAGAGCCGCATATCATTTCTGAACAGGCGGCCAAACGCTTCGAGGATGCCGCCGTCGAGGTTGTCGTAATAGGATTCATCAAAGATATTCAGCAGGTTCTGTACGCCCAGGGCCACGGCAACCGGTTGACTGGTCCGATGGTACAGGTACTGCGCCAGTTTATAGAACTCGCCGAAATTTGAGACCATCACGTTCTTGCCCAGCGCACACAGAATTTCCGCCCGCTGTAAAAAATCCTCGACATCGATACCGCTGCCGACTTCGACACCACCGCGCAGGTTCTGCAAGGTCATCTCGCTCAGCACCAGCACATTGTCCGGGTCCACATTAGGCTCGCTGATAAACGCCTCGTAAGCCTTGTCCAGTATATTCATGGTCAGCAGGGTTGGCGGCCGGAAGTTACCGCGTTCGACCAGCACGGCCTGTTTGTACAGGGTATCAGACGGCTGCACCAGTTTGCCGTTAGCGTTAAACATTGCCGCATGGGTAAAGCCGTATTTGACCAGGCGCAATGCCATCAGTCGATTGTCGACCGCGGCAAATGCCGGGCCTTCGAAATCGATCATATCGATTTCCAGCGAGTCCGTACTCAGGCCATCCATCAACGAGCGCAGCAACTTGAACGGATCAGCGCAATGATAGTGTGCGCCATAGATCAGGTTCACACCGAGGATGCCGATAGTTTCCTGGTCCTGCGTGTTCGACTTGCCCTTGAGCACGACATGCAGATCGATCTGCGATGCCGCTTCTCGCGGATGCGTCTGCAAGCGGATGCCTAACCAGCCATGTCCTGCGCGCTGCTGGGTATAACTGTAGGTCGAAACCGTATTGGCAAAAGCAAAAAAGGTGCTGTCGGCGCCGCGCACCTCATCGAGCCGGTCAACAACCAGGTTATATTCCCTGTCCAGCATCGCCTGCAGCCGTTCACGGCTGACATAACGCCGGCAGCTGCCGTAGATCGAATCGCTGACTTTCATATCGTAAGCGGACATCGTCTTGGCGATGCTGCCGGCGGCGCCACCGACTTTAAAGAACCAGCGTGCTATCTCCTGCCCGGCGCCGATTTCAGCAATGGTGCCGTATGGTGTTTTATCCATATTGAAAGCGAGCGCCTTGTGGTAGGTATCCAGCGCGGGTTTATCCATTTGAAAACTCCGTGATAGCTTGTGGCCTGAGTAAAAATCTGTCGAGACATCTGAGGGCATTTATTATACTGGCATTGCATCCATCCGCTAAGTTTTCTGAGTGCTCCAGATTTCAGTCATTGCTGCATGTGTGATGTTAAATCCATTCATACCCATATACCAGGGTGTTGTATAAAACTAAAAGGTGATGGATCGAAATAAATCTCACAGCTATATTTGTTTTGCTCAGGCTCGCTGCTTAGCCACGGGCATAGCTCTATCTGTTTACCCGTGTCGGGGTCCATCCAGATGTTGCCGTCGTTAACGTATTTATATATTTCAGGCCTGTGGTTATACCAATAGTCGATTTGACTGGCAGATGTAGTTAGGCCGCCGTTGCTGTACTTGATACAACATTTGCCGCACTGGTTACATGCTTTCACCTTGTTGTTTCACACGCCAGCCGGTCTTATATTAAAGGGATGTATGCGTGACATAAAGCCACCGCTATAACCCTGCCGCTTCACGCATACGCTGCTGGCGCTCCTGCTCTTCGGCAAATGCCGCTTTAATTTCCTGTATCACCGTATCCACGTCAGCAGCTTCCGTACTTTCCTCAAAGTGCCCTGTTAGTTCGACATCTGGATGTAATTCGCCGTCTTCAAATAATGCCCAGATTTCTTTGGCGTATTTGCTGCCGAGCAATTCCGGCGCGTACTGGCCGTAATAGGCAGTCATATTGTTAACGTCCCGTTCCAGCATTGCCTTCGCATTGTTATTGCCAGCTGCATCCACCGCCTGGGGCAGGTCGATGATTACCGGGCCATAATCATCCACCAGCACATTAAATTCTGACAGGTCGCCGTGCACTATACCGGCGCAAAGCATGCGCATCACGTATTTCATAACAACGGCGTGGTCTGCCAGCGCCAGCTCGGTAGTCATGGAAACATCGTTCAGGCGCGGGGCCACATCGCCTTCGTCATTGGTGATCAATTCCATCAGCAGGACGCCGTCAAAACAACCGTAGGGTTTGGGCACACGTACACCGGCATTGGCCAGGCGATAGAGTGCATCGACTTCGGCATTTTGCCAGGTCTCTTCCTGCTGATTACGGCCGAATTTTGAGCCTTTCTCCATGGCGCGGGCGCGGCGGCTATTGCGGACCTTGCGGCCTTCCTGGTACTCCACGGCTTTTTTGAAGCTGCGTTTATGGATTTCTTTGTATACTTTGGCGCAGCGGATCTCGGCCCCGCAGCGCACGACGTAAACCGTGGCTTCTTTGCCACTCATCAACTGGCTGATGACTTCATCCACCAGGCCATCTTCAATCAGCGGCTGGATACGTTTTGGAAATTTCATAATGCATTTTACACCTTAACTGAATTAAAAGTGAGCAAAAGGGGCACGCCCCACTGCTGCCCCGCTTAACGATAATAAAGCGATATCAGCATCTGATTTTTGACATAATGCAGTTCACATTCCTGTTTGCTCTCCCTGACTATGTATACTGAGCTTCACACTACCGAATCTGATGCAATTATCACCGCAACACGAAACTGGCTCGAGCGGGCCGTTATCGGTCTTAACCTGTGCCCCTTCGCCAAATCGGTTCATGTGAATCAGCGCGTGCGCTATTTTGTAAGTAGTGCGCAATACACGGATGAGCTGCTGGACGATATCTCCAGTGAACTCCGCGCCCTGCATGATGCGAACCCCGACGTTTGCGAAACCACGCTGCTTATTCATCCCGGCGTGCTGAATGAGTTTATCGAGTACAACCATTTCCTGCATGCGGCCAATGCGGAAATCTCAAAGCAGGGGCTGGCGGAGGAGTTTCAGATTGCAAGCTTCCATCCAGATTACCAGTTTGGCGATGCGGAGCCGGATGATATCGATAATTACACGAATCGTTCACCCTATCCCATGCTGCATCTACTACGTGAATCGAGCATTACGCGTGCGGTGGTTGCATTTCCCGATGCCGCCGATATCTATGAAAAAAATATCGAGACCTTGCGCCGCCTTGGCCATGTGGGGTGGCAGCGTTTGTGGGTTGCTGATGATGCGGGATAAAACCACGGTTGAAAATGTACAAGAATGTACAAGGGACCAGGCTAAACTTACCCCTTCTTTTTTCTTCAATTAATTTGAGGCAGTAATTTTTGAAATTTAAGTCATAACCCCAGGGCGAAAAGGCTTAGTGCTGCGCTTTCCATTATGTTGGCCGCTTAACTTTTTCTGTTGTAAAAGCTTAACCTTTTTAGCAATTAAACCTCGTTTATCTGAGTAACATTCAAACTCGACGGTAACGCCAATTTTTAAAAACTCACAGTTAACAAGGTCGGCCTTGTTTACAATTATGTCTGGACCACCTCCGTTATTGAGAAGCCCATAGTCCTTATCGCGGAACCATTTTTTAACGACCGTTTGCAACATTCCACCACTCTCTTAATTTAATTTTCATCATTAGTTCTAACACCTTAGCTGAATAATAGGATAAAAAAGGTTAAAAAAGGTGACGGAGGGATTAAACAATAATGCCTCCGTCACCTTTAAGTTATTATGGTTGCAGGGGAATCTTCCCATAATAAATTAATCTTGGGACCGCTGATGTCCAAAGAAGTTTATTCATGGCAAAAACTGCATAGCGTTTCCGGATACATAGTATACTTTTCTAATATACTGATATTTCTTATGAATACCTGAATATTAAGTAGTATTTGCAGCGTTCCTATGAAACTTCCGGGTTGACAATAAATGGTGACAGCAGCGCCTCTGAAAATCATCTAGCCAGCCTCCTGTAGCTCACCCCGCGATTTGCCTG
>JAJDNP010000167.1 GCA_022340645.1 Gammaproteobacteria bacterium | reverse complement strand
ATTTGAAGCAACGTATTAAAGCAATGAAAAATGAAAAATGAAAAATGAAAAATAAGAGACAAAAACAAAAAACGAATAATGGGTATGAGAGTATGAAAGATTTTAATTTTTCATTTTTCATTTTTAGTTTTTCATTGAAACCGAAGGTTTCCCATGTCTGATCTGCCATTGTTGAGTCTTGTCGTCTGGTTGCCGATTATCGGTGGCGTGGCAGTACTGCTTTCCGGAGATAAAGGTGATGCCGGGGGTGTTCGTGTTTTATCCCTGGTTGTTGCTATTGCAACCTTTGTTCTAAGTCTCGGTCTTTACACCGGTTTTGATTCTTCGACTGCGGCGATGCAGTTCGTCGAAAAATCTCCGTGGATACCCGCATTCGACATCAACTATCATTTTGGTGTCGACGGATTTTCGATGCCGTTGATTATTCTCACCACGTTTACCACCATACTGGTAGTAATTGCCGGCTGGGAAGTAATCAAGAAAAAACCGGCGCAATATTATGCCGCTTTCCTTATTATGGAAGGGCTGATGGTAGCGGTCTTTTCCGCACTGGATGCAATATTCTTTTACGTGTTCTGGGAAGCCATGCTGGTGCCGATGTTTATCCTCATCGGTATCTGGGGCGGCGAGCGCCGTGTCTATGCCACCATCAAGTTCTTTATCTACACCTTTATCGGTTCCGTGTTTATGCTGGTGGCATTGATCTACATGTATTTCAAGGGCGGCAGTTTTGCCATTCTGGACATGCATATGCTCAAGCTGGGCCTGAACGAACAGATACTGATCTTCCTTGCCTTCCTGGCTGCCTTTGCCGTGAAAGTACCGATGTGGCCGGTGCATACCTGGTTGCCGGATGCGCATGTGGAAGCACCTACCGGCG
Organism: Gammaproteobacteria bacterium; assembly: GCA_022340645.1. Lineage (GTDB taxonomy): Bacteria > Pseudomonadota > Gammaproteobacteria > SZUA-229 > SZUA-229. The sequence goes on along the minus strand of JAJDNP010000167.1, from coordinate 2,847 downwards.
GTTCGGTAATACTGGCGGCCATCATGCTGAAAATCGGCGGCTACGGTTTTATTCGATTCAGCCTGCCGATAACGCCGGATGCATCGCGCGAACTTGACTGGTTAATTATTCTTATGTCGCTGGTGGCGGTGGTTTATATCGGTTTTGTTGCCCTGGTGCAGAGAGACATGAAAAAGCTGGTGGCGTATTCATCGATTGCGCACATGGGCTTCGTTACCCTGGGCCTGTTCGTGGTTTTCCAGATCTGGGGGAACCCTGCCAATGCCGGCGGCAACGGTGCAGCGCTTGCCGTTGAAGGCGCGATGATCCAGATGATCTCGCACGGTTTCATTTCCGGCGCGCTGTTCCTTATGATCGGCGTGTTGTACGACCGTATGCATACCCGTGAAATAAGTGCTTACGGCGGCGTGGTTAACACCATGCCGATTTTCGCCGGCTTTGCGGTTTTCTTTGCCATGTCCAATGCCGGCCTGCCGGGAACCTCGGGTTTTGTCGGCGAGTTTATGGTGATCATCGCCAGTTTCCACGCCAACTTCTGGTATGCATTGCTGGCAGCATTAACGCTTATCCTGGGTGCGGCTTATACCCTGTGGATGGTGAAGCGTGTTTTCTATGGCGAGGTGGTCAATGAAAACGTGGCAGCGCTGCAGGACATAAATTCACGTGAATTTATTATTATGGCCTTACTGGCAATCGCGGTTTTAGCGCTTGGACTGTGGCCGGCGCCGGTGGTTGATGTGATGCACGCAAGCGTCGAAAACTTCCTGCAGCACATCGCCGTTTCCAAACTGTAAATGGTGTCGGTAGATATAGTGGCTAACTACGGCGTGAATATCAATAACAAGATTTTTACTGGATAACCAAGAATGACATTCGAATCACTCAATATCGCCGTCGCTCTGCCCGAAGTGTTTTTACTGGCAATGGCCTGCCTGGTGCTGGTGGTGGATGTATACCTGCCGGATGAAAAAAGAAATTTCAGTTATGTGCTGTCGCAGCTGGCATTGATTGTTACCCTCATGCTGGTGCTGGCGAACCAGACGAATACACGTGTTCAGGCATTCAATGACCTGTTCGTGCAGGATGCCATGGCGGATGCCCTTAAACTGTTTATTCTGATTATCAGCTTTGGCGTGTTTGTTTATTCAAGAGAATACCTGCAGGCCCGCAATATTTTTAAAGGCGAATTTTACGTGCTGGGCCTGTTCAGCATTGTTGGCATGATGCTGATGGTGTCAGCCAATAATATGCTGATGCTTTACCTGGGGCTGGAGTTATTATCACTCTGCCTGTATGCACTTGTCGCATTCAGTCGCGATAACGGCGATGCCTCGGAAGCGGCCATGAAATATTTCGTACTGGGTGCAATTGCTTCCGGCATGCTGCTTTACGGTATGTCCATTCTTTACGGTTTATCAGGCAGCCTGCAGTTATCGGAAATTGGTGCGGCGGTGTCACAGGCACAGGGCGCGCAAAGTATCGGCATGATATTCGCACTGGTGTTTATCGTGGTCGCGCTGGCCTTCAAACTGGGTGCGGTGCCGTTTCATATGTGGATGCCGGATGTTTATCACGGTTCGCCGACTGCTGTTACCGCACTGATTGCAACCGCGCCCAAGCTGGCGGGATTTGCCATGTTTATGCGCCTGCTGGTGGAAGCTCTGGGCGGCCTGCAGACCGACTGGCAGCAGATGATTATAGTGCTCTCGGTTTTATCCCTCGCCGTGGGTAATATCATTGCCATCGCGCAGAGCAATATTAAACGCATGCTGGCCTATTCGACGATTTCACACGTTGGTTTTATTTTACTGGGCATACTTTCAGGCACGGCCGGCGGTTACTCTGCCGCCATGTTCTATACCATTACTTACGCGATGATGTCACTGGGCGGCTTCGGCATTATCATGCTGATGGCGCGACAGGGGTTTGAGGCGGATAATATCACCGACCTGGCGGGTCTTAACCAGCGCAGCCCGTGGTATGCCTTTATCATGATGATACTAATGCTATCGATGGCGGGTGTGCCACCCACTGTCGGTTTCTGGGCAAAACTGGCCGTGCTAAACGCCGTGATCGATATTGACATGGTGTGGATGGCGGTGATTGCCGTGTTCTTCTCCATCATCGGCCTGTTCTATTATCTGCGTATTATAAGGGTCATGTACTTTGATGATGCGGTTGATACCCGGCCGCTGCAATGCGGCCGTGACATGCAGATCGCTCTCAGCACCAATGGCCTGGCTATTCTTGCCCTGGGCATGGATCCGGCAGCGTTGATGTCGTTGTGTGTGTCGGTTTTTAGCTAAACATTCTCTGACTCTGTCATTTCGACTCTAACGAGAAATCAATAACCATTCTATCCCGGCGTGGCGCCGGTCCCGCCATGATGGATATTTTGGTTGCAATATTCTATAGGACAGGCCCCCCGGCCGGGAATGATGGCCCGATACTGACAGGGAAACACATTCAGGACTTCCCTGATTATTTCAATTAAATAAACAAAAAACAAGAAAAAACAAGGACAGCCAATATTAAAAAAACAAGGACAGCCAATATTTAAAAAGTCATTAACGTAAATTCACCTCAACCTGTTCTTTTATTTCAAATGATTTCTGTTAAGAAGGCTACTGACAACTTACAAAATGGTCTTTTTAACTGCAGCAATGAGAAAATAGTAAATCCAGGACAAAGGCATTCCTGAGCTGTTTATTTCAAGCTCACTGTTATCGTTGTGTTGTAGTAGTGCTTAACTACTTGAGAACAAGGTCTCGCATTGGCGAATGCCATGCGTCCAGCGTTTACCCAGTTCATTACAGGCTTTGCGCACGTGACAGGCTGCGCCCACCA
>JAJDNP010000004.1 GCA_022340645.1 Gammaproteobacteria bacterium | reverse complement strand
ATCCGGCGCCGGCCCTGTCGATGTTTGTTCTGCCGGCAGGTAAGCAATGGCTGGCTGCATGCCAGCATCGGTGTCTGCGGCTGCCGGTTTGTTTTCTATACCGGCAGCAGCTGTTTGCCGAGCAGTGACGTCAGCGTTTTCAGTGCTGAATCTGTAATACGCAAAAACGGCCAGGCCCATAATTAAAACACTGGCAACAGCAGCGAGTGGAAATAGCCGTTGTTTATTTCTTTTGTAATGCTTAACATTTTTAAGTTCGCCAAATACTTCTTTTGCCGCTTTTTTTATGATGGATGGATTAACTCGATACTGGTTTTCTACGTAAGCCCCTAACAGGGCACGGTCACAAATAATGTTGATCAGGCGGGGAATACCATTACTGAGCCTGTATAACAGCTTAATGCTGTTTTCCGGGAATAGCTGGATATTTTGTCCCGCCACGGCAAGGCGGTGGCTGACGTAGGCTTTGACTTCATTTCTGTCCAGGGGCTGCAAATGAAAGCGTGCGGTAATGCGCTGCGCCAACTGGCGCATTTCGGCTTTTGCCAGGATGTCCAGTAGTTCCGGCTGGCCGAGAATGATTATCTGCAGAAGTTTACGCTGATTTGTTTCCAGGTTTGTTAACAGGCGCAGCTGCTCCAGGACCTGGCTGTCCAGGTTCTGTGCTTCATCGATGATTAATACGGTTTTTTCATTTTTCTGATTGCTGTTGATTAAAAAATCGTAAATCCTGTCTGTGTAGGTTTTTATGCTGTTGCTGGTATCCGGATAGCTTATATTTAATTCATCGCAGATTGTTTCGAGTAACTCCACTTCGTTGACTTTAGGGTTAAGCAATAAGGCCACATTGGCCTGCTCGGGTATTTGTTCAAGAAGACAACGGCATATGGTGGTTTTGCCTGTGCCAACTTCACCGGTAAGAAGAATGCAGCCGCCCTCGCTGTTTAGCCCGTAAACAAGGTGCGCCAGGGCGTCCCGATGCTGCGCAGTCATGTATAAATAACGCGGATCGGGCGCGATGGAGAATGGCGCCTCCTTGAATCCAAAGTATTCGTTATACATATATCGGGTAATGCTGTTTGCTTATCGGGTCAGGACCTTACTATAACGCAAATTTCGGCATGACCAAAGCGGGAAACGGGGAAGCGGCCGGCTGCAGTAGCTCATTCCTCGTTTTTTTTCTCAGGCCTGAACACATAAAATGGCTGCATTAGTGATTTTGCCTGATACATGGCTTTATCTGCATTTCGAATCAGGAGCTTTTCATCCTCGCCGTGTATGGGGAAGATGCTGATACCAATTTTACATTCAATTGTAATGTTATGGTCTTTTATCTGGAATGGCTTGTTTAATGTTTCCACGATTCGTTGTGCAACTTTATTTGCCTGTTCTTCGGTATGTGCTGACGGCAGCAGCAGGCCGAATTCATCACCGCCAAGCCTGGCGATGGTGGCGCGATACTGAGTTTTTTTGCCTGTCGGTAATAATTTGTGTCCGGGTGTGTCGGTACCGATCCACGAAATCAAGTCAGAGTCACGTAATATTGAACCCAGGCGAGCTTCTACTTCCAGCAACAGCTGGTCGCCAATGGCATTGCCGTAATCGTCATTAACTTTTTTAAAGTGGGTTAAATCCAGAATCATTACCGAAAAACGTGTTTTTAATTTGCGGCGCAAATGAATGATTTGTTCTAATAACTGCTCAAATAGCAAGCGACCATCGTCAGTATCGGTATGAGAAAACAAATGAATTTTTTCTAATACGTCGTATATTTTTGCTAACGGCGGGATGGCAGATTTTCTCAGTATTAACAAAACCAGAAACACCGCGAATGCCGTTGCTATTAGCGCAAGTGACATGATACGGTTGCGATGTTCCGTGATCTCCCTGTTGAACTTTCTCATGTCAGACATGAATGATATGGTCATAACAGGGTTACCAGTATCACTTGTTATCGGCAGGTCGATATTCAGATAATTCCTGTTATCTGGATGTGACAGCCATTCCTCAGACTGGTAAATTATTTGCCCTGCGGGCGAATTAATCTGAATTGGCATGGCAAGCGATTGCTCTATCTTTTGCAGCTTGTATGCCAGGTCAGTAACAATTTGAATGTAGCCGTCAGGTTTCAATCCACCAAATGGCACGATTACCGCATATACTGGTCTGTCATGATTTAAGCACATCTCTGCAAGAGGTTTCAGTTTATCGGTGTTATTGCGTTTTAACTCCAGCTGGCTGAGGTTAGGGCAGATTATTTCGTTATCAGTGCCGATAGCCACTCCCTTGGTGGAAAAACCGTGTAATCTGAAATCAGTGTCGAAAACATAGAGTTTTAATAATTTGACGATCCCGGCGGTGACAAAATACCGATAAAACTGGGTGTCAAGCTGGGCTTTCAAATGGTCTATCCGGTCATATCGAAAATCACTTATAAAATCGCTTTCAATTTCTACAGACAGGGCGAGATCCTGGGAATCTGTTTTCAGGCTTTCGATCAGGTCATTTATCTCGAGATAGGCTACCTGCTGTATCGACTGAGCATGGTGTTGATAGGCGAATTGCTTGTATGAAGTGGAAATGTAATACACCAGCAATATGCCAAACAGCCCTATGGCGATGATGGTTATGCTTATTTTGTCGGCCAGTGAAAAGCGGAAATTCATTATTGTTACTTATGGGTTAAATACTGTTTGCTAATCCATTCTTCGAAGCCGCCCCTGAACCAGAAAATATTTGTATAGCCGCATTCGACCGCTATTTTTACGGCATTATCACTACGCTGGCATTTCGGTCCGTTACAATAAAATACGACGGGTGTATTTTTCCTGTGAATGACACGAAATAATGAAGTACAGTCAGTTTCAGTATCAGGCAAACTAATCGAATCGGCTATGTATCCCTGGCGTCTGTCTGAACGAATACGAGAGTCAATGATGACCAGGTCATCGCGTTCCTGTGCAAGCTGGATCAGCGTTTCCGCGTTAATAACGATACTGCCATTAATAGTGGGTGGACTGAGATAGTCGGCAAATGCCGTGCCGTATAACAACAGCAGTGTTAATAATGCGACGGCTTTGTATGATGTTTTTAACAGCGTTTGATACATTATTTTTTTACGGTTATCGGAGCCCCATAGTTTAAAAATAACCCTGAATCCCGGTAAGTGCAATAGATAGTAACTAAACTTTTATGATTTAAACGGGATCACCCGCGAACAGGACAAAATGTCATTATCAAACAAGACAAGTTGTCAGAATTATTGGTGATTACTTTATAATTCTTCCATGTATTAAGAGGATACAGTCATTATCCGGTCTGATTTTACAATGCTGATGAAACCGCTGGAGCTGGGCTTTACGCGCCTGAAAAACCGCAGCGTCATGGGGGCAATGCACACCGGCCTTGAAGAAAGTCGAAATGGTTTTGATAAGCTGGCAGAATTTTATCAGCAGCGGGCAAAAGCCGGTGTCGCTTTGATTATTACAGGTGGTATATCACCAACATTCAGTGGCCGCCTGTCACTGTTTTCATCACAGTTAAGCAGTTTTATGCAGCTGGCCAGGCACCGTAAACTGGTGCAGGCGGTGCAGCGCTATGATGCAAAGATCTGTTTGCAGATTTTGCATGCCGGTCGATACGCCATGCATCCGTTTGCGGTGGCGCCATCCGCCATAAAATCGCCGATATCACCTTATACTCCCAGAGCCATAAGCGACAGGCAGGTTAAAAAGCTGATCAAAGCCTATGCGCATACCGCAAAACTGGCGAAACAGGCGGGTTATGATGGCGTTGAAGTGATGGGTTCGGAAGGTTATTTAATTAACCAGTTCGTCTGCCGGAACACTAATCACCGGCAGGATGCATGGGGCGGGTCTTTTGAGAATAGAATTCGTTTCTCGCTGGAAATTGTCCGCGCCATCAGAAGGACGGCGGGTGAAAATTTTATTATTATTTACCGGCTGTCGATGCTGGATTTGCACAGCGACGGCAGCAGCTGGGCGGAAATAGAATTGCACGCCAGGGAAATTGAAAAAGCCGGCGCTACTATCATCAATACCGGTATCGGCTGGCACGAGGTGAGAATCCCGACCATTGCTTCCGTTGTTCCCGAGGCTGCATTTAGCTGGGTGAGTAACAGGCTGAAACGGGCGATCACTATTCCGCTAATGACGTCCAATCGTATTAACAGTCCGGAAATAGCTGAAAGCTGTTTGCAGCATGGTGATGCTGATCTTGTCTCTATGGCAAGGCCTTTTCTTGCCGACAGTGCGTTTATGCAAAAAGCCGGAAATAACCAGGCCCATCTCATAAACAAATGTATTGCCTGCAACCAGGCCTGCCTCGACCGTGTGTTTACGGGCAGGCGCGCCAG